>JBFGIM010000037.1:0-21317 GCA_041577695.1 Myxococcota bacterium | reverse complement strand
GAGAAGGCGATCTGCGCGAGCCGCTGCACGCCGTCTTCGCTGAACTCGAGCGTGACGCCCTCGGCCGCGAGCAGCGCCTTGTACTGCGTGCAAAGACACGCGTCGGTCTCGGTGAGGATGCGCGTGAAGTCCCCGGCGGTGAGCGAATCGAGCTCGACGCGAATCGGCAGCCGCCCCTGCAGTTCGGGGATCAGGTCCGAGGGTTTGGCGAGGTGAAACGCACCCGATGCGATGAACAGGATGTGATCGGTGCGGATCACCCCGTAACGCGTGCTCACCGCGCTGCCCTCGATCAGCGGAAGCAGGTCGCGCTGCACGCCCTGGCGCGAGACGTCTGCGCCCTGCATCTCCGAGCGCGTCGCGACCTTGTCGATCTCGTCGATGAAGACGATGCCGGTCTGCTCGACCCGCTCCACGGCCAGCTCGCGCACCCGGTCGGCGTCCACCAGCCGCGCCGCCTCCTCGGCGGCGAAGGCCTCGCGGGCCGCCGGGATCTTCATGCGCCGCCGCTTGGTCTGTTGGGGAAAGAGGTTCCCCATCAGGTCCTTGAACTGGACGCCCATCTCCTCGACGCCCTGGGGCGTGAAGATCGACATGGCCGGCGTCGGGCCGCCGGCGGCCAGCTCCACCTCGACCTCGCGCTCGTCGAGCTTCCCCTCGCGCAGCATCCGGCGCAGTTTCTCGCGGGTCTCCCCGCCGCTCGGCACGGGCTCGATCTCCGCTTCGGGCGCCGGGGGCAGCAGCGCGTCCAGGATGCGTTCCTCGGCGCGTTCCTCGGCCTTCGCCCTCACCGCGCGCTGCTCCTCCTCGGTCACCATGTTCACCGCCAGGTCGGCGAGATCGCGCACGATCGATTCGACGTCGCGCCCGACATAGCCCACCTCGGTGAACTTCGAGGCCTCCACCTTGATGAAGGGCGCCTGGGACAGCCGCGCCAGCCGGCGCGCGATCTCGGTCTTCCCGACGCCGGTCGGCCCGATCATGATGATGTTCTTGGGCGCGATCTCGTCGCGCAACGGCTCCGGCACCTGACGCCGTCGCCAGCGGTTGCGCAGCGCGATGGCCACGGCGCGCTTGGCCTCGGCCTGGCCCACCACGTAGCGGTCGAGCTCCGACACGATCTCGCGCGGCGTGAAGGTGCGGAACCCGGTCACGGCAGCGTCTCCACTTCGATCTGGTCGTTGGTGTAGATGCAGATCTCGCCGGCGATGCGCAGGGCCTCACGGGCGATCTCCTCGGCACCCAGCTTGCTGTGGCGGGCCAGCGCCCTCGCGGCCGCCAGCGCGTAGGAGCCGCCGGAGCCGATGGCAGCCAGTCCGTCGTCGGGCTCGAGCACGTCGCCGTTGCCCGAGACGATCAGCATCGCCTGCGGATCGCCGACCAGCAACAACGCCTCGAGACGCCGCAGCACCCGGTCGCTCCTCCAGTCGCGCGCCAGCTCCACCGCCGCGCGGCGCACGTTGCCGGGATGGGCTTCGAGCTTGCTCTCCAGCCGCTCGGACAGCGCAAGCCCGTCGGCCGCACCGCCGGCGAAGCCGACCAGGGCGCGACCCTGGGCGGCCAGCCGCACCTTGCGGGCACCGTGCTTGACCACGGTGTCGCCGATCGTCACCTGCCCGTCGGCGGCCATCGCGAGGCGGCCGTCGCGCAGTACGCCGAGTACGGTGGTGGCGCGCAGGCGCGGGCGGCTCATTGCCTTTCCTCGCCGCCGTCGGCGCGCCGGCGGCTGCCGCGCCGCGCCCGCGGGTGGGCGCGGTCGTAGACCTCGAAGAGCCGCTCGGCAGAGACCGCGGTGTAGCGCTGCGTGGTCGAGAGACTCGCGTGCCCCAGCAGCTCCTGGATCTCGCGCAGGTCGGCGCCCATGTCGAGCAGGTGGGTGGCGTAGCTGTGGCGCAGGCGATGGGGATGCACACGGTCCTCCACGCCGGCGGCCACCGCACGGGCCGACAGCAGACGTCGCACCGAGCGTTGTCCCAGCCGGCGACCGGTGGCCGGCGCGGTGAAGAGCGGCTCGGCCTGGTAGCCCCGGTGCCGGCGAGCGCCGAGATAGCCGTCGAGTGCGTCCCAGGCGGCGGCGGGCAACGGCACGATCCGCTCCTTGTTGCCCTTGCCCCAGACGCGCACCTCGCGCGCCATCAGGTCCACGTCCCGCACGTCCAGCGCCACCGCCTCTCCCACCCGCAGGCCGGCGCCATAGAGCAGCTCGACCAGGGCGCGATCGCGCAAGCGGCGCTCCTGCGCGCGCGGGGGCCTGGTGTCGCCGGCGTTGCGATCGGCCTCCATGATGGCGTCGCAGTCGTCCACCGCCAGCGGGCGCGGCAGGCGCATCGGGGTGCGCGGGCCCGACAGTCCGGCGCTGGGGTCGCGGGCGACCCAGCCTTCGCGCCGGCAGTAGCGCAAGAAGGCGCGGATCGACGCCAGCTTGCGACCCAGGGAGCTGGCCTCGAGGCGTCCGTGTCGCTCGGCCAGGAAGCCCCGGATCTGCTCGACGCCGAGGGCCGCCGGGTCGCTCTCCTCGCCCACGTGGCGCGCCAGCTGATCGAGATCCGAGCGATAGGCGCGGCAGGTGTGGGCCGACAGGTTCCGCTCGCCGGCCAGGTGACGCTCGAAGGCGACGATGGCTTCGCGCAACGTCACGCGCCCACTCCGGCGCTCGCGAGCCAGGCGTCGAGCGCCGCGAGCGCGCGCTCGGAGAAGCAGCGGTGCTGGGCGCGGCGCCGCTCACGCCGCGGGCCGCGCACCCGCGCCGGCTGCTCGTCGGCAGCGAGCGGGGGGAAGAGCCCGAAGTTCACGTTCATCGGCTGGAAGTGGCGCGGGTCGGCGTCGGCCAGGTGCCGCAGCAGCGCGCCGTGGGCGGTGACCGCGGGGGGGCGTGACCCCGGCCGACCCTGACGGGCGGCGGCGGCGAAGCGCCCGGCCAGGCCGCCGAGGGCGGCGGACTCGACGTAGCCCTCGACGCCAGCCAGCTGCCCCGTCACGTAGAGACCCGGTCGGCCGCGCACCTCGAGCGTCTCCGTCAGCGCGCGGGGTGCGTTGATGTAGGTGTTGCGGTGCACCGAGCCGAAGCGCGCGAAGCGCGCGTCGGCCAGACCCGGCAGCGTGCGCAATACCTCGCGCTGGGCGCCGATCCGGAGCTTGGTCTGGAAGCCGACCAGGTTCAGCAGCGTGCCTTCCCGATCCTCGTGGCGAAGCTGGACCACCGCGTAGGGACGGCGTCCGGTGCGTGGATCGGTCAGCCCCACCGGCTTCATGGGACCGTGGGCCAGGGTCAGGCGGCCGCGCCGCGCCATCTCCTCGATCGGGAGACAGCCGTCGAAGTAGAGCGCTCGCTCGAAGGGGTGCAGCGGCACCGTGTCGGCGGCCAGCAGCGCGTCCACGAATGCGCCATAGCCGTCGGCATCCAGCGGCAGGTTCCAGTAGTCGCCCTCCCCGTCCTGCCAGCGCGAGGCGCGGAACGCCACCTCCCGGTCGATCGAGTCGGTGTAGACGATGGGCGAGATCGCGTCGTAGAAGTAGAGCGACTCCTCGCCCAGCAGCGCCTGGATCTCCTGGGCCAGCGCGGGCGCCGTCAGCGGCCCCGTGGCCAGCAGCACCTGGGCGTCGTCGGGAATCTTGTCCACGCGTTGGCGGCGGATCTCGATGCGGGGATGCGACTCGAGGGCGCGAGCGATGGCAGCGGAGAAGGACTCCCGGTGCACCGCCAGCGCCTTGCCGGCCGGCACCGCGCTGGCATCGGCGGCCGCCAGCACCAGGGAACCCATGCGCCGCATCTCCTGCTTGAGCAGGCCGGCGGCGTGGGTGACCTCGTTGGAGCGCAGCGAGTTGCTGCACACCAGCTCGGCGAAGTCGGCACTGGTATGGGCCGGCGAGCGGGTTTCGGGACGCATCTCGTAGAGCCGCACCGCAACGCCGAGCTGCGCCGCCTGCCAGGCGGCCTCGCAGCCCGCCAGGCCGCCGCCGATCACGAGCAGGGGTGCCTCGACCGGCCGGGACCGGTTGCGACTCGCGCTGTGCTGAGAATTCGAGCTCGGCCCCATCGGAGCGGCCAGCATAGCTCACGGCTCGTTTCGCTCCGGTGTCGCCCGAATCAGGCGGAGCCGCCCGTCGGGCTCCTCGGCGATGCGGCGCTCCAGCTCGAGCGCGAGCACTTCGCGCGCCAGCGCGGCAGCGGGCCAGCCCAGGCGACGCGCCAGCTCGTCGCGGGTGCCGGGCTCGTGCTGCAGAGCGCGCTCCAGTGCGCCCCCCTGGCTCGCTGCCCGCGCCACCGCTGCGCCGCTCGTCTCGCAGCCGATGGCGCGGAGCACGTCGCTGACATCGAGCACGGGTGCCGCACCGTCGCGAAGCAGGCGGTTCGATCCTTCGCTGGCGGGAGCATCGATCGGGCCCGGGACCACCAGCACCTCGCGCCCTTGCTCCAACGCGTGCCGCGCCGTGATCAGCGACCCGCTGCGCGGCCGCGCCTCCACCACCACCACGGCGGCGGCCAGCGCGCTGATGATCCGGTTGCGCAGCGGGAAGTGGTGGGCTCGGGGCGGTGTACCGGGCGGGAACTCGCTCAGCACGGCGCCGCGTTCGAGCAGCGCCTCGGCCAGCCGCCGGTGCTCCGGCGGATAGATCTCGTCGGGCCCGCAGCCCAGCACCGCCGCGGTGCTCCCCCCGGCCTCGAGCGCCCCCCGGTGGGCGGCCGCGTCGATTCCGCGCGCCAGTCCGGAGACGACTCCGACCCCGGCGGCTGCGAGCGCGGCCGCCAGCTGGCGCGAGGCCTCGCGGCCGTAGCCCGTGGCCCGGCGCGCGCCGACCACGGCGACCAGCGGGGACTCCAGCCTCGCGAAGTCGCCGCGTACCCAGAGCAGCGGCGGGGCGTCGCGAAGCGTTGCGAGCCGCTCGGGGTAGTCCGGAGCACCGAGCGGCAGCGCGCGGAGGCCGAGGCGCGCCAGCCGCTCACACAGGCTCGCGAAGGCGTCGCTGCCGGCGCCCGGGAGCGGCGTCACCCCGGCATCGGGGCCGATCCGGTGAAGTGCGGCGACCGGGTCGGAGCTGCGCTCGAGGATCTCGCGCACCCGCTCGGGATGGAGCGCGGTATGGCGCTGGAGCGCCCACCAGGCGTGCAGCGGCGCGCGCGCCCTCGCATCGCGGGGATCGAGCCAGTCGGGTGCGTGGGGGATGTCGTGGCCGGCGGCTCGCGGGGCGCGGTCTTCGCCAGGCTCGCGGATGGGGGGCTCGCGCACGGGAGGGGGCTCCCGGGACCGGGGCCCCCTCCCTCATAGCGCGTCGAGAACGCGGTTGCCCGCGGACTATTGCGTGGCGCCGCGGAAGCGGTCTCCGCGGTTCAGCTCCGTGCGCGAGTGGGTCACGATAGCCACCGCGGTGCCCGGCTCGGCGGAGACCACCAGCAGGTCGGCCACCACGTCATCGGGCAGCTGGTGCTTGCGGCGCGTCTCGCTGTCCTCGGCCACGTCCCCGGGGCGGAACACCACGAGCGGCGTGCCCACCTCGACCCCGTGGTCGGTGCCGCGGTTCAGGAACACCAGATCGTCGTGGTGCCCGGTGAGCGATCTGTTGGCCGGGAAGAAGGCGATCTGGCCGGCCACGTCGGCCTCGATGTCGAGGATCGTCACCTCGGTCGGCATCGACTCGTGGGGCAGCAGACGGTCGCCGACCTGCATCTCGCGGAACGACTTGCGGATCACCCCCTCGGAGCTCTCCGTCTCGACCCGGGTCACCTCGATCCAGCCGAGCTGGTCCACGTAGACGCCGATCTCGCGATTGGTTTCGGGATCGATCACGCGCTCGACGGCGCGGGCCACCGCCAGGCGGTCACCGACCTGCACCTCGCCCTCGCCCTGGCTCATGTACACGCGGCGGGTCTGCGCCAGCCACTTGGCCTGGCCCGGTCGGCCCAGGATCGCGCCGGCGCTCTCGAAGACGTCGCTCTGCACGAAGCCGAAGTGCTCGATGCCGGGCACGGGGTGCGTCCGCATCGAGCCGGGCATGGCGTCCACACCGTTGCCGGCGCCGTTGTCCACGGCCGCGGGCAGCTGCTCCTGCGGCGCTCCGCGGGCCAGGAAGGCGTCGGCCTCGGCGGGCGTCAGGCGGCGCATCTCGGTCGGCGTGATCCAGATGCGGTCGGCGGGGAAGATGCGATGCGGGTTGGCGACGTCCGGGTTGTCGCGCCACACCGACGGCCAGATCCAGGGCGTGCCCAGGTAGGCCTCGGAGATGTCCCACAGCGTGTCACCGGACACGACCACGTGGATGCGTCCGGGCCGGCCCTGCTCGTCGTAGCCGACCGGACCCAGGGCGGTCTCGGGCGCGGCCTCCGACGGCTCGGCCGCCACGGTGTCCTGGCTGTCGCTTGCGGCGTCCGGTGCCATGATCGGCGCCGACTCGGGCGAGGCCTGCGCGCCCTCCTCCGCAACTGCGGGGAGCGCGAGCACGAGGGCCACGAAGGCCACGAGAGTCAAATTGAGGAGTCTCATTCCATCCCTCCGACGAGAGCCGTCCCGGGCGCTCGGCGCACGTGACCGGCCCGCTCCCATATCGGCGGGTGGCGCTTCCGGCTTGATGGTCTGGCGCTATTCCCCGAGCCGGTTCAGCAGGTTCCGCACGTCCGCCACCCACGGGGGATCCGCGGGCTCCGGATTGCCCGCCTCGGCGGCGGCCGCTCGGGCCTTCTCCAGCTGCTGGAGGGCCCGCTCGAGGGTCTCCCGGGCCTGGCTGGGCTCGCCCTGGGCCTCGTAGGCCAGCGCCAGGTGGTAGCGGACCACCCCGAGGTCCCGATGATCGGGCGGGAAGCCCGCCTCGGCTTCGCGCAGGTAGCCGACGGCAGCCTCCGGGATCCCCTTCTTGTAGAGCACCCAGCCCAGGGTGTCGGCGGAGTTGGGGTTGTCGGGCAGCTCTCGCTTGGCCTCCTGGGCCAGGTCGAGCGCCCGGTCCAGGTCGTTCCCGCCCTCGGCCAGCAGGTAGGCCAGGTTGTTCTTCGCCACCGCCAGGCGCGGATCGACCGCGATCGCCGCCTCGTACTGCTCGATCGCCTCCTCGGCGCGGCCGGAGCCCTCGAGCAGCGTCCCCAGCGTGAAGCGCAGCGGCGCGGAATCGGGCCGCGACTCCACCGCGCGCTGGTAGGTCTGGATGCTCTCTTCCACACGGCGCGTGGACATCAGCAGCTGTGCCAGCGCCTGGTAGGCGGCGAGATCGTTGGGGTCGAGCTCGATGGCCCGCCGCAGCTTCGCCTCGCCCTCGCGGCCCTGCTTCGCGAGCAGCAACGCCAACCCGTGCAGGCGAACCAGCGAGGCCTTGTCGGGTCGGCTCTCGGCCGCCTCCGCGATGCGCTGGAGGAAGCGGTCGATCTGCCCGAGAGACGCCTCGACGCGCAGCAGCGATTCGAGGATCTCGGGGTGTTCGGGCCGTTCTTCGAGAGCGGCGAGCAGCTTGGCGCGGGCGAACTCGTTGCGCCCCTGCATCATGTCGATGCGCGCCAGCGCGAAGTGGACCTCGGAGGCGCGGTCCTCGAGCGGAACACTTTCGAGCTCGGCGCGCGCCTGGTCCAGCTTGCCGAGGTGCACCAGGCTCTGGGCCATCACGATGCGCATGGCGCGATCGTCGGGATTCTGGCGCAGGATGCGCCGCGCCTCCTCGACGGCCAGGTCGTGCTCGCCGAGCTCGGCGTGGATGCGGGTGAGCAGCCGCCGCGCCTCGACGAAGTCGGCGTCGAGCTCGACCGAGCGCAGCGCCTCGGCGCGGGCCTGCTGCCGATCCCCTTCGAGGACCAGCGCCGACGCCAGCAGGAAGTGCGCCTGGGGCCAGTCGGGCCTCACGTCGAGCGCCTTGCGGAGTGCCACGGTCGCGTCGTCGGGCCGGCCCTCGGCGAGATCGAGCTTGGCGCCGACGAAGTGACCTTCGGGCGAATCCGGCGAGCTGGCCAGGATCGCCTGGACGATGGCGCGGCCCTCGGCCAGGCGCTCGCTCTCACCGCGGCGGATGCCGAGGTCGACCAGCAGCTCCGCCTTGCGCAGGCGCGCCGACTCGTCGTTGCCATCCACGGACAGCGCCGCCTCGGCCGCTTCGAGGGCACCTTCCAGATCGCCGGCGCGGCCCCGGTAGGCCGACAGGATCAGGTAGGGCCGGACCTCGTCGGGTCGGGCGCGGGTCGCTTCCTCCATCATCGCGTCGGCCTTCTCGGGCGCGCCGCGCGAGTGGTAGTAGCGAGCCAGCGAATAGATCAGCTCGATGTCGTCCCCGGTGGCTTCGAGGCCCTCGCGCAGGATCGCCTCGGCTTCGTCGAAGCGTTCGCGCGAGTAGTAGAAGCTGCCGAGGCGCCGGTACGCCGCGCTGCGCTCGGCGTCCTCGGCCACCTCGATCGCGTTGCGGTACGCCGCTTCGGCCTCTTCGTCGCGCTCGCGCGCCTGGGCCAGGAAGCCGCCCAGGGCGAAGTAGCTCTCGGTGGTGGGCGCCACCTCGACCAGGTTCTGGTAGAGCGCCTCGGCCGCCTCGGTGCGACCCTGGCGGACCTGGAAGTTCGCCAGCAGCCGGATCAGCTCGGAGCGTTCGGGCTGCAGCTCCGACGCCTTCTCGTAGGCGGCCTGCGCCTCGTCGATCCTGCTGAGACCCTCCAGCGACCGGCCCCGCATCAGATGGGCTTCCCAACGCGTCTCGTCGGCGGCGATCACCGCATCCGCCTGCTCCAGCGCCTGGGTCAGCTCGTCGTCGCCGCCGAAGAGCAGGAACTGGGCGTAGGCGAGCCGCGCGTCGTGGTTCGACGGGTCGAGGCGAGCGGTCTCCTGGTACTCCCAGAACGCCTTGCGCGGCTGCTTGATCGCCATGTAGGCGCGGGCCAGCCCGTAATGTGCGGCAGCTTCATTGGGCGCGAGCTGCAGCGCGTTCTTGTACTCGATCACCGCTTCTGAGGCCTTGTCCTCGCTGAGGTACGCCTCACCGCGCTCGAGGTGCTCGGCGAGCCTGGCCTCGTCGCTCTCGCACGCCAGGACTCCGGCCAGCGCGATCACCACCGCCACGGCGCGAAACCACCGCATCGAAGCCCTCCTCGCCCGGGATGCGGGCAGCCGGTGTTGGTATCCGATGGTGGAGAGGGAAGCAAACCGACGCGGCGGTCACTCGGAGGCGGAATCCGGCTCCTCGCGGTTGCGGCGCCACGACGGGTGGGTGATGCCCATGCGCTGGATCATGTAGTTGAGCTTGCGGCGGCTGATGCCCAGCAGTGCAGCGGCGTCCTTCTGGACGAAGCCGGTGCGGCGCAGGGACGACTCCACCAACTGGCGCTCGCACTCGGCCAGCGAGACGCCCCCGGGCGGCACCTCGATCGAGAAGCCATCGGAGCCCGGAACCACCGGCTCGGAGAGATCGAGATCGCGCGCCCCGATGCGCTCGCCTTCGCCCAACAGCGCCGCGCGTTCGATCACGTTGCGAAGCTCACGCACGTTGCCGGGCCACGTGTGGGCGCGAATGCGCGCCAGCGCGCCCTCGTCGAAGCGGAGCGAGGGCCGGCCCAGCTCCCCAGCGAAGTGGGCCAGGTAGTGCAGGGCCAGTGCTTCCACGTCCTCGCTGCGCTCGCGCAGCGGCGGCATCTGGATGCGGATGACGTTGAGCCGGAAGTACAGGTCTTCGCGAAAGCGCCCCGCCGCCACCTCCGCTTCGAGGTCCTGGTTGGTGGCGGCCACCAGCCGCACGTCGGCGCGCAGGCTGCGGGTACCCCCCAGCCGCTGGAACTCCCCGTCCTGCAGCACCCGCAGCAGCTTCGCCTGGGTGGTCGGCGCCATATCGCCGATCTCGTCGAGGAAGAGCGTGCCCCCGTCGGCCTGCTCGAAGCGACCGGTGCGCGCCCGATCGGCGCCGGTGAAGGCGCCCCGCTCGTGTCCGAAGAGCTCGGATTCGAGCAGGGTCTCGGGCAACGCGGCGCAGTTCACCTTGACGAAGGCTTGCTCGGCCCGCGGCGACGAACCGTGGATCAGCCCGGCGATCAACTCCTTCCCGGTTCCGGTCTCTCCGGTGATCAGTACGGTGGAGCGCGAGGGCGCGACCCGGCGCGCCCGCTCGGTGGCCGCGCGCAGGCTCTCGCTCTCGCCGATGATGTGGTCCGGTGCGAAGCGCGCCGCCCGTTCGGCGCGCAGGTCGGTCACCTCGCGCACCAGGCTGCCGTGCTCGAGGGCCTTCGACACGCGTATCTCGAGCTGCTCCAGCTCGAAGGGCTTCTGGATGAAATCGAAGGCGCCGCAGCGCACCGCCTCGACCGCGGTCTCGATCGTTCCATAGGCGGTCATCAGCAGCACCGCGGTGCGCTCGTCGCGGCGGCGGGCCGCCTCCAACACCGCCATGCCGCTTTCGCCGGGGAGCCGCAGATCGGTCACCACCACGTCGTAGGCGGGCTGCTGGGCATCGCTCAGCCGCTCGACGGCGCGGACGCCGTCGGCCTCTTCGTCGGCTTGGCCCCACTTCTCGGCCAGCGCCCGCGCGATGCCGCGCCGAAGCACGCTGTTGTCCTCGACCACCAGGAAGCGCTTGTCGCTCATGCCGCCTCCCGCGGGCCGAGCGGAAGACGCACGCGGAACGTCGCGCCAGCGCCGGGAACGCTCTCGAGCTCGACGCGACCGCCGTGCCCCGCCACCACCTTCTGGACGTTCGCCAGGCCCACGCCCGACCCCTCGCCCCGGGTGGTGAAGAACGGGTAGAAGACGCGCTCGCGCAGCTCGTCGGGAATGCCGGGGCCGTTGTCGGCCACCGTGAAGACCAGCTCGGGCACCTCGCCGCGCCGCACCGCAGCCGGCCGGCTCTCGGCGGCGTCCACCACCTCGAGCGCGAGGCGCAGGCGGGGCGCGGGCGGCCGCGCGTCGCCGATCGCCTCGAAGGCGTTCACGATCAGGTTGGTGAAGAGGCCTTGGAGCGCCGCTTCGTCGGCCAGCACCGGGGGCAGATCAGGGTCGTAGTCGCGCACGACGTCGCCGTCGTAGTCGATCCGCGACCGCGCGCAGGTCAGCGCTTCCTCCAGGACGTGCACCGGATCCACCGGCTCGTTGCGCAGCACCACGGGCCGCACGAACTCGAGGCTCTCGGTGACGGTGGCGGCCACGCGCCGCACCTCGCCCTGGAGCTCCTGCACCAGCGCCTTGGCGTCGGGATCGTCGGCCAGGCGACGCGCCAGCAGGCCGGTGGCGATCTCCATGCTGGCCAGCGGGTTGCGGATCTCGTGGGCCAGTCCGGCCGCCATCTCGCCCAGGGCCGCCAGCCGTTCGCGCAGGCGCGCCTGCTCTGCCGAGCGTTCGTAGGGAGTCAGGTCGCGGAACTGGAGCACCGCGCCGCACACCTGGCCGGCGGCGTCGCGCACCGCGCCCAGCGTATAGCCGATGGTCAGCTCGGGCCGTCCGTCGCGCCGGTCGAGGCAGATCTCCGTGCGGCTGGGCCGCTCGCTCCCGTCCAGGGCGTCGAGCAGCAGCTGCGCCATGGCGGGCTGGTGGGAAAGCACCGCGCGACAGTCGCAGCCGAGCGCTCCCTCCGCGCTGGGGCTGGCGCAGTCGAGCAGGCGATGCGCCTCGGCGTTGAGCGCGGTGACGGCGCCCGCGGCGTCGATGGCCACCAGGCCCGAGCGGATCGAGCCGACCAGCCAGCTGGCGAAGGAGGGGTCGCAGACGGACACACGGGCGTTATCGGAAGGCCGGCGCTCCATCCTGAGCGAGCGCCTTGCGGCTAGAGCAGGTCGCCGCGGCCGCGCTCGCGGAGCCGGGAAACCACGCGCTTGACCTCGCCGCTTCGCTCGAGGGACGTGACGAGCAGCGCGTCCCCGGCGTCGATCACGGCCAGTCCCTCCACCCCGAGCAGCGCCACCAGACGCTCGCCGGCGAAGACCAGGTTGCCGGGCGAGTCCTCGAGCAGGGCGGTCCCGCCGAGGACGCGCGAAGCGCGGGCCGTCACACCCAGCTCCTGTGCCAGGGAGGCCCAGTTGCCCACGTCACTCCAGTGGAAGTCCACCGGAAGCGTCCAGACCCGGTCGCTGCGCTCCATCACGGCGATGTCGATCGGCAGCGAGGGGGCGCGCCGATAGGCGCGCTCACGCGCCGCGCGCGAGCCGGCACCGCGCGGGCGCGCGCGCAGCGGCGCCAGGGCGCGACCGAGCTCCGGCGCCCAGCGCTCGATCTCCTCGAGGATGGAGCGCGCGCTCCACACGAAGATGCCGGCGTTCCACAGGTAGCCGCCGCGCCGCAGATAGCCGCGCGCCCGGGCGACGGTGGGCTTCTCGACGAAGCGGCGCACCCGATGCAGGCCGGGGTGGGCGCGGCCGATCGCCGCGCCACGCTGGATGTATCCATAGCCGGGATCGGGGCGCGTCGGCTTCACGCCGAGCGTCACCAGCGCGCCGTCGGCCGCGGCCCGCGCCGCCCGGCGCAACGCCTCCGCGTGGCCGCGGGCATCGGGGATCACGTGATCGGCGGGGAGCATCGCCAGCACCGCATCGGGATCCTCGGCCGCCAGCCGCGCCGCCGCGAAGCCCGCGGCCATGGCGGTGTTGCGCCCGGCGGGCTCGGCCAGCACGTGGCCGCGCGGCAGCCCCGCCGCCGCCCGGATCGGCCCGGCGTTGTCGCCGGTGGCGACGATCCAGGTCCGCTCCGGCGGCGCCACGCGCCGCGCCCGACGCAGCGTCTCCGCCAGCAGGCTGGAGCCGCCGATCACTCGCAGCAGCGGCTTCGGAAAGGCGCGACGCGAGCGCGGCCAGAAGCGCTCGCCCGCGCCCCCCGCCATGATCACCACGTGCAGGGCCGGACGGCCTCGGCTCACGGGCGACCCACGCTGACGTAGTGGAAGCCGGCGCGGCGCATCGCCTCCGGCTCGTAGATGTTGCGCAGGTCCACCACCACCGGGCGCCGCAGCGTCTTGCGGATGCGTTCCAGATCGAGCATGCGGAACTGGTTCCACTCGGTCACGATCACCAGCGCCTCGGCTCCATCGCAGGTCTCGTAGGCACTCTTGCAGAGCACCACCTCGGGAAGCTCCGCGGCCGCGTTGGCCATGGCCACCGGGTCGAAGGCGCGCACCAGGGCGCCGCGACGCTGGAGCTCTCGGATGATGTGGAGCGAAGGGGCGTCGCGCATGTCGTCGGTCTCGGGCTTGAACGAGAGGCCGAGCACCGCGACGGTCTTGCCGGAGAGATCGCCGTCCAGAGCGTCCTCGATCTTGATCACCATGCGCTGGCGCTGGCGCTCGTAGACGTTGAGCACCGCTTCGATGATCTCGAAACGCTCGCCCGCCTCGCGGGCAAAGTGCACCGCGGAGCGGGTGTCCTTGGGGAAGCACGAGCCGCCGAAGCCGGGCCCCGGGTGCAGGAACTTGGAGCCGATGCGCCGGTCGAGTCCCATCGCGCGCGCAATGCCGTGCACGTCGGCTCCCACCTTCTCGCACATGTTGGCCATCTCGTTGATGAACGAGACCTTGGTGGCGAGGAAGGCGTTGGCGGCGTAATTGCAGAGCTCGGCGGTGACGATGTTGGTCATCACGAAGGGAGTCTCGTTCAGGAAGAGCGGCCGGTAGAGATCGCGCAGGATCGCCGCCGCCTCGTCGTCGTCGGCCCCGATCACCACGCGGTCGGGTCGCATGAAGTCGGCGATCGCCGCACCCTCGCGTAGGAACTCCGGGTTCGAGGCCACGTGGAAGCGATGGGTGGCGCCGCGCTTCTCCAGCTCGTCGGCAACCCAGCCGCGCACGCGCTGGGCGGCGCCGACGGGAACCGTGCTCTTGGTGACGATCACCTTGTAGCCGTTGAGCGCGCGGCCGATCTCGCGCGACACGCCTTCCACGGCGCCGAGGTCGGTGGCGCCGTCGGCAGCCGGCGGTGTCTGCACCGCGGTGAAGATCACCAGCGACGACTGGATCGCTTTGCGGGTGTCGGTGCTGAACGAGAGCCGGCCCTCGCGCACGTTGCGCTCGACCAGGGCCTCGAGGCCGGGCTCGTAGATCGGCATGCGTCCGGCCTCGAGGGCCGCGATCTTCTCCTCGTTCTGGTCCACGCACATCACCTGGACGCCGAACTCGGCGAAGCAGGCGCCGGTCACGAGGCCGACATAGCCGGTTCCGATGATGCAGACGTTCAAGACACCTCCCCTGCCACGCCGGCCCATCGCTGCGACGGGGACTTCGGGACCCGATCATCCCACATCATGACACCTCGTGGAGCCAGGCGGCGAACCGCTCGATTCCGGTCTCGAGTGCCACCGTCGGTCGGTAGCCGATCCGCCGCTGCGCCTCGCCGACGTCGGCCCAGGTGAAGGAGACGTCGCCCGGCTGGGACGGCAGCCACTCGACGCGCGCCTTCACGCCGAGCGCGCGCTCCAGCGCCTCGATCACCTCGAGCAACGAGACGGTACGACCGGCACCGAGGTTGAGGATGGCGAAGTCGAGGTCGGCGTCGAGCATCCGGACCAGCCCGTCCACCAGGTCTTCGACGTAGGTGAAGTCGCGCTGCTGGCTGCCGTCGCCGAACACCGGAATCGGATCGCCGCGCAGCATGCGCTCGGCGAACTTCCGGATCGCCAGGTCGGGCCGTTGGCGCGGGCCGTAGGCGGTGAAGATCCGCGCACACGCCACGCGCAGGCCGCGGCTGCGGTGGAAGCCGTGGAGCAGCAGCTCACCGCTGCGCTTGGTGGCCGCATAGGGCGAGATCGGCGACTCGGCCGGATCGCCCTCGCGGAACGCCGCGCCGGCGCGTTCGCCGTACACCGAGGACGAGGAGGCGAAGACCAGCCGCGTCACGTCGTGGTCCAGCGCCACGTGGGCGAGGGCGGCGGTGCCGGTGACGTTGACGTCGGCGTAGTCCGACGGGCGTTCCAGGCTCGGGCGCACCCCGGCCAGCGCCGCCAGGTGGACCACCGCATCCAACGGCTCGCTGGAGAAGACGCGCTCCAGCGCGCCGCGGTCGCGGATGTCGCCCCGCTCCAGTCGGAACGACGACGACGACGACGCGCGCTCGAGGTTGCGGCGCTTCTGCGGCTCGGGATAGAACGGGTCGAAGTTGTCGAGCGCCACCACGCGGCGCCCTTCGTCGAGCAGGCGTTCGACCAGGACGGAGCCGACGAATCCGGCGGCTCCCGTCACGAGAACCCGCTCGGGCCGGCTCATCGGGTGCCCGGGCCGCCTCGCCGGCGACCCGAGAGCCGCTCCTGCGCTTCCAGGTCGGCCTCGACCATGATGCGGACGAGATCCGGCACCCGCGTCTGCGCGTGCCAGCCCAGCTCCTCGCGCGCCTTGGTCGGGTCGGCCAGCAGGGTCTCGACCTCGGCGGGGCGTACCAGTGCGGGGTCGACGCGGACGAAGTCCTCGCGATCGAGCCCGACGTGGGCGAAGGCCAGATCGACGAACTGCTGCACCGAGTGCTGTTCGCCGGTGCCCACCACGTAGTCGGCCGGGGCGTCCTGCTGGAGCATGCGCCACATGGCGTCGACGTACTCCGGGGCATAGCCCCAGTCGCGGCACGCATCGAGATTGCCCAGCTCGAGGGTGTCCTGGAGACCCATCTTGATGCGCGCCACCGCCTCGGTGATCTTGCGCGTGACGAACTCCCGCCCGCGTCGCGGAGACTCGTGGTTGAAGAGGATGCCCGAGACCGCGAAGAGGCCGAAGCTCTCGCGGTAGTTCACCGTGATCCAGTGGCCGTAGGCCTTGGCCACCGCGTAGGGGCTGCGCGGGTGGAACGGCGTGGTCTCGTTCTGCGGCACCTCGCGCACCTTGCCGTACATCTCGGAGCTGGAGGCCTGGTAGAAGCGGATGCCGGCGTCCACCAGCCGCACTGCGTCCAACATCCGCGTCACGCCCAGTGCGGTGAACTCGCCGGTCAGCGAGGGCTGGGACCACGAGGTGGGCACGAAGGACTGGGCGGCGAGGTTGTAGACCTCGTGGGGCTCCACGTGGTGCAGCAGGTTCACGATCGAGATCTGGTCGAGCAGGTCGGCCTGGTGCAGCTCGATCCGCCCGGCCAGGTGTGCGATCCGCTCGAAGTTCTCGGTGCTCGACCGGCGCACCATGCCGTGGACTTCGTAGCCCTTCTCGAGCAGCAGCTCGGCCAGGTAGGAGCCATCCTGCCCGGTGATTCCGGTAATGAGTGCGCGACGGGTCAATGCGTCTCCTCCCCGCGTGCTTCGTTGGAGGGCGACTCGGGCTCCTCGACGTCGAAGAACCCGAGGTTCCGCAGCAGGCGCAGCGTCAGCACCAGGACCAGCACCAGGAAGATGAGCGCCGCCGTGCCCTCGAGATTGGTGAAGGAGACCGCGATGATGCAGAAACACGCCGTCAGGAAGTAGATCGAGAGCACCGCGCTGCGGTGGGATCCCTGGAACTCGAGCAGGCGGTGGTGCATGTGGAGCCGGTCCGGCGACATGATCGGGGCGTTGCGGCGCACCCGGCGGTAGATCGAGAGGGCCGTGTCCATCAGCGGCACCGCCAGCGCCAGCAGCGGCACCACGAAGGTGAGCACGGCGAGCTTGCGGTAGCCCTCCAGGGCCAGCAGCGCGAGCGTGTAGCCGATCAGCAGCGCCCCGGTGTCGCCCAGGAAGATGCGCGCCGGGCAGAAGTTGAAGGGCAGGAACCCGATCAGGGCTCCCATGAAGGAGACGCCCACCGCCACGCCCACCGGCTGGTCGGCCTGGTAGCAGATCCAGGTCAGGGTGGCGGTGATGATCAAGCCCACCCCGGTGGCCAGGCCGTCCAGGCCGTCCAGCAGGTTCATCGAGTTGGTGATCCCGACGATCCACAGCAGCGAGGCGGCCCACATCACCGGAACCGGCAGCAGCCAGTGGCGGGTCCAGATGGGGTCGGTGACGTGGTCGATCCGGAAGCCGTACGCGATGGCGAGGCTGGCGGCCAGCAGCTGGATCACCAGCTTGGGGCGCGCGTCGAGGGGCCAGCGGTCGTCCACCACGCCCAGCCCCACCAGCAACAGACCGCCGAGCAGCAACCCCTCCAGGTGGTTGCGGAAGGCGCCGTCGGCGCCGCTCATCAGGATGGCTACGGCGAGTCCGACGTAGAAGCCCAGCGCGACGGCGGCGCCCCCCAGCAGGGGGATGCCGGCGCGGCGGTTCACCTTGCGCTCGTCGGGCTGGTCCACCGCGCCGATGCTGCGGGCGAAGCGGCCCACCAGCGGCGTGGCCAGCGCGGTGACGGCGGCGGCGATGAGCAGGGGCGCGAGCAGGGAGACGGCCGTCACGAAAGCCTCGGTGGATCGGGCGTGTTGGTGCGAAGACGATGTTCTAGCGCCAACCCGGCCCCGGGCAAGGCCCCGTGGGGCCCTGGCACCGGGCGATCCTAGTACCCGTACCGATGGGCGTCGATCTCGGCCCCGTTGAGCACCACGCCCAGCACGCGGCGGCGGTCCAGGATGTCGAGGGCCGCGTGGACGTCCTGCTGCGGCGTGGTGTCCGCTCGCACCACCATGACCACGCCGTCGGTCAGCTCGCTCAGGGTCTTCGCGTCGGGCAGGGCCAGCGTGGGCGGCGTGTCGAGGATGACCTGGTCGTAGCTCTGGGCCAGCTCCTGGAGCAGGGTCCGCATGCGGCTGCTGGCCAGCAGCTCCGAGGGGTTCTTCGGGGTGGAGCGCACTGCCAGCACCTCGAGGTTGGTGCCCTCCACCTTGATCACGGCGCGGTCGAGCGGCGCCTCGTCGGCGAGAACCTCGGCCAGCCCGAGCTCCGGACTCAGGCCCAGCGCCGAGTGGATCTGGGGCTTGCGGAGATCGCAGTCCACCAGCAGGACGCGGCGCCCGACACTCATGGCCGTCACCACGGCCAGGTTCACCGCGGCGGTGGTCTTGCCCTCCCCCGCCAGCGCGCTGGCCACGGCCAGGGTGCGGAGCGGGCGCTCGGCGGCGATCGAATCGAGGCGGGCGCGCAGCGTGCGGAACTGATCCGCCACGAAGGATTCGGGCTGGAGCAGCGCGATGCGGCGCTTGTTGATCGCGGCGGCCCCCTCGGCGGACTTCGCCCGCTCGCGGCCGAACCAACCTCGCAGCCATCCCGTGCCGGGGCGCTTGCGCGGGCGAGCCGCCGCCGGGGTCTGGATCCCAGCCGCTGCCTCCACCGCAGGCGCCGACGGCGCAGCGCGCCGCTCGGTACGCTGCTCCTCCGCGCGCCGGAGTGCGTCGTAGACCTTTCCCATCGCTCGTCTCCCGGGGACTCCTCAGCCGAGCATCTGCCGCAGCCGCCCGCGCCAGCCGCGCGAGCGGCGAGCGGGCAGGCCCTCGGCTTCATCGGCCGATTGGTCCCCTTTCAGAAGTCGCAAATCCCGGGCGACCTCCCGGATGGCCCTGGCGTCCAGGACCGGGAGGTCGCGCGAATAGCCCAGCAGCAGGGCCCCGTCGCACAGGATGTTCACCAGACGGGGTACGCCGCCGCTGAGGGCGTGGATCTCCTTCAGCGCCGAGCGGCGGAAGATGCCCTTGCCGGTGTAGCCGGCCAGGCGCAGCCGCTCCTCGACGTAGTTCAAGGTCTCCGCAGCCTCGAAGGGCCGCAGGTTGTAGCGCATCACGATCCGCTGACGGAGCTGGCGCAGCTCCTGGCGCTCCAGCAGCTCGGCCAGCTCCGGCTGGCCCACCAGGATGATCTGGATCAGCTTGGAGCGCGGGGTCTCCAGGTTGGAGAGCAGCCGGATCTCCTCGAGCATCTCGGGCGAGAGGTTCTGCGCCTCGTCCACGATCAGCAGCGTGGGGTGGTCGCGCTCGAGCCGCTGGATCAGGAAGCGGTTGAGCGCCATCAGGTAGTCGCCCTTGGTCGTGCAGGGGTCGCCGATGCCGAACTCCTCGAAGACCAGCTTGAAGAAATCGAGCGGCTCGAGGCGCGGATTGAAGACGAAGGCCGAGGCCGCACTCGAATCGAGCTGGGCGAGCAGCGCGTGCAGCAGCGTCGTCTTGCCGGTGCCGACCTCGCCGCTGAGCATCACGAAGCCCTTGCGGGCGCGCACGCCGTAGAGCAGCGTGGCGAGACCCTCCTGATGCGCCTCCCCCAGATAGAGGAAGGAGGGGTCGGGCGTCATCTCGAACGGCGCCCGGATCAGGCCGTAGTACTCGAGGTACATCGGTCTCTTCTGCCCTCGCTCAGCTCTCGGCCTGCGCCGCAGCGGGCGGCGGCGGCGCTTCGCCGTCACCCAGCAGCCCCGGTCGGTTGACCAGCACGTAGCCGACCGCGGCCGTCATCAGCACGACCCCGGTCACCACCAGGGCCGCCACCAGCTCGCGCATGCGCTTGCGCCGGCGCGCCCGGCGGTCCGCATCGAGCAGCACGCTGGGAATCGACGCCAGTACCGGAAGCCGCAGCGACTGCTGCAGGCCGAGGGCGTCGTGATACGACGAGTCCGCCGCCTCCAGCAGGATGCCCACACCGGCGCCCAGGGCGAGGCCGAGCACCAGGCCCAACAGCGCGATCAGCGGGCGGTTGGGCGACACCGGGTCGGGCGACGGGAAGGCCGACTCGAGCACGCGGAACTGCTCACCCTTCTGGCGGCGCTCCATGTTGGCGGCGACCGACGCGTCGAGTCGCTTGTTGCTGAACTCCTGGAACGAGGCCCCGAGATGGAGGTAATCGCGCTGGAGGCCGTCGAGCAGCTCGGCCACCCGCGGCGTGGCGGCCAGGCGCGCCTCGGTCACCCGGATCTGGTCCTGTAGCAGGGCGATCTCGGCGCGCGCGGCCTGGGCCCGGAGCTCCGCGCGGCGCCGTTCGGCCTCGGCGTTCTGCTTGGCCGCGGACACCGCGACGGGACCGTCCTCTTCGAGATCGATCCGAAGCTTCAGCTCCTCGATCTCGGTGGAGAGCGCGATCACGTCGGGATGCTTGTCGGTCAGCCCGCGCGCGCGCACCTCGCCCAGCTCGTTCTCCAGCATCTGCAGCCGCCGCGCCGGGCTCACCACGTCGAGCATGCCCGAATCCGCAAAGCCGGCGCTCTCGGCCTGCTGGCCATAGTAGCTGCGATCGCTTTCGGCCTCGGACAGTCGTCGCTGGGCGTAGCGCAGGTTCTCCACCGAGTGCTCCAGCTGGCGCTGGTTCGAGAGCAGGTCTTCGGGCAGGCTGCCGCTGTTCTCGCCCTTGAC
Source organism: Myxococcota bacterium (assembly GCA_041577695.1). Lineage (GTDB taxonomy): Bacteria > Myxococcota_A > UBA9160 > UBA9160 > PR03 > JASJBO01. The sequence goes on along the minus strand of JBFGIM010000037.1, from coordinate 1,249 downwards.
CTGCGCGATCTGCGCCTCCACCTCCCGGATGCGGGTGGCCAGTCGCGTCAGCTCGCCCTCGATGAACTCAGCGGTGTCCCCCGACACCTGGACGCGGTCGCGGATGTGCTCGTCGATGAAGTCGTTGGCCAGGCGGTTGGCCACCTGGGCCGCCGTGCGCGCCGAGCCATCGGTGAAGAAGAGCCGGAAGGTGTTGATCTCGTAGTCGGTGCGACGCCGCAGCAGCGAGGCCTCGAGCTCGGGGAGCACCGGCTCGACCCGGATGTGGTCCCGCATCAGCTGGATCACTTCCTCGCGAGTCATCTCGTCCGACTCCTCCTGGTAGAGCTTCAGATCGTCGATGACGCGGGAGAGCCGCGGGCGGCTCAGGATCTGCATTGTCATCAAATGCAGGCGGCTGTTGATGTCGCTCTCCTCGAGGCCCGCCTCCACCAAACGCCGCGAGATCGTCTGCGGCTCGACCAGGATCGTCGTGCTCGACTGGTACTGGTTGGGCAGCAGCGCGGCCACCAGGATGGCGCCGAGCAGGGTCGCGCCCGCCACGATGCCCACGAGCTTGGCGCGTCGCCGCACCATGCTCCACAGACTACCCACGTTGAAACTTTGCTCTTCCATGCATCTACCCTTTGATCGAGCCGACTACAGTTCGATCGGATCGAATTCCCAGTTGAAGCCGAGCTGGATGCGGAAGTCGTCCAGCGTCTGCGAGCTGCTAAAGTCGCTATCGGTTTCCTGCCTAAGATAGTTCGCGAGCAGGAAGACCTTGGAACGTTCCGTCAGCCGGCGGTCCACGTTGACCTGCGCGGTGTAGCTGGTGATGTCGATGGCGTTGTCCACCAGCCCGGCCTGGAACAGGTTGGTGACGCGTCCCACGCCGAATACCTGCCAGCGCGCGCCGGACGGCCCCGCGAGCAGACGTCCGGCGTCGTCGAAGAAGAGGGTCTCACCGGCGCTCCCTGCCAGGAGTTGGAGATTCTGGGGGACATCCGAAGTTGACTGCTGTCGCTGCCAGCCCGCCGCGATGCGCAGGCGCCACCTGCGGTCGATGCGCCAGTCGTAGTTTCCCGTTGCGATGTCGAGGTTCGTGCTGGTGCCGAGTCCCGAGGCGTTGTTGGCGCGCCGCTGGTAGCTGAGACTCAGATCCGCGCTCTCGAAGCGCCGGGTCAGCGAGACACGACCGAAGAGATTGACTGCGCCGTCGGCATTCTCGATGTCGCCCACGAAGGGCAACGGGACGATCTCCACGCTG
>JBFGIM010000036.1:0-22258 GCA_041577695.1 Myxococcota bacterium | reverse complement strand
GGGTATGAGCTACTCGCTGCAGTCACGGGACCTGATCGCCGACTCGATCGAGACGCTGATGGCGGCCCAGTGGTACGACGCTTTGATCGCCCTGCCCGGCTGCGACAAGAACATGCCGGGTTGCCTGATCGCCATGGCCCGGGTGAACCGTCCCGCGCTGATGGTCTACGGCGGCAGCATCAAGCCCGGCCGCGGCGTCGGCGGCGAGGCGCTCGATATCGTGTCGGCCTTCGAGTCCTACGGTCAGTACCTCGCCGAGACGATCGACGAAGAGGAGCGCATCCAGATCGTGCAGCGCGCCTGCCCGGGCGCCGGCGCCTGCGGCGCGATGTATACCGCCAATACCATGGCGTCGGCCATCGAGGCGCTGGGCATGTCGCTGCCGGGCAGCGCCTCGTATCCGGCCGAGAGCGAGGCCAAGCTCGACGAGTGCCGCCGGTCCGGTGTCGCGATCCGCCGGCTGCTGGAGCTGGACCTCAAGCCGCGCGACATCATGACCCGGCGCGCCTTCGAGAACGCCATGGTCATGGTGACGGCGTTGGGTGGCTCGACCAACGCGGTGCTCCACCTGATCGCCATGGCGCGCGCGGCAGAGGTCGAGCTGACGATCGACGACTTCCAGGCGGTGAGCGATCGCGTGCCCTTCCTGGCCGACATGAAGCCCAGCGGTCGCTACGTGATGCAGGACCTCCACGACGTGGGCGGCATTCCCGCGGTGACGCGTCTGCTGCTGGAGCGGGGCGCGCTCGACGGCGAATGCATCACGGTGACCGGACGCACGCTGGCCGAGAACGTCGCCGACTTCGCCGGCCTGGCCGAGGGTCAGGACGTGATCCGGCCCTGGGACGATCCGATCAAGCCCACCGGCCACATCACGATCCTGCGCGGCAGCCTGGCGCCGGGCGGCGCCGTGGCGAAGATCACCGGCAAGGAAGGCCTCGAGTTCTCGGGTCCCGCCCAGGTCTTCGACCAGGAGGAGGCGATGCTGCGGGCCGCCGAGCGCGGCGAGATCCGCAAGGGATCGGTGGTGGTGATCCGCTACGAGGGCCCCAAGGGCGGGCCCGGCATGCCCGAGATGCTGACGCCGACGTCGCTGATCATGGGCGCCGGGCTCGGGCCGCACGTGGCCCTGATCACCGACGGCCGCTTCTCGGGCGGCTCGCACGGCTTCATCATCGGCCACATCACCCCCGAGGCCCAGGACGGCGGGCCGCTGGCGCTGGTGGAAGACGGTGACCGGATCGCCGTGGATGCCAAGAAGCGGACGATCGAGCTGGTGGTGCCGGCCGCAGAGCTGGAGCAGCGACGCGCGCGCTGGACGGCGCCGCCGCTGCGGGCGACCCGCGGCACGCTCTTCAAGTACATCCGCTCGGTGAAATCGGCGTCCGAGGGCTGCGTCACCGACGAATAGCCCCCCGGCGCGCCGGCAAGCGAGTCTTCGGTTATCGTCCCAGCTGCTCCCGACCCCCCGTCGGAGGCCCTTCGTGACACGACGCGAGATTTGGCGACGGCTGGTCCTGGCCGCCGCCGCAGTTGCCCTGTCGTCGCATTCCGCCCACGCCGCCGTCATCGTGGTGAACACGACCTCGGACGGCACGATCGGCCCGGGCGGTATCTGCGAGTTCCGGGACGCAGTACGCGCCGCCAACACCGACAATCCGTCCGGCGGCTGCAGCGCCGGCAGCGGCGCGGACGTGATCGACCTCGGCCAGCTCGGAGGCCTGCCCGACTCGATCGAGCTCGACCCGGCCGAGGGCGTGATCGTCGTCGACAGCGACGTCGAGATCGAGGGACCTGGCGCCGATCTGCTCAGCGTGGACGGTGGGGGCATGAGCCAGGTGCTGCGGGTCGAGCCGGGTCGGACCGCGGTGATCCACGGTCTGACCCTCGCCAACGGCGTGACGAGTGCGAGCGGGAACGGCGGCGGCCTCGAGATGGGTGCCGCTTCCGACGTCACGCTGCGCGATTGCCGCGTCACCGGCAACAGTGCCTTCAACGGCGCCGGCGTCTCCAACGTCGGCGGCACGCTGCGGGTCGACCGCTGCACGTTCGACGGCAACCAGACCACCGGGAACTCGGGAGGCGGCATCGCCAACACCGGCTGGCTCCAGGTGAACAACTCCACCTTCAGTGGCAATACTGCGACGGGCTCGGGGGTCGGCGGAGGCATCGCCAACTTCCCGACCGAGGGCGGACCCGCCACGAGCGCCGATCTCTTCAACGTGACCCTCAGCGACAACGCGGCTTCTTCCGGCGGTGCGATCTTCAACAGCGAGGGCGCCACCTTCACGACCACGCACACCTTGCTCGCCAACAGCCTCCTGGGTGGCAACTGTGCCGGAAGCATCATCTCCGCCGGACACAACCTCTCCGACGACGGGAGCTGCGCGTTCGTCGGGATGGGCGACCTCGACGACACGCCCGCGGGTCTCGACATCCTCGCCGACAACGGCGGTCCCACCGCGACCCACGCGCTCGAGCCGACCAGCATCGCCATCGACGCCGGAAGCCTCGCCTGCGCCGACAGCGACGCGATCGCATTCGACATCGACCAGCGCGGTGAGCCGCGTCCCACCGACGGCGATCTGCTCGGCGGGTTCGAGTGCGACATCGGCGCCTACGAAGCGGTCCCGGAGCCCGGAGCCGCGGCCCTGGCGGTCGCGAGTCTGGCGTCGCTGATGGTCGCGGCGGCGCGGCGCCGCGGTCGGCTCCGGTCCGCGTAGCCGGGCCGACTCGACCGCTCGCTAGCTCTCGTCGCGGATGCGCTCGAGCAGCTCCGGGTCGACGCGCGCCTTCACGGTGCGCCGGTCGAGGCCGAGGCGGCGCGCGGCCTCCTCGTAGCTGCCGGCCCGGGCGTAGACGTGGGTGCAGTAGCGCCGCAACAGGTCTTCCGCCGAAAGCGCGCCCGCCTCCAGCTCCGCAGCGAGGTCGGCGCCGCCGCGCCCGACCGAGTGCGCCGGCGGCCGGTATTCGCCGCGCACCAGCACGCTCCGCACGCACTTCTCGAGCTCGCGCACGTTCCCCGGCCAGGCGTAGTCGCGCCCCAGGGCCTTCTCGGCGTACGCCACCACCTCGGCGGCGAGCCGTTCGCCCTCCTCCGGGCCGGCGATGCGGCCCGCCAGCACCAGGGTGAGGTCCGCCAGCTCCTCGGGGCGGTCGTCGAGCTGCTCGCGCAGCGTGGGCGTGCGGATCTGGTCGGCGCAGAGCCGGTAGTAGAAGTCGGTGCGGAAGCGGCCCGAGCGCATCTCCTCGGCCAGGTTGCGATTGGTCGCCGCGATGATCTTGCCCGGGAAGCGCCGGTCCTCGCTCTCGCCGATGCGCTGGAAGGTCCGGGCCTGGAGCACGCGAAGCAGCTTCACCTGGATCTCCGCGTCGAGCTCGCCGATCTCGTCGAGGAAGACCGCGCCTTCGGCCGGACAGCTCTCGAGCCAGCCGACGCGGTCCTCGAGCGCGCCGGTGAAGGCGCCGCGGCGGTGACCGAAGAGCTCCGATTCGATCAAGGGCCGCGAGAGCGCCGAAAGGTTCAGCGCTCCGAAGCAGCGGGTGTAGTCGGTAGCGAAGCTCTGCCGCTCGGGATCGAACGGGATGTAACGCGACAGCGCCACCGCCCGGGCCACCAGCTCCTTGCCGGTGCCCGACTCGCCGACGATCAGCGTGGCGATGTCGCTGGTGAAGGCGTAGAGGCTGCGCCGGTAGCGCGAGACGTCGTGGGTGAAGATCGACTGCCACACCGCCGCGCGAAGCCGGGCGGCGGGCATCGAGCCGCCGTAGATCTGGCGGAAGGTGTGGTGGAAGGCGCGCCGGATCTGGTAGCCGAGCGCGAACAGGTGCGGCGGGTCCACCGGCTCGGGCAGCCGCAGGCCGGGCACTTCGAAGTAGTGCGCCACGTCCTGTCGGAAGCGCCCGTAGATCTTCTGGCGGCGATCGGTCGGGCGTCCCTGGGCGCCCTCGACGATGATCCGCATCCACTCGGGCTCGTAGCGCTGGTAGAGCAGGTAGTTCACCAGTCGCTGGTAGAGACGCAGCTCCGAGCGATCGGCGCGGGCGCCGTCGGCGAGGCGGTCGCGCAGGCGGCCGCCCAGGGTCTCCACCAGTCCGGCCAGCTTGGGGACGTTGGGGTTGAGGCCGTTGAGGTCGGCCTCCACGTGCCAGACGGCTGCCCCGGTGCGGACGAACTCCGCGCCCAGCGCACCGCTCTCGGCCTCCACCCGCTCGGGCAGGAAGGGGTTGCCATCGGTCAGTGTGGCGACCGCCTCCAGCACCCGGCGCTCGCCGTCTTCGAGCCAGCCCATGGAATCCCCCGAACGGATGCTACATCGGCCACCGCGGGCCGCGACGAGACCCATCCCCCAGCCCAAGGTGCCCGAGCGGGGGCGTCGGAGGTACAGCGCCCGGCACCCGATGTCCGGCAGGGTCCCGTGTCGCGGGGTCGATCGGATTCCCTAACTAGCTGGAACAGAATGATAATATGCTGATTCTCCAGGCTGGCACGCGGTCTGCTCAAGACCGGGGCCGGAGGGGCCGACGCAGCCCCGAGACGGAGGGAACGATGCGCGCCTGGTTCGATCGAATCGCCCGCGAGCTGGCCCGGGTGGTGGTCCGGATCTTCTACCGGCAGGTGGAGGTGGTCGGTGCCGAGCGGATCCCGAGCTCTGGCCCGCTGTTGCTGGTGGCGAACCACGGCAACAGCCTGGTGGATCCGATCCTGATGCTGGCGAAGCTGCCGCGTCGGCCGCGCTTCCTCGCCAAGAGCACCCTGTGGAAGAACCCGGTGGTGCGCCCGCTGCTCGCGCTGGCCGGCTCGATTCCGGTCTACCGGCGCATCGACGTCGGCGAGGGGGTCGATCCTTCCAAGAACCAGGAGACCTTCCAGCGCTGCCACGAGGAGCTCGGCGCCGGCGCCGCCGTGGCGCTCTTTCCCGAGGGCATCTCCCACCACGAGGCGGCGCTGCAGCCGATCAAGACCGGCGCCGCGCGCATCGCCCTGGAGGGCGCCGCCGCGGGTCACTGCCCGGGCGTTCGCATCGTCCCGGTGGGATTGGTCTTCGAGAAGAAGGGCCAGTTCCGTTCGCGCGCCCTGGTGGTGGTGGGCGAGCCGCTCGCGGTGGACGATCTGCTCCCCGAGTACGCCCGCGACCCCCGCGCCGCGGTGCGCGCGCTCACCGAGCGCCTGCTGACCGCGCTCGAACGCGTGACGCTCAACTACGACTCGTGGAACCAGGCGCGTCTGGTCGAGCGGGCCGCCGACGTCTACGCCCACGACGGCGCGGCGATGCCCGGGGCCGCGCCCCTGGCCGAGCGCTTCAGCGTGCGCCAGGCCTTCGCTGCCGCCCACCAGCGCCTGCAGCAGCACAGTCCGCGGCAGGCCGAGGCGCTGGGGCGGGTGCTCGCCCGCTACGACGCCCTGCTCGAGCGCAACGGCCTGCGCGACGACCACGTGGCCGCCGACTATCCGATCTCCCACGTGGCGCTCTACCTCTTCGACCGCATGCCGCTGTTCTGGCTGGGCCTGCCGGCGGCGCTGGTGGGCCTCGCCCTCAACGCGCTGCCGTACCACGCCGTCGGCTGGATCGCGGGCCGCGCGCAGAAGCGCGACCTGCCCGCCACCTTCAAGCTGCTCGGCGGACTGCTGCTCTTCCCATTGACCTGGGCCCTCGAGATCGCGTTGGCCTGGCACCTCGGCGGCGCCGCGGCCGGCTGGTGGACCGCAGCGCTGGCGCCCACCACGGGCTACCTCGCACTGCGCATGGTCGAGCGCTACGCCAGCTTCGCTGGCGAGGTTCGCGCCTACCTGTGGCTGCGGCTTCGCAAGGGCGAGGCCGACGAATTGCGCGCGAGCCGGCGCGCCCTGCGCGAAGAGCTGGAGGCGATCGCGCGCCACGACCGCGGCCCGTTGCTGTGGTCGGTGATCCTGGGGACGCCGCCCGGCCTGTGACGAACCCGCCGGGCGCACGCTGCGCTGCCGGGATATCATCGTCGCATTCCCGACGGAGTGCGCATGTACCAAGAGATCCTCTACGAAGTCTCCGATCCGGTCGCGACCATCACGCTGAACCGGCCCCGCCAGCTCAACGCCTGGACCGACCGGATGGCCGCCGAGCTGAAACACGCCATCGCACGGGCCGAGGAAGACCGCGACGCCGTGGTGATCGTGATCACGGGCGCCGGGCGCGGCTTCTGCGCCGGCGCCGACCTCGAGCGCCTGAAGGGGATCAGCGAGGGGTCCCGGACCAATTCCGCGCCCGCCGAGCTCGAAGCCGACCCCGGTGATCCCGAGGTCGGGGAGTCGTTCCGGGGCACCTACAGCTACCTGATGTCGATCCGCAAGCCCGTGATCGCCGCGATCAACGGCCCGTGCGCCGGCATGGCGGTCCCGATCTCGTTGTGCTGCGACCTGCGCTTCGCGTCGGACCGCGCGATCTTCACCACCGCCTTCTCACGGCGCGGGCTGGTGGCGGAATGGGGCATCAGCTGGCTGCTGCCGCGGCTGGTCGGCCCGGCCCACGCGCTCGACCTGCTGTTCTCGGCCCGCCGCGGCGTCGCGGCGGAAGCCGAGCGGATCGGCCTGGTGAACCGCGTCGTGCCCCACGACGAGCTCATGAAGTTCGTGCGCGAGTACGCCGAGGACGTGGCCGCCAACTGCTCGCCCACCTCGCTGCGCATCATGAAGCGCCAGGTGTACCAGAACCTGACCGATTCGCTGGGCCACGCCGAGAGCGAGGCGGTGCAGCTGATGCTGGCGAGCTTCGACCGCCCCGATTTCCGGGAGGGCGTGACGTCGTTCATGGAGAAGCGCCCGCCGCGCTTCGAGCGCGTCTAGCACCCGGCTCCGCTCCGCCGGCTCCGCTCAGCTCGAATCGGGCGGGATCGGGTCCGCGGACTCGCCGAAGAGCGCCGAGCGCCGGTACGCTTCGAGCAGCTCGTCCGCGAAGACCTTCACGACGGCCGCCGCCGGCACCGCGACCAGCAATCCCAGGAAGCCGAAGAGATCGGCCCCGATCAAGAGGGCGATGATCACCACCGCCGGATGCAGCCCCACGCTCTTGCCCTGGATGCGCGGGGTCAACACGAAGCCTTCCAGGTTCTGGACGATCGCGTACCAGACCACGATGGCGATCAGATGGCCGTCTACGCCGAATTTCAGGATCGAGAGCGTCGAGGCGGCGCCCAGCGCCACGACGTTGCCCAGGTAGGGCACCAGCGCCAGTACGCCGGCCAGCAACCCGATGGCGAGCGCCAGGTCGATGCCGATCACCGCGAAGCCCACCGCGTAGAGGACGCCCAGGATGGCGGCGATCAGCAGCTGGCCGCGCAGGAAGCTCGAGATCAGCGAGTCGACCGTGCGCACCTTGTCGAACACGTACTCGCGGTTGCGCGGCGGCACCCAGCGCCCGGCCCGCTCGACCAGGGTGTCGAACTCGACCAGCAGGTAGTAGGCCAGGATCGGGATCACCAGCAGTGCCACGAGCGAGCCGAGGGTGCCGGTGAGGTAGCCGATGATGCCGGTCAGCAGCTCGCCGACGCGGTCGAAGGGGAGGGGGATTTCGCCGGCCCGCGCCTGGTCCAGCAGCTCGCGCAGCGTACCCGGCACCTGGAGGCCGAAACGTGCCTCGAGCGCCGGGATCCACTCCTGGACCACGCGCTCGAAGTAGCCCGGCATGCGCTGGGCCAGCGCCGAGAACTCGCTCCCCATGCGGGGGATCAGGACGAAGAGCAGGCCGGCCAAGCCGCCCCCCATCAGCGCCAGCAGCAGGAAGATGGCCGCGCTGCGCTTGAGCCGGCGCGCCTCGAAGCGGTCGATCATCGGGTCGAAGAGGTATGCGATGACGAAGGCGGCGACCAGAGGCGTGAGTGCGGCCTTCAGCACCCACAGAAGGCCGAGCATCACCGCGAAGATCATCACGCCGACGACGGCCCAACGGGCCCACCATGCCAGGAAGTCGCGGTCCGACTGGGCCATGCGCCGCTAGGCTACCACCGACCGGCGGCTAGCGGGGGATGAGGTCCGCAAGTCTTGCGGCGATGGAGCGGAACGCCTCGGCGTCGAGATAGCGGTCGGCGTGGATCACCTGCGTCACGCCGAGCTCGGTCAGGGCGTCGAGCTGGTCGCAGGCGCGCGGTGCATCGGCGAGCGGTAGCCGCGCCATGGCAACCACGGTGGGCGTCGCGACTCCCGCCTCTGCCGCAAGCGCCGCCAGCTGCCGCATCGGCGCGGCGAGCTTCGCCGGGTCGGCGCCCATCGGGAGCCAGCCGTCGCCGAAGCGCACGGCACGTCGCAGCGCATGGGTGCCGCTGCCCCCGATGTAGATCGGTGGGCGCGGCGGCCGTGGTCGGAACAGCAGCGGCTGTCCGTGGGATTCGACCACGTCGTCTCGGAAGCAGCGATGTAGGAAGGCGAGGGTCTCGTCGGTGAGGGCGCCGCGGCGCCGCCGCTCGACGCCCGCCGCGCGGAACTCCGGCTCCATCCAGCCCGGCGCCACACCCAGCCGCAGCCGGTGGCCCGACAGCTCCTGCACCGTTGCCACCCACTTGGCGGTCGGCAGCGCGGGCCGATACGGCAGCACCAGCACCGCGGTGCCGAGCCCGATCCGCTCGGTGCGCCCGGCCAGATACGCCAGGGTGGCGAGCGGGTCCAGGTAGCGACCGCCCGAGCCCTCGGCATCATCGGGCGGAATCGCGATGTGGTCGGTCACCCAGACGTCGGCGAGCCCAGCGCGCTCGGCGGCCACGGCGCACTCCGTCAGGATCTCCCGGGTCGACTGCGGGCCCATGTTGCGCAGCACGACGCCGAGCTTCACGCGGCGCCTCCCCGCGGCAGCGACGCGAGCAGCGACTCGGCCTCGGGATAGAACTCGCGCAGGACCGCGCGGATCATCGCGTCGAGCGGCTCGATCAGCTCGAACCCGGCTTCGCGGCCGGCATCTTCGCCGGAATCGCGCTGGGCGCGCTCCCAGAGCTCGTGGAGCTCGGGGAGGTGCGCGTCGCGCTCGCGCTCCACGGCTGCGCGCCAGAAGTCCGGCTGCTCGCGCGCCCGGAACTCCCCGGCGCCGCGGCCCGCGTGCGCCACGGCCAGATAGCGCAACACCGCGTCGCGCACCTGGCGGTCGAGGAACTCCGGCGACCAGGTCATGCGCGGCTCGGCTTCCGAGCCGAGCACTCGATAGGCCCAGGACAGTCCGCCCAGCCCGGCCGCGCCCAGGATGGCGCCGGCCACGGCGCCGCCGCCGAAGGTGAGCCCGCCATGGGCGACGTCGGCGGCGAGCCCGCCGAGGGCGCCACCGACCAACCCGCCCAGCACGCTGCGCTGCCAGGGGTTGGCCGGATCCGACGGCGCCGAGACGTCCCCCAAGCGCACGCGGACGTCCTCGGCGCCCTCGCCGCGCAGCCCGTGCAGCTCGATCAGCCGTTCGGTGGCGGTCGCCACGGATTCCTCGAGTCGGCGCGCCAGTGCGTCGCCCGAGCGCTTGCGGTCGAGGCGCGCCAGGCGGTAGAGACCCAGGGCCTCGCCGTCGGCAGCGGCGGCTCCGATGGCGTGGGCCAGTACCTCGACGGACTCGCGCAAGGTGGCCGCGCTCCGGGCGCGCCATTCGTCGAGGTAGCGCTCCATCAGATCGCGCTTGGCGTGTGGCACCAGCGCGCGGATGTGGTCGAAGAGCAGGCCCTCCTGGAGCCAGCAGCGGGTGAACGCGTCGAGACTCAGCGCGCCGCGCACAACGTCGTGCTCGTCGGCGAGCGCGCGCCAGCGCGCCTCGTCCGCCGCGCGCGCGGCGGCGCTCTTGGCCTCGCCGGTCTGGTTGAGCAGCACGATGACGGGCCGGTCGATCCAACCCAGGATCTTCAGCTCCGGCTCGACGTAACCGGCCTCGGACGGGTCCTCGCTGGCGTTCACCAGGTAGAGCACCAGGTCGGCCTCTTCGCGCACGTGGGCCACCGCCTTCTGGCTGCACCAGAGCGGGCGATCGTTGAAGCGGTCCCACACTTCGCCGAGGAACCAACCCAGCGGATTCGAGCGGCCCTCGAGGCGCCGCAGCAGCCGCACCGAATCGCCGAAGCCCGGCGTGTCGGCCAGCACCACCGCGTCGCCAGCTTCGGTCTCGTGGAGCACGAAGCGCTCGGTCTCGTCGGTGACGTGCGCCTGGTCGAGCACCTCGCCCACCTCGCGGCGCAGCCAGGTGCGCGCCAGGGTCGTCTTGCCCACGTTGGTATGGGAGACGAGCGACAGCACCAGCGAGCGCGGTTGGTTCACTGGAGCCGTCCAGGCTCGGGCGTCCAGAGCGCCTTGCGCGCGCCCATCAAAGCGTCGTCGAAGTCGTCCTCGGTCTCGGGCAGGATGGCCACTTCGACGTCGCAGGTCTGCGCCACCCGTTCCCAGGCGCGCCGGCGCTGCCCCATCCGATCGCGACCGACGCTGGCGCCGATTCGCTCGCGGTAGCCGGCCTCGTCGAGCAGTACCAGCAGCGACGAGCGGCGCGGGCCCCCGGCGCAGTGCGCCTTGAGCGCTTCCAGGAACTCGCCGTGGACCTCCTCCTCCGGCGACTGGGCCAGATTGAAGATCACGATCCAGTGACTCGCCCGCGCGCTGCGGGCCGCCGGCGAGAGCAGCGAGTCCATGGTGGCGCCGTACGGGAACGCGGGGTTCATGTGCACCACTGCGCGAGCACCGACCAGCTCGAGGATCAGCTCGCGCAGCATCTCGACGGTATGGGAGGACAAGGCGTGGCTGTACGCCACCACGTCGACGCGCATGCCCTCGCCGCGAGCCGGCGCCAGCAGACGGGCGTAATAGGGATCGTCGAGCGGGGGCGCGAGCGTCGCTTCGAGCCTCCGCGCGCGCCGGCCCGCCCACTGCGCGAGGACGAAGCGCGGCACGACGATGGCGCCCGCGGCCGTCAGCGCCCACAGGTGGATCCAGGGCGCCGCCGGTCCGTCGCCAGCCGGGGCGCGCAGGGCGGCGATGGAGGGCGCTTCGAGCAGTGCGCGCGCCCGCGAATTGCCGCGCACTCCGTCGAGGATGCGCGCAGCGGGTCCCAAGACCGTGCTGAGCAGCGCGTCCGTCTGCGGCGCCTCGAGAAAGGTGCTCTCCCAGCTCGCGCGGTACTCGAAGGCGAGTCCGCGCACGTACATGCCCAGTACGACCCCTACCGCCACGCCGAGGGCGCCGAGGTGCAGCGCGCGCCTCCCGCGCGCCGCGAAGAGCGGCCCACAGGCCCGCTTCCACAGCGTGCCGAAGCGAGCCAGCGAGGCGGTCAGCCAGCGGATCTCCTCCGGGCTTCCGTCGCGGACCCGGCGCACCAGGGCGCGCGGACCGGGTCCGCCCAGCAGCTTCGCCAGTCCGTTTCCCCAGCGGCCGGCGCCGAGGCGCGGGCCGAGGGCCAGACCCAGGTACGCCAGCAGGTTCCACGCGATCAAGCCGAGCAGCGGGGGCGCCAGCAGGTTGATGCGGCGACCGTCGCCCAGGGCGTCCATGCCGAGGCCCACGGCGACGCCCACTGCCAGCAGCAGGGCGGGAGAGGGACGCAGGGCCACCCAGCCGCGGGCGCTGCGCAGCATCGGGTGGCGGGTGTCGAGCCGCTCGGCCAGATGCGCCGCGCGCGCTTGGATCCACGCCTCCGACCAGTCTGCGCGCTCGCCGAGCTCGCGGCGCGCCTCACGCCCCGCGCGCTCCCGCTCCCGGTGGGTGAGGAAGTGCTCCTCGGCATCGCACTCCTCGCAGGCCTGTACCAGCAGCACCCGGGCGAGCTCGGCTTCGCGTTCCACTTCGACCTCGTTCTCTCCGCTACAGCGGCCCGCTGGAAGAGTAGCGGCGGCTGGGTAGAGTGGGCCCATGTCCGATTCGAACTTCGCGCGAGGCTACGGTCCGTGGGCGTTGGTGGCGGGAGGTTCCGTCGGCCTCGGTGCGGCGTTCTCGCGGCAGCTCGCCCAGCGTGGGCTGAACGTGGTCGTCGTGGCGGATGCCGCCCATCCCCCCGACGTCCTGGCCGCGGAGCTCAGCGGCGCGCACGGCGTCGAGGTGCGCCCCGTCGTCGCGGACCTGGCCGACGCCGACGCGATCGAGCGGCTGGTAGCGGAAACCGCCGACCTGGAGCTGGGGCTCCTGGTCTACAACGCGGCGGCTTCGTACGTGGGACCCTTCCTGACGCAGCCGCTCGACTCGAAGCTCGCGGCCCTGGACGTGAACTGCCGCGGGCCGCTGTTGCTGGTCCATCACCTGGCGCCGGCCATGGTGCGGCGCGGCCGCGGCGGCGTGTTGCTGATGTCGTCGCTGGCCGGACTCCAGGGCACCGCGCTGGTGGCCACCTACGCCGCGACCAAGGCCTTCGACGTGGTGCTGGGGGAGGCGCTCTGGGAGGAGCTGCGCCGCGCCGGCGTCGACGTCCTGGCGTGCTGCGCCGGGGCGACGCGCACGCCGGGCTACGTCTCGACCGAACCCCGCAGCGGAGGTCGGATGTCGGCCCCGGTGATGGAGCCCGAGGCGGTGGCGGCCGAGGCGCTCGACGCACTCGGGCACGGTCCCCGCGCCGTGGCGGGTCGCGCCAATCGCGTCGCCGCGGCGCTGCTGACCCGGCTGCTGCCGCGCCGTCTCTCGGTGGCGCTGATGGGCCGGTCGATGCGCTCGATCTATCCCGACCGCCGCGACGGGTGAGCGGCGTCTTCCGCACGTCCCTCCCGCGCTGGTGCGTCACGCGTCCGAGGGCGGAGCGCCCAGCTCCTCGCGCACGGCCTCGTGACACTCGTCCAGGGTCGTCACCGAACGCATCAGGTTCGCGCGCATCTTTCGCACGCGTTCGCGGATCTTCTTGGTACTGTTCTCGATCGTTCCCGAAGCCGAGTGGATCTCGTCGAGACCGTCGGCCTGCTTCTCCACGTCGCGGATCGCTCGTTCGAGCAGGGTCAGGTCGAGATCGCTGCGGTTCTCGCCGCGCGCCCTCGTGCACAGCGATCGCGCCAGCGAGAGGCCGGCGTCCACGTACACGTCCGAGGTCGGGTCGTCGGCGTCCCAGACGGCGAACACGTCTTCACCGATCCGGAAGAAACGCCGCCAGCTCTCCGGTGCGACCCGGGCCGAGAGCACGAAGAGCCCCACCTCGGCGCCGCGATTCCTGCGGGCCAGGTCGAGCTCCGCGCGGGCCTGGGCGACGTCGTAGCTGGCATCCTCCTTGGCCTCGATCACGATGCGCGAGCCTGCTGCCCTCTGGTCGGGTCCCAGCTCGACCACCGCATCGCCCACCCTGCGGTTGCGGATCAGGCCGGTCGTGTGACCGGTCTCGCTGAAGACGTCGCCAGCGCGCTCGGCCAGTGGCCGCAGGTGGGCCAGCAGCGCCGTCTCGAAGGTGTGGCCATGGGTGGTGCCGCGTCGCTCCGCCTCGCGGCGAGCGGTCAGCGCCGCCAGCTCGGTGGCCATGCGCTTCTCGAGCTTGTGCAGCGTCTCGCTCTGGCGCTCGGCCACGCCCATCATCTCGCGGCGCAGGCGGGCCAGTGCCGAGGTCTCCGAGTCGAGCGTGAACTCCTCGGCGATCTGCTGCTGCGCGCGCTCCACCCGGTGCACCAGCCGGCTCAGGGCCGAGTCCTGGTGGTCGAGCGAGAACTCCTTGACCACCGAGTCGATGCGTCCCTGCAGGTCCTGGCTGAGCTGTCCGTGATTCTCGGTGAGCTCCGTCACCAGCCGGAAGAGCGATCCCTCGCGATTGTCCAGCGAGAACTCGGCCAGCAGGCGTTCGCGCTGGGTTCCCAGCGCCTCGTCCACTCCGCGCTGCACGCTGAGCAGCAGGCCTTCGGCGTTGCTCGGATCGAGGGCCCGGAGCAGCGGGCTGTCCTGGCCCAGGTGCTGGAGCAGCGTCTGGCCGAGCGGCGACTCGGCGCCCTCGACGTGGCTCCGGATCACCCCGGCGAGCTCGCCGTCCTCGCGGGTGAGCGCCTGCACCCGCTCGGCGAAACGGCCGCTCTTGGGATCGAAGTACTCGCGCAGGGCGGCGCCCAGCTCCACCTGGAGCGTGTCGCGGTGCTGGGTCAGATCCTTCTCGAGCGTGCGCAGCATGCGCTCGACCTCGCCCTGCACCGTCTGGGCGTCCACCTGCCCCCGGGCCGTCCGCAGCGATAGCACGCCGATGCGCAGCGCCGACAGTGCGAAGCGCTCGCGCTCGCGGTCCGAGGGCAGCGCCATCAGCTCTTCCACCAGGTCCGGGTCGCGCACCTGGAGCACCAGGTCGATCCCGAGCGACGCCTCGTCGACTTCGCCGCGTCGCAGCTCGAGCGGGGCGTCCGCGGCGCGCGGGTCTCCGCCCGAAGGCCGGTTGTCGTGGGATTCGTGCAACATGTCCGCTCCTCGCTGGCTCGTTCGCCCGTCTCGCCCGACGTGTGGGGACCGGATCCTGCGCTCGCGCTGCGACCGATCGGGTCACAACAGGATCCGCCCGTCCACGGGCGATCGAAGCACCGGGCGGCCGGCTCGGGGGTGAGCCCCCTGAGCTAGACTCGCCACGAGGCCGTGGAGGAATACGGCCGTGAAGGAGACCGGGGTGGGTCACCCTAATCTAGTCCGCTGGGAGACGTTGACCAAGAGGGCCTTCGACACCCTCGATCGTGAGCGCACCGTGGTGCTGGTCACGGCCTCTCCGCTGGAGGTCCACGGCCCCCATCTGCCCCTCGGGGCCGATGCCTTGGAAGGAGAGGGTCTCGCCGAGCGGACGCTGCGCTTCCTGCCCAGGGACCACCAGAACCGGATCTTCCTCAAGCTCCCGTTCATCTACGCGGCTTCCGATGCGGTGCCGCAGCCGGGCTCGCTCTCGTTCCGCCCCAGCACCACCATCCGCGTGCTCGAGGACCTGGGGCGCTCGCTCGCCGGCCAGGGCTTTCGCCACGTGCTGGTCTCGAACTTCCACGGCAGTCCCCGTCACTTCCTGGCGATCGAGACGGCTTGCCACCGGGTTTCGAAGGAGCGCGGCATCAACATGGTGCCGATCTTCTCGCTGATGATCTCGCGGCTGAACGGCGGCGGCTCCGAGCTGGTGGACGTGCTGGGCCACCTGCCCGGCATCCGGCGCGAGGATCTGGTGGGCGACACCCACGGCGGACTGGTGGAGACGTCGCAGCTGCTGGCGCTGCACCCCGATTGGGTCGATCCCGACTACAAGCACCTGCCGCGGCGCACGGTGGATCTCTGGCTGGAGGAACGGGGCGAGAAGCCGCCCGCGATCCAGCGCGGCAAGCGCGCCGGCATCCGCCAGATGGTCGGCGCGTTCAAGGCCGGCATCCGCTTCTTCTCCGAGGAGACCTATTCGGGCGCGCCGGGCAGCGCGTCCGCCGAGCTGGGCGATCGGATCCTCGACCTGCTGGCGACCGAGACCGCACAGGCCGTGGGCGAGATCCTCGACGGCACATTGCCGCGCGAGCAGTGGCACTCGCCGCTCTGGGGCGCGCGGCACCTCTTCGTGCACCCGTGGGCCGTGCGTTTCGCCAATGCCCTGATCCGGATGCCGCGCACCGTCAGCTGACTGCCCGCGCCGGGGGACCCACGCCGTGGGCGACATGATCGACTTCGACGAGAACGTCGCCAAGGCCCTGGACCGGATGTACCAGACGCCGGACATGGTGGAGCAGCGCCGCCGCGTGATGCTGGCGTTGGCGCCCCAGCCCGGCGAACACGTGCTCGATGTCGGCTCCGGACCGGGCCTGCTGCTCAGTGAGCTGGCCAACGCCGTCGGCGAATCGGGCCGCGCGGTCGGCGTCGATCCGAGCGACTCGATGAACGCCATCGCGCGCGCGCGCTGCGCCGACCGGGAATGGGCCGAGCTACGCAGCGGCGACGCCGTCGATCTGCCGGCGGACGCCGGCGGTTTCGACGCGGTGGTCTCGACCCAGGTCTACGAGTACGTGGCCGACATGCCGCGGGCACTGGCCGAGGTGGCCCGCGTGCTGCGCCCGGGCGGGCGGGTGCTGATCCTCGACACCGATTGGCAGAGCCTGGTGTGGCGCAGCTGCGACGAGGCGCGCATGCGACGCGTACTCGCGGCCTGGGACGAGCACCTGGCCGACCCGAACCTTCCCCAGACCCTCGGGTCGTTGCTGCGCCGCGCGGGCTTCACCGTGGACTCGGTCAGCGCAATCCCGATCGTGAACCCGCGCCTGACCCAGGACACCTACAGCTACGGCATCCTCGGCGCGATCCAGGGCTTCGTGGCCGGTCGCGCCGGGATCACGGCGTCCGAGGCGGAGGCCTGGGCCGATGAGCAGCGCGCCCTGGCAGCCGCCGACGAGTACTTCTTCAGCATCAACCGCTACGTGTTCTGCGCGCACAAGCGCGCCGATTGAGGAGGACCCCCATGCCCCACCCGTTCCGCTTCGGCGTCCAGATCTCTTCGCTTCCCGCCGACGGTTGGGTCGAGCGGGTGCAGCACGTCGAGTCGATGGGCTTCTCGACGCTCTTCTGCCCCGACCACTTCTCGCCGCAGTGGGACCCGACCACGCTGCTCGCCGCCGCGGCCGCGGTGACCGAGCGCCTCCGCGTCGGAACGCTGGTGTACGGCATCGACTACCGCCACCCGGTCGTCTACGCCAAGCAGGCCGCGACGCTCCACCTGCTCTCGGGCGGACGTCACGAGTTCGGCATCGGCGCCGGCTGGATGGAGAGCGACTACGTCCAGGCCGGCATGCGCTACGACCGTCCCGGCCTCCGCATCGAGCGGCTCGAGGAGGTGCTCCAGATCATCCGGGCGATGTGGGAGGGCTCGGGCAGCAGCTTCTCCGGCAAGCACTTCAGCACGCATCAGGTGCCCCAGGCGGCGCCGCTGCCGGCGGGGGAGCGACCGCGGGTCTTCATCGGAGGCGGGGGGCCGCGCATGTTGCGCCTGGCCGGGCGCCACGCGGACATCGTCGGGCTCAACCCGAAGCTGGTGGAGGGTCGGATCACGCCCGAGACGCCCGCCGACCTGGCGCCCGAGCAGGTGCGCGAGAAGGTGGGCTGGATCCGCGCCGGGGCCGAGGCCGCCGGACGCGATCCCGACGCACTGGAGCTGAGCTCGCTCTCGTTCGTGGCCGCCGTCAGCGACGCGCCGCAGGGTCTGCGCGAAGCGCTGGCGAAGAACACCGGCATGAGCGTCGAGCAGGTCGCCGACTGCCCGCTGTTCCAGACCGGCTCGCCGGCCGAGCTGCGCGAGCGGCTGGAGAAGCGCCGCGAGCAGACCGGGATCTCCTACGTGGTGATCAACGGCCGCGACTGGGATGCCGTCGAGCGCTACGCCGAGGCCGTGGTCCAGCCGCTGGCCGGCCACTAGCCGTCCGCGGGTCGAGCAGAATCAGCGGGGTTCGAGTCGGAAGAGGGCGACCTTCTCGTCTTCGCCGGGGCGGTCAATCTCGTACTTGGCGATCAGCACCGATCCCACCTGCTCGAACTCCTCCGGGTCGGTCACCTCGACCAGGCGACCCGGGTAGAGCGTGCCGTCGGCGCGCACCCGCACCTGGGGGTTCGCGCGGATCTTCGCCACCCACTTGCGCGAGTCCGGGTCCTTGGTGGGCACGTAGAGCCGACCCTCGTGCCCGACGCACCAGGTGTTGACCGAGTAGGGATCGTCCGGGTCGGTTTCGATCTCGACGGTCTCGAGCGCATCGGTGAACGACCAGTCGCTCGGCAGCTTCTCGGCAACCGGCCCGCTCAGCTCGCCCCCCGGCACCGGGCCCACGGGCTCACAGCCGAGCGCGCCCGCCAGCACCAGGGCCAGGGCGAGCCCCGTCGTAACCGCGCCCCGATGCGCGCTGTACATGAACTTTCCTCCGGCGCGGCCTTCCCCGCCGGAGCACTCTAGCGCTTGCGTTGGTTCGCCGGCAGGATTTTCTTGCGCAGCCGAAGAGCGGCGGGGGTCACCTCGAGGAGCTCGTCCTCGCCGATCCACTCCAGGGCGCTCTCGATGGTGAAGGGGCGGGGCGGCGTCAGGATCGGCGCGTCGTCCTTCCCGGCAGCTCGGACGTTGGTCAGCTTCTTGCCGCGGCACACGTTGACGTTGAGGTCGCCGGGTCTGCGATTGGCGCCCACCACCTGTCCTTCGTAGACCGGGACGCCGGGCCCCAGGAACAGATCCGCCCGCTCCTGGATCTTGAACAGTGCGAAGGCGGTGGTGTTGCCCGCCTCCGTAGCGATGATCGAACCCACCGGGCGGCTCGGCAGGCCGCCGGCGTAGGGCTCGTAGCCGCGCACCGTGCGGTGCAGGACCCCTTCGCCGCGGGTGTCGGTCAGGAACTCGTTGCGGTAGCCGAAGAGCCCGCGGCTCGGGACGGTGAAGCGCAGCACGGTGGTGCCGCTGCGGTTCTCCATGACTTCGAGTCGCCCGCGTCGCGTCGGCAGCTTCTCCAGCACGGCGCCCGCGAAGTTCTCGGGGACCTCGATCACCACGTCCTCGACCGGCTCGCATTGTCGGCCGCCGATCTCGCGCGGGATGATCTCCGGGCGCGACACGGCGAACTCGTAGCCCTCGCGCCGGAGCGTCTCGATCAGGATCGCGATCTGCAGCTCGCCGCGGCCCGCCACCTGGAACGTGTCCGTACCGGTGCCCGGCTCGATCTGGATCGAGACGTTGCCGAGCGCCTCGCGGCGAAGCCGGTCGCCGATCTGGCGGCTGGTGAGGAACCGTCCCTCGCGTCCGGCGAAGGGCGACGTATTCACCCCGAACATCACCCGGACCGTGGGCGGGTCCACCGTCACCCGCGGCAGCGGATCGACCGCGCCGGGGTCGCAGACCGTGTCGCCGATGTCGATGCTGTCCACGCCGGCCAGCATCACCAGGTCGCCGGCCAGCGCCTCTGCGACCTCGCGCCGATCGAGGCCTTCGGCGCCGAAGAGCTTGGTCACCCGGAACGATTCGGGGCGACCCTCGGCCGGCACCCGCACCACCGTACTGCCGCGAACCAGGCGCCCGCGCACCACGCGGCCGATCACGATGCGACCGAGGAAGTCGTCGTAGTCGAGCGTCATGGCCTGGAACTGGAGCGGGGCGTCCAGATCGACCTGGGGCGGCGGGGCGTGCTCGAGCAGTGCCTCCAGCAGCGGTCGCAGGTCCTGGAGCGGAGCGGCGGGATCGAGCGTCGCGCCGGCCCGCTTGGCGGACGCGTACACCACCGGGAAGTCGAGCTGCTGGTCGTCGGCGCCGAGGTCCACCAACAGGTCGAAGACCTCGGTGACCACCTCCTCGACCCGCTGCTCGACCCGGTCGATCTTGTTCACCACCAGGATCGGCCGCAGCCCCTGGGCCACCGCCTTGCCGAGCACGAAGCGCGTCTGGGGCATCACGCCCTCGACCGCGTCCACCAGCAGCAGCACCGAGTCCACCATGCCGAGCACCCGCTCCACCTCGCCGCCGAAGTCGGCGTGTCCCGGCGTGTCCACCAGGTGGATGCGCACCCCCTCGAACTGGATCGAGGTGTTCTTGGCGTGGATCGTGATGCCGCGTTCCTTCTCCAGGTCCTCGCTGTCCATCACGCGCTCGGTCTGGGCCTGCTTGGGCGGCAGCGCGCCGGTCTGGCGCAGCAGGCCGTCGAGCAGGGTGGTCTTGCCGTGATCGACATGCGCGATGATGGCGAGGTTGCGGACGTCTTTGCGCGGTTCTCTCATGGCGGCGGGGCAGGCTAGCAGACGCCGGGTGCCGGCTCTGCCCCCACGGCGGGCGGTGCGCCGCCGCGCCACTCCAGGTCGGGGGCTCCGGCGAAGCGCGCGGCCATCACCTCGAGGGCCTCGGGGTTGCTGTCCACCAGCAGGAAGCGCCGTCCCAGCTCCAGGCAGGCGGCGCCAGTGGTTCCGCTTCCGGCGAAGCAGTCCAGCACCAGGTCGCCGGGCCGGGAGGAGGCCCGCACGATGCGGCGCGCGATCGCCAGCGGCTTCTGGGTGGGGTACCCGGTGCGCTCGGTCCCGCTGGTGGGCACCACCGTGCTCCACCAGCTGTCGGTGGGGAGCTTGCCCCGGGCCGCCTTCTCCGGGCCGACCAGGCCGGGAGCCATGTAGGGGATGCGGTCGACGGCGTCGGCGTCGAAGAAGTAGCGCTTCGGGTCCTTCACGTAGACCAGGATGTTGTCGTGCTTCGGCGCCCAGCGGCGCCGCGAGCGACCGCCGAAGTCGTAGCTCCAGATCACCTCGTTGAGGAAGCACTCGCGTCCGAAGATCTGGTCCAGCAGCACCTTGCAGTAGTGCACCTCGCGCGGGTCCAGGTGCAGGTAGAGCGTTCCGTGGGGCGCCAGCACCCGGTGCAGCTCCTCCAGGCGCGGCGCGAGGAAGGCCAGGTAGTCGTCGAAGACGTCGCCGAAGGCGCGGCTGCCGACGCGGGTGGTCCGATAGCGCTCGCCTCCGAAGCCGACCCGGTCGCCGTCCGGGTCCCGCTCGGTGCGCAGCCGGGTGTGGCGTTGGGTGCGCCCGGTGTTGAAGGGCGGATCGGTGTAGACGAGGTCGACCGACGCCGGCGCCAGCCGGGTCAGGACGTCCAGGTTGTCACCCCGATGGATGCAGCCCTGCGCCATGAAACCCCCCGCTTGGGGAGTCTTGGCCGCTGCGGTGGCCCGGTCAAGGCGCCGTCAGTCGTGGCGCGGAGCCACCTGGCTCCAGCGCCGATCCCAGCTCTCGCGGACGGCGCTGGTGGCCGCAGCCAGCGAGGGGCCGGTGCCGAGGATCATCTCGGCCGCGCGACCGGCGCCGGACGGCAGCGCCACCACCGCCACCCAGCCCTGGGGGCCATTGGGTTCCCGGCGGTTGCGGAAGGCTCGGCCGCCGACCTGCTTGAGCCAGCGGGCCGCCTCGGAGTGGCTGAGGGCGGGTGTGGCGGAAGGCTGGGAATCCATCTCCCGTGAGTGGCCCGCCCGCGCCCTCTCGTGACCCGCCCGCCCCGGGAACCGGGCCCGCGCCCCGGGTCGTGTGCAGGACACCAGCAACCGCCAGCTAGCGGGGCGGGTCCTGCCACCCCAGGGCGGCCGCAATCGCGTGGCGGACGAAGCTCTGCTCGCGCACCCCGCGGAACTGCTCGGCGCCGGGGCCGCCGGCGTAGATCGGCACGTCCTCGCCCGAGTGGGTCTCGAGCGCCAGCGGGACCGCCGCCTCCTGGAGGTAGGACGGGTCGCTGGTGTCGACCCCGGAGAGGTCGGGCCGCCCGGCGGTCGAGCCCGCGAAGGATCCGGGTTGGTGGGGGAAGCGCTTGGCGCCCTCGGGCTGGGTGTCGGACGCGCCCGGATAGCCGGGGCCGTTGCCGTAGCCGAGCGTGGTGAAGGGGTGGCCCGACGCGTCGAGCGCCGCTCGCTGCGCCGGCTGGCCGCTCGAGTCGTTCGGCATCACCAGTCCCAGGATGTCGTTGCCGCGGGTCGGGTAGCCGCCCATGGTGAAGACGTGACCGTGGTCGGCGGTCACCACGATCAGGGTCTCGGATGCGTCGGTGCGCTCCAGGGCGACCCGCACTGCATTCGAGAGCTCGATGGTGTCGGTCAATGCACGGTAGGCGTTGCCCAGGTGGTGGCCGTGGTCGATGCGACCGGCTTCCACCACCAGGACGAATCCATCGGGTCGGGTCGAGAGTGCGTCCAGCGCGAACGCGGTCATCTCGGCGAGGGACGGCTCCCCGGCCGGATCCCCGGCCCGTTCCGCCTCGAAGCGCATGTGCCACGGCTCGAAGAGACCCAGCACCGGGCCGGCGGCGGGATCGAGTGCATCGAACTGGGCGCGATTCCAGACGTAGGCGCCGTCCGGATGGCGCGCCTGCCACTCGGCCACCAGGTCGCGGCCGTCACCCCGCTCGCCGCGGTAGTCGGACCACTCCGGGTCGATGCGGTCGCCCGGCAGGAAGTGGACCCGGCCGCCGCCCATCGCGACGTCGATGCCGTCGCCGTGGTCGAACTCCACGAACTGGCGCGCGATGTCGGGAAAGTCGTCGTGCCGGGCGGCTTCGGGCAGCCGGCGGTCGTTCTCCCAGGCGCGGTCGGCGCTGTGCGCGTAGCAGGCCGCGGGGGTGGCGTGGGTCAGCGTCGTGGTGGTGATCACGCCGGTGGCGAGGCCGCGATCCTCGGCCTCTTCCAGCAACGTGGGCACGCTGCTGGAAGCGACGCTGCGGTGGTCGCCCACCACGACCCGGTCGTCCACGCCCAGCACCTGCGCCTTGGTCTTCACGCCCGACACCAGCGCGGTCATGGTGCCGGCGGAATCGGGCACCTGCTGATTCGTGTTGTAGGTCTTGGCCAGGGCCACGTGGGGGAGCGTCTCGAAGGAAAGCAGGTTCTCCTCGCCCGGCGCTCCCCGCTGTTG
>JBFGIM010000035.1:0-22803 GCA_041577695.1 Myxococcota bacterium | reverse complement strand
GATGATGGCGCCGATCTCGTCCGGACCGAGTCCCGGAGCGAATCGGCTCAAGTACTTGATTCGCTTCAACATGGGGCTACTCCTCGAGAGCCGGCCGGGGCCTGTTCAGTCGCTCGGCCGTGCTCGATGGACAGGAGTGTCACATCTTGTCCATCATTTGTCAAGGACAAGAGACGAACAGGAGCCGGCAAGGGCCCTCCCTGCCGGCCCAGCGAGCCCGCTCCGACGCTGAGGCGCAGGGATTCCGCCCTCGGTCGTCACCGAGACGCCCCAGTCGGTGTGCACCTCGGTCTCCACCTCCATCGTCATCGAGGTCTGCTTGTCGTACTCGGCGGTGAACTGGCAGGTGCCGATGTTCGCGTTGTAGCACTTGCTCACGTCGAACGACTGGTTGCCGAACACGTCGAAGTGCGTGGGCGGCGCGTTGAGCACCACCAGCGGCTGGGCGATCTCGCTGCGGCGCGAGCGGACGGGCGGCCAGCCCACCCGGATGCCGGTGCGCCCGAAGTCGCCGGCCGCCACCAGCAGCGGGCGCGAGCCGGTGCTCTCGAGCACGCCGGTGGTGAACGTCTCGCGCTGCTCCATGTTGAGCGAGCCCGGGAGGCCCCAGCGCAGCACGTCCACCCGGATCCGGCTGTCCGTGTCGCAGCAGCCGTCGTTGAAGTTCTCGACGGTGGCGAGGACGATCTCCTTCTCCCACGCCCCGACGTCCACGGCGACGTCCTGGTCCGCATCGAGATCGGCCACCGCGAGGGCGCGCCGGCTGGCGTTGCCGGGCATCGGGCCGTAGCCATCGGTCTTCACCTCGGTGAATTGGAGCGGGTCGTCGATCCGGAAGCCCATGAAGGTGCGGCCGGCCCACAGCAGCTCGTCGCGACCGTCCATGTCCATATCGTCCGCGGCCAGGCTCAGCGGGTAGCCGTTGCTTCCGGTGCTGGTCTCGACGGTGTCCTGCTCGCCGAGGCCGACGGCGTCGAGGTTGGCGGGGTCCCACTCGAGCAGCTGCAGGAACCATGAGTGGGTCGAGCCGATGAAGACCTGGTGGAGGCCGACGGCGACCTCGTCCACCGCGTCGCCGTCGAAGTCGCCGGTCTCCACCGCGAGGCGCCCCAGCGTCTTGCCGCTGTTCTCGTTGAGCTCGTAGACCTGGACCGCGGCGTGGGGCGTGAGCGTGCCGGAGCCGGCGTCGTAGTCGTAGGCCTTGGCGGCCACCTCCCAGCAGCGGCCGGCGGTGCTCGTGCAGCCGGTCTCGAAGCCGGTGCCCCAGGCGAGCACCACCTCGTCGGTGCCGTCGCCGTCGAGGTCGCCGGTGGCCACGTCGAAACGCCGCGAACGGTTCGCGTTGGAGCTCGACGAGCCGAAGCCCAGCAGCAGCTCGTCGGCGATGCTGGCGCCGGCCTGGGGCTCGAGCCCGCCGGCGGCGTCGTAGACGGTGAGGACGACCGAATCGTCGGCGGCCCAGTACGCGATCAGCAGCTCGGGCTCGGGATCGTCGTCGAAGAAGCCGGTCACCACCCGCACCTGGGCGGGGCTCTCGCCGCCGCCGTGCAACGAGCCGGCGGGCGCCAGCTCCCGGGCGCCCGAGTCGATCCAGTCGAGGGTCGCGGGCCGGACGCTCGGGACGATCGCGTTGAGCGAGGCACCCGGGCCGTCCCAGATCGCCACCAGGTCGTCGACGCCGTCGCCGTCCAGGTCGCCGATCGCGACGTCGCTCGCCTCCTCGCCTCCAGTGCCGGCGACACCGGACTCCAGCTGCTGGCTCTCCAGGGTGAGATCGCCGGAGTCGTCCGGGTCCGGGCTCTCGGGGATGCTCAGGAAGTCCAGCACGTCCTGGTGGACGTCGGTCTCCTGGAAGCCGCTCCAGATCAGCACCAGCTCCGCCGCGCCGCCGAGCACCGCGTTCCCGAGCAGCGGGTCGTCCTCGGTGCCCTGCGCGGAAGCCGCCGAGGGGGTCAACAGGATGCAGCACGAGACGAGAGCGGTGAGCGCCCTCGAGCGGGGGGATCGTAGAACGTGCATCGCGCCGGGCGCCCTCCATTTTCGAGACAGCGGAAGCGCATGGTAGCGACTGTTGCATGCCCGACCGCTCTGGCGGAGTCCTTGGGGCGTTCTTTCGTCGATTACATCAGACATCAGCGTCATGTCGTGGAGTTTTCTACGGTTTCTCGAAGGCGCCCTGCAAACGACCTTGCGGCGACCGCGGCGTCCCTGCGGCTCCGTTAGTCTCTCGTGGCAAGCGGGGGTGGGGTCCGTTGCTCGAGAGCCTGTTGCCGGACACTGCGATCCAGGTCGTGGACTTCGTCCTCGTCTGGGCGCTGCTCTGGGCCGCCATCAGCTGGCTGCGGCGCACGCCGGCGCGGGTGGGCCTGGCGGGGCTCGCCACGCTGGTGGTGTTCTTCCTGGGCGCGCGGCAGATCGGTCTCGGCCTCACCACCTGGGTGCTGCAGGGCTTCGCGGCCGTCGCCGCTCTCACCGCGGTGGTGGTGTTCCAGCAGGATCTCCGCCGACTCTTCGAGCAGATCGCCGGCATCTGGTTCAGCCGTTCGTCGTCCGGGTTGCGTCACGACGTGGTGGACACCCTGGCGCGAACGGCGGCGGCGCTGGCGGCCCAGAGGCGCGGGGCGCTGATCGTGCTGCCGGGCCGGGCGCCGCTCGATGCGCACATCGAAGGGGGGATCGCCCTCAACGGGCTGGTGAGCGAGCCGCTGATGCTGTCGCTCTTCGATCCCCACTCGGCCGGGCACGACGGCGCCGTGGTCGTGCAGGGCAACCGCATCCGCACCTTCGCCGCCCACCTGCCGCTTTCGACCGATCACAAGCAGCTCGGTCACCGGGGCACGCGCCACGCCGCGGCGCTCGGGCTCTCGGAGCGCACGGATGCACTGGCCATCGTCGTCTCCGAGGAGCGGGGCTCCATTTCGGTGGCGGAGGCCGGCGCGCTGCGCACGCTGCGCAACCCCACCGAACTCTCGAAGCGGATCCGCGAGTTCCTGGCTCGCGTGGATCCCAGCTCGGCGGCGTCGGGTTCGCGCTGGGGCTGGGCCGTGCGCGAATGGCGGGCAGGCGCTGCCGCCCTGCCGCTCACTGCCGCGCTCTGGGTCCTGAGCGGCCCGGGTTCGGCGAGTGTGGAGTTGACCCGCGAGGTTCCGGTGAGCGTGACGGGACTGCCCGCCAACTACGAGCTGGTCGAGGTGGATCCACCCAGCATCGAGGTGATGTTGTCCGGCTCACGCCGCCAGATCTACCTGCTCCAGGACGACAAGGTCACGGTCGACGTGGACGCACTCCTGGCGAAGCTCGGTCGCCGCACCTTCGAGATCGACACGGAGAACGTGACCCACCCGGAAGGCATCCGCGTGCTCGGCGTGACGCCCAACCAGGTGAAGCTGTCACTCCGGGAGCGCAAGCCGCCCAGCGCGCCGGCGACGCCGGCACCCTGAATTCGAACCGACCGGGCCACTCGGAGCAGACGCTCGAGGCCGGGTGTCCGGGGAAGCGGCGTTTCCAACGCTCAGAGGCCCAGCTCCGCGGTCAGATCGGCGTGGCGGCCCAGGATGGCCCGGGCGTAGGGCGAAGTGGGCGGGAGCCCACGGGCCACCATCTCGGTGAAGCGGGACGGACCCAGGTTGTAGGCCGACAGCGCGGCCTCCCAGTCGCCGAAGCGCCCGTGGAGCCGGGCCAGATAGGCGGCTCCGAGCTGCGCGTTGACCGAGGGGTCCAGCAGCGATCGCTCACCACGCCACGAAATGTCGAGCCGCCGCGCGATCTCTTCGCCCGTTTCCGCGCGGATCTGGAGCAGCCCGATCCCACCGGCGGGGCCACGCGCCTCGGGATCGAAGCGGCTCTCGCGCTCGGCCACCGCCAGCAGCAGCAGGGCGTCCACGTCGCGCTCGCACTGGGCCGCGGCCAGCGCCTCGGCCACCTCGCGCCGGGTCCCGGACGCGAGCCTCGGTGCGCCCGCCGCCACGGTGGCATGCAGCAGATCGCGCTTTTCGGCACCGAGACAGCGCGAGCGGCTGCAGGCGGGCGCCGCCAGCAGAAGCGAAAGAGCGAGTATCCCGTAGGCGCCCCATCGGGCCTGCGTCTCGATCATGGGGAGTGTGTATCCCGGACGGCGCATTCCCGCACCACGGGGCCGCTCGCGGTAGAGTGATCCGATGCCCGACGCTTCCACCCGCTCGCCCCGATCGATTTCCGCCATCGCGCAAGACCTGCAAGTGAGCCGCGCCCAGTGGCGCGCATATGGTGACGACGTTGCAAAGGTCGATCCCCGGGTCCTGCTCGAGCCCCGCCCGCGCTCGCGGGAACCCCGGCTGATTCTCGTCTCGGCCATCACGCCGACCCAGGCGGGGGAGGGCAAGACCACCACCAGCATCGGGCTGGCCCAGGGGCTCTCGCGGCTGGGCCACTCGACGTGCCTTGCGCTGCGCGAGCCCTCGCTGGGTCCCGTATTCGGCGTCAAGGGCGGCGCCACCGGAGGGGGACGCAGCCGGCTCGTGCCGCGCGACCGGATCGACCTCCACTTCACCGGCGACTTCCACGCCATCACGTCTGCCCACAATCTGCTGGCAGCGCTGCTCGACAACCACATCTACTTCGGCAATCGACTGCGGATCGATCCCCGTCGCGTGCTGTGGCGCCGCGTGATGGACATGAACGATCGGGCGCTTCGCAACACGATCGTGGGACTGGGCGGGCGCAGGGAGGGCGTGCCGCGGGAGACCGGCTTCGACATCACGGCGGCATCCGAGGTGATGGCGATGCTCTGTCTTGCCGAAGATCGGGACGATCTGCGTCGCCGGATCGAGCGGCTGCTGGTGGGCTTCGATTACCACGGAGAGCCGGTGACCGCGAGCCGACTGAAGGCCAGCGGGGCCATGCTGGCGCTGCTCCGGGATGCCCTTTGGCCGAACCTGGTGCAGACGCTGGAGGGAACCCCCGCTCTCGTTCACGGCGGTCCGTTCGCCAACATCGCGCACGGCTGCAGCAGCGTGATCGCAACCAGGATGGCGCTCCACCTGGCCGACTACGCCATCACCGAGGCGGGTTTCGGCTTCGATCTCGGGGCGGAGAAGTTCTTCGACATCAAGTGCCGCGGTGCCGATCTCGACACCGCCGTCGTCGTGCTGGTGGCCACGATCCGGGCCCTCAAGCTCCATGGTGGCGGCAATCGCAGCTCGGATGCCGACGATCCGGGTGCCGTCCGGGCAGGACTTCCGAACCTCGACAAACACATCGAGAACATCCGGCAGTTCGGGGAGAATCCCGTCGTCGCGCTGAATCGCTTCGGCGGCGACAGCGAAGCGGAGATCGAGGTCGTGCGCGAACGCTGCGCGGAGCTCGGCGCCGCCTTCGCAGTTTCGGATCACTTCGATCGGGGAGGGGAGGGCGCCGAGAGCCTCGCCGATATGGTCGTAGAGCAGGCAAAGAAGCACGAACGGCCCTTCCAACCGCTGTACCGGCTCGAGGAGCCCGTGCCTGCGAAGGTGCTGGCGGTCGCGAGCAAGATGTACGGCGCGAGTGGCGTGCTCTATACCCGCCAGGCGAAACGCGATCTGAAGGACATCGAACGCCTGGGCTATGCCACTCTGCCGGTCTGCATTGCGAAGACGCCGGCTTCGCTCTCCGATGACCCCCAGATCCAGGGCCGGCCGACCGACTTCGAGATCACGGTTCGCGGCCTGCAGATCAACGCCGGCGCCGGA
This sequence comes from Myxococcota bacterium, assembly GCA_041577695.1. Taxonomy (GTDB): domain Bacteria; phylum Myxococcota_A; class UBA9160; order UBA9160; family PR03; genus JASJBO01. The sequence continues at coordinate 17,098 of JBFGIM010000035.1, read as the reverse complement.
TTCCTGGTGGTCCTGACCGGCGAGATCCTCAGGATGCCCGGCCTGCCCCGGGTCCCGTTGGCTGAGCAGATCGACCTGGAGGACGGAGAGATCGTGGGTCTCTCCTGAGTCGGGGCGGGGAAAGGGGGTTCAGCGCGAGATCCGGCCCGTCAGGCCGATTTGAGTCCCGCCACCACGTCGGCCCAGGAGCCGGGGTCCGGTGCCCGGTTGTGGGTGAGGCTCACCGCATCGGCGATGCCGGACAGGCGTCGCTCGAGCGCGGGCGCGATCTCCTGGCGAGCGCCGACGACGGCGATCGATTCGAGGATCTCGTCGTCGATCAGACCTGCCATCTCGTCCCAACGGCCTTCCTTGGACAGGCGGTTGGCTTCGCGGTGCAGGGCACCCCAGCCGTGGCACTCGAGCGTCGAGCGATAGGCGGGGGTGGAGGCGTAGAAGGCGAGCTGTTTGCGGGCGGCCTCCCGCACCCGCTCGAAGTCCTCCTCGCGGTCGGCGGTGACGACCAGCGTGGCGCAGACCACCTCGAGATCGCCGCGCGCCCGGCCGCTGCGGGCGAGACCGCGCTCGAGGGCCGGCAGCGTGAGCTCGCGCAGCGATCTTCCCGTGTTGAACGGGTGTGCGAAGAAGCCGTCGGCGAACTCGCCCGCCACCTCGGTCATGCGCGGGCCGAAGCCCGCGCTGAAGATCGGGGGAGGGCCGAACGGATTCGGGCCCGGGTCGAAGGCCGGAACCATCAGTGTATGGCGGTAGAACTCGCCGCGGAAGTCGAGCGCAGCGCCGCCCTCCCAAGCCTCGAAGATGGCGCGCACCGCCCGCACGATCTCGCCCATGCGGGCCGCGGGCCGCGACCAGGGCATGCCGAAGCGGTTTTCGATGTGGGGCCGCACCTGGGAGCCCAGACCGAGTACGAAGCGCCCTTGGCTGATCACTTGAAGGTCGTAGGCCAGGTTGGCGAGGTTCATCGGATTTCTCGCGAAGGCGATGGCGATGGCCGTGCCCAGGCGCAGGCGCCGGGTGTGCTCGGCGGCGAGAACCAGTGGCAGGAAGGGGTCGTGCTTGGCCTCGAAGGTGAAGGCGCCGTCGTAGCCGATCTCTTCGAGCTGCCGGAAGCTGGCCCGCGCGTCGCGCGGGTCCTCCAGGGGTGCGGTCGTGTAGACCTTCATCGCGTGGTGCGATCGCCCGGCAACCGGCGACCGACGGCCGGAAGGAAGCGGCCCACGGACGCTGCGTAGCTTTCGTAGGCGTCGCCATGGGTGCGTCTCAAGTACGGCTCTTCGACGGCGCGCACCTGCATCTCGATGCCGACCGCCGTCAGCAGGGCCGCGGCAAGCGCCAGCACGTTGGGAACGAGGAGCACCAGGCCCAGCCCCGAGAGCCCGACGAAGGAGAAGATCGGATTGCGAACCCAGGCGAAGAGACCGTCGGTGACGAGCTCGGTGCTCTCCGATTCGTCCACGCCCACCCGCCACGAGTCTCCCATCGAGAGCTGGGCGGCGAGGGCGCCGGCGATGCCGAGCAGGGCGAGTACAGCGCCCGTGAGGTGGAGCGGGGCGTGCTCGACGAAGAGCGTTCCCGAGGGCCAGCCGAGCAGGACCCCGAGCGGAGCCAACGGAGCCAGGACGAAACCCAGACTCACAGCCACGCCCGCCACCCACGGCAGCGATCCGACGCGACCGTGGAAACCCTTGACGCCGGTCGAGCCGGTCTTCCGCCATTGGAGCACGGAACGAAACAGGAAGAGCGAGACGAACCAGAGTCCGCAGATGAGCAGAGCGAGACGAGGCATTCTGTCGAGAATGATCCAACCCGTGGCGGCCCAGGGCAAGCGGCAAACAACAAGCCGCATGCAGGACTCTCCACGCTTGCCAGCGTGGAGAGCCGCATCCGATGCAGCCTACCCCTTGATCGCGACCTGCTGGGGCTTGGCCTCGGGCCGCTTCGCGATGGCGATCTTGAGCACGCCGTCTTCGAAGCTCGCATCGACCTTCGCATCGTCAGCGTCGGCGGGAAGCGTGAACGAACGGGAGAAGGCGCCATAGGACCGCTCCAGATGGCGCGCCTTGTCCTTCGTTTCTTCGCGCTCGCTCTTCTTCTCGCCGCGGATCGTCAGCACGCGGTCCTGTACCTCGACCGTGAGATCGCCTTTCTTCACGCCGGGAACCTCTGCGCTGAAGAGGTACTGGCCGTCGGATTCGGTGACGTCGACGGCCGGCGCAACCATTCCGACCCTGGCGGACTCGCCGAAGACCTCATCCATCCGCTGGCGCCAATCGGACAGCGCAGACCAAGGATGAAACCTCTCCAGATCCGAGAACGGATCCCAACGGGTAACGGCACGGGATTCTTTCTTTATGATCCCCTCCCTTTCGTGATCAAACTGAGCACGAGTCGTGCCAAGGCAAGCGGTCATCAGCGTCCGGAATCGCGACGCGGGTGCGGAGCCGTGGCCACCCTGGGGATTCCCGCCCCAGCCCTGGGCGGGCGCCTTCCTCAGTGCAAAGCGAGGGGCTGGCATGGGGTCTGCAATCGTGGACCGGGGGGGGCAGAGCCGGGATCATGCCGTACGCACGCAACGCCGAGCTGCCGGATCCGATCAAGGCGCACCTGCCGCCGGCGGCCCAGAGCCTGTACCGGAAGGCCTTCAACAGCGCGTGGAAGCAGTATGCCCGGCCCGAGAAGCGCCGCGGCCACGCGTCGCGCGAGGAGACCGCCCACCGCGTGGCGTGGGCGGCGGTCAAGGCGTCCTACGAGAAGCGCGGAAGCCGCTGGGTGAAGAGCTCCGCCGGCTAGCCGGGGCGCAACGGGGAGGTGATTCCAAGGCCATCCCCACGGACCGCTCGATCCATAATTTGACATAATGAATCTTATCAGACGTAGCAGGCAGAGGAGCCTGCGGCGCCGTATGGGGCCAAGGGGCTGGATTCAGTCGGGAATCTGGCCGCACCGGGCTCCGGAGCCCTCAGGCCACTGCGAGAACGTGTCCGAACGAGGTCTCGCGGGGCGAAGCGGAGAGCGCCAGCCAGGCGGGCTCGTGCTCGTGGCGGACGCGGACCACCACGGCGGTGGCGTCCGACTCGGGATCGCGGCGCTGGGCGGCAGTGACGATCCGACTGGCGAGGATGTGCGGCGGCAGCTCGAGGGCAGCTCGCGACAGCTGGTCCTCGTCGAGCACGGCCTCGACCCCGTCGGTGCACAGGATGTAGGTGTCGCCGGCACGCAGGTCGATCGCGAAGGTGTCGACGTCGAGGTCCTCGGAGCTGACCTCGCCGGCTGCATCCTCCGCCTCGCTTCCGGCTCGGGAGCCTGCTGCGATCTCCTGGGTCAGCTCGTGATCGCGGGTGAGCTGGTGGAGCCGACCCCGCCGGGCCAGGTACAGCCGGCTGTCGCCTGCGTGACCGACGACGGCCTGGCCGCCCTGGACCAGGAGCAACGTGAGCGTCGTCTTCATGCCGGCGAGCGCCGGATCGCGGCGGGCCGCCTGGAGCACGGCGTCGAGGGCGTAGCGCACGACCCGGTCGGCAAAGACGGTCGGCAGTGGACTCCGCTCGAGGGCCTGGCCGAACTCGTCCCGGGCCCGTGATACGAAGGTCTCGACCGCTTCGACCGCCAGGCCGGCGGCGACCTCGCCGCCCGGCCGTCCGCTCAGCCCGTCGCACACCACGTAGAGGCCCAGGCCGTCCTCCACGAGCAGGGCGTCTTCGTTGTGGAAGGCTTCGCCGCCTGCGCGGGAGGCTCCCGATCCCTCGGTGTCACTCATGGTGGCGCCTCCTCTGCCTTCGCGGCACCGAGCGCCGGGCTCAGCGACGGGCGCTCAGCTCGTCGAGCAGCGCGGTCACGTGCTCGGGAAGCTCGGTGTCGGGAGCCTCGGACTTGAGCCGGTCGTAGTCGGCGAGTGCCTTCGCCGGCTCGCCAGCCGCCAGCCAGGTTCGGGCCGCGTGCCCCAGCGCCAGATAGCGCAGCGGATAGCCCTCGATGGCCGCGGCCGCCTCGTAGGTCTGGGCGGCTTCCGCGAACTTCTCGTCCTGCTCGTGGAGCTGCGCGATGCGACTCGCGAGCACGCCGCGCAACGGCGAGCTTCGCGGCAGCCCTTCGAGGGCGGCCTGCCAGGTCTCCAGCGCCTGATCGGGCGTCCCGAGCTCGAGGTAGAGCGAGCCGGCATCGAGGCTCGCCAGGGCTCCGGCCCCGGTTCCGCCATACTCGCGTCCCAGCTCGGCGAAGCGATCGACGAACTCGCGTCGGACGGCCCGGGCGGTCTCCGGATTGGCGGGCTCGGGCACGATCACGTCGCCCGGCTGGCCGCCCATGGCGATGACGAAGTCGCTGCGCAGCGCCTCGAGGCTCGCCGAGGCCTCGACCGCGTTGGCATGGCTGAGCGCCCGGTAGCCGCCCAAACCCGCAGCGCTCAAGAGGATTGCCACGGCCACGCCGAGCACGAGCACCGGATTGGCGCCCACCCAGGCCAGCAGGCGCTCGCCGGCGGACTCGATCTCTTCGAGGGTATCTGCCGGCTTGTGGTGCTTGGTGGCCAAGGGGCTCCTCTCACGCTGCGCGGTCGATCGGCGCCGGAGTGTATCGGAACGAGCGGCGAGCGGAAGCGTCCCGGATTCACCCCTCGCGACGGCCGCGCAGCAGGATCCGGATCGGCGTCCCCACCAGCCCGAAGCGTTCGCGCAGGCGGTTCTCGAGATAGCGGCGGTAGGTGTCCTTCACCGCCTTCGGATCGCTGCAGAAGAGCGTGAAGGTCGGCGGACGGGTGCTCACCTGGGTGCCGTACAAGAAGCGCACCGGGCGCTTGCGCGGCCCGCGCTGGGCCATCGCCGGTTCGTGGGCCGTCACCGCCTCCTGTAGCCACCGGTTGAGCTCTGCGGTGGGAATGCGCGTGCGCGCCACCTTGGCCAGCTGTCGCACCACCGGCCAGACGCGCCCGATGCGCGCGCCGGTCTTGGCCGAGACCGTGACGAGCGGCGTATCACTGGCGAACCGCAGCCGCCGCTCGACCGAGTCGCGCAGAGCCGCACGCGCCTCGGGGGAGTCCTTCACCAGGTCCCACTTGTTGGCCAGCACCGCGGCGGCGCAGCCCTGCCGCCGAACCAGACCGGCGAGATGGGTGTCCTGGTCGGTGAATCCCTCGCTCGCATCGACCACCACCAGCGCCACCTCCGCGCGCTCCATCGCCCGCAGGGCCACCATCGCGCTGGCCGCCTCGCCCACCCGGTCGCGCCGGCCCGGACGTCGCAGCCCGGCGGTGTCGACCACCACGTAGGTGCCCTCCTCCCGCTCGATGCGCGTGTCGACTGCATCCCGGGTGGTGCCTGCCTCGGCCGACACCACGGAGAGCTCGGCGCCGGCCAGCCGGTTGAGGAGTGAGCTCTTGCCGACGTTGGGCCGTCCCACGAGGGCGACGCGCACTTCGTCTTCGCTCGTCCGCACCGGCTCGGCGGACTCGGACGAAGCCGGCAGCAGCGAAACCAGCTCCTCGAGTGCGTCCCACGCGCCGGCTCCGTGCTCGGCGGAGACGGGACGAACCCGCTCGAACCCCAGGCGGTGGAACTCGGCGGCGCGGTCGGCCTGTCTCGGGGCGTCGAGCTTGTTCACGACCACCACCAACGGCACCGGCCGGCGCCGCAGCGTGCGGGCGATCTCCTCGTCGTCGGGCAGCAGCCCGCTGCGGCCATCCACCACGAAGAGCACTGCGTCGGCCTCCTCCACGGCGGCGCGCGCCTGGCGCTGGACGGCGCTCTGCAGGTCTCCGCTGGCGTCGTCGTCGAGACCGGCGGTGTCTATCACCCAGATCCTGCGGCCGGCGACCTCGACCGGCTCGGCGATGCGGTCACGGGTGAGCCCCGGACGGTCTTCGACCAGCGCTCGGCGGCGCCCCGCAAAGCGGTTGAAGAGTGTGGACTTGCCGACGTTGGGTCGGCCCACGATGGCGACGATGGGAGCCGACGGGTCGGGGGTCATGGGGGTCCTGCTTGGAAGGCGCGGAGTTTGCTTGACATTCGGAGCCGCCCGCAACTAGGCTCGCCGTCGTCGGGAACACCCGCGGGGTGCCCGGCCACCGGCGCCCGGGTCAGACGGCCGCTCGGACCGCTCTCATGGGGCGAATTCGGGCGGTGAGCCAAGGCGCTCACATCGCGAAGGAGTTTCTCGTGATTCTCGCCGCCTGCCGTCTTGCCCTGGGAGTCGCCCTGCTTGCCCTCGTCGTGACGGCCGCTCCGCAGCCCTCCCACGCCACGACCGATACGCTCAAGCGCTCCGCCCAGAACATGCTCTTGTTCCCGCTCGATCTGGCGCTGTCGCCCTACGTGTCCACCAAGGCCGTCGTCAACATGTGGCGCGAGAGCGACGATTCGACCGCGGTCAAGATCGCCTATCCGGTCTTCGGTGTCGCCTGGGCCTTCGGCATCGAAGCCGGGGCTTCGCTGCTGCGCGGCGTGGCCGGTGTCATCGAGTTCCTGCCCGGCCTGGTGCTGCTCCCCACTGATTCGGACATGAAGCCGATCTACGAGCTGCCGGAACAGCAGGAAGCATTGGTGGACCAGGAGCTGCCGTTCATGAACGTGCGCTTCGGAGTCGACTACGTCTCGCCCAGCACCTTCTAGGCTTCCTCCAGAAACTGCTCGACCGCCTTTTCGATTCCGGCGCGATCGCGGGGATCGAGCCAGACGGCTCCGCGCACGGCGCGGAACCAGGTGCGCTGGCGCCGCGCAAAGCGACGCGTGTCGCGCTGCATGGCGGCGCGCGCGTTGACCAGGGTGTCCGAACCGTCCACCACGGCCGCCATGTGCCGGTAGCCGATCGCCTGGAGCGGACGCAGCTCCGGTCCGTAGCCGCGATCGCGCAGGTCGCGCACCTCCTGCAGCAGGCCGGCCTCGATCATCGCCTCCGCCCGCGCGTCGATGCGCGCGTCGAGCGCCTCCACGCCCGGATCGAGTACGAGGTACAGCGTCCGGAAGGGCCTCGCCTCGGCCCCAGGACCTGCGCGCAGCTCGGACGCGGGTCGCCCCGTGAGCTGGAAGATCTCGATGGCGCGCACCACGCGGCGCAGGTCGTTCGGGTGGATGCGCGCCGCAGACTCGGGATCGAGGGCCACGAGCCGCGCGTGGAGTCGCTCGGGCTCGCCCGCGGCGGCGAATTGCTCGGCCTCCTGCTCGAGCGAGGCGCGCAGTGAGGGATCGGCCGCCCCACCCTCCACCAGTCCTTCGAGGCAGGCGCGGATGTAGAGGCCGGTGCCGCCGGTCAACAGCGGCAGTCTGCCGCGCACAGCGATGGTTGCGGCAGCTGCGCGGGCGTCGAGCTGGAAGCGACCTGCGCTGTAGCTGTCGTCCGGGTCCACCACGTCGAGCAGGTGGTGAGGAACCCGGGCGCGCTCGACGGGGCCCGGCTTCGCGGTACCGATGTCGAGATAGCGATAGACCTGCATCGAGTCGGCGTTGATCACCTCGCCGTCGAAGCGCTCGGCCAGGGCCAGGGCCGCCGCGGTCTTGCCGGCGGCGCTCGGCCCGGCCACCACCACCAGCGGCGCTCGCTGTCCGTCGGGAGTCTTCACGGCCCGCAGGGTAGCGGCGGCGGCGCCTCAGGCCCGGCCGAAGCGCCGCTCGATCTCGGCGAGCGTGACGGGCAGTGCCACGGGCCTGCCGTGGGGACACGTCGGAGACCAGGGGATGCCGTCGAGGGCTTCGAGCAGGGCGCTCTGCTCTGCCGGCTCCAGCCGATCGCCGGCGCGCCGGGCCGAGTGGCAGGCCAGGGAGGCGAACAGGCGGTCCACCGCGTCCAAGCGTTGCGAGCGCTCTGCCGGCGCCCCCTCCCCTGCCGCCGTGTCGCCCCACTCGACCGGCTGCGCGGCCAGCTCGTCCGCCAGCTCGCGCACCAGGTCAGCCGGATTGCGGCCGGCGAGCAATGCCGGGATCGCGCGCACCGCCACCGCGTTCTCGCCGAAGGACTCCACCTCGAATCCCACCGCTTCCAGCGCCGTCTGCGAGGCGCCCAGCCGCACCGCCTGAGCCGCCGAGAGCTCCACCGTCTCCGGCGTCAGCAGCGGCTGGCGTGCGACGCCCCCCTCGCGCCAGGCGGCCCGCAAGCGCTCGTAGAGCACGCGCTCGTGGGCGGCGTGCTGGTCGACCAGCACCAGGCCATCGGAGGCTTCCAGGACCAGATAGCTGGCGAGCAGCTGACCGAGCGGAGCCAGCTCGGCGAAGCGCAATCGCTCGGGGCGCTCGCCCACCGCGTCCGCTCGCCCACCGCGCTCGCCCGCCAGCACCCAGTCGCTCGGGCCCGGCGCCCCTCCTCTGCGCGGCTGGGCGGTGCCCGCAAGCGGCGGCGCGGCGCGCCCGAAGTCGCGCAGCGCGGGCTCCGGCGCCTGCCTGGACGGCGCGGTCGAGATCCAGCTCCGCTTCGCCAACGCATCGCGGACGCCGCGCGTCACCAGCCCGTGGATCGCGCCCGGGTCGGCGAAGCGCACCTCCGCCTTGGCCGGATGGACGTTCACGTCCACCGCCTCGGGCGGCAGCGAGAGGAACAGGAGCGCGGTCGGGAAACGCCCACGCGGGAGCAGGTCGCGATAAACGGACAGGAGCGCGTGGCGCAGCAACCGGTCGCGCACCGGTCGCCCGTTGACGAAGAGATAGACCCCGGCGGCGTTGGTCCGGTGCGCGTCGGGCCGCGACGCGAAGCCCTCGAGCCGCGCGTCGCCCAGAGCCGCCTCGAGGCGCACCAGCCCTTCGGCCTCGCGCTCGGAGAGCACCGACGACACCCGATCGAGCGGGTCGGTCACCGCCGGCCAGTGCACGGCGGGACGCTCGTCGCGCATCACGTCGAAGTGCACGTCCGGGGTCACCAGGGCGACGCGACCCAGCCAGTCGGCAATGTGGCCCCATTCGGTGGCGGCGGTCTTCAAGAACTTGCGGCGTGCCGGGACGTTCAGGAACAGATCCGCCACCTCGACCCGCGTTCCCTCGGGACCCCCAGCGGCGCGGGCCTCCAGGAGCTTGCCCCCTTCCACGCGCAGCTCGAGGCCCTCGGCGGCACCGCGCGCCCGCGTGCGCAGGCGCAGCTGGGACACCGACGCGATCGCAGCCAGCGCTTCGCCGCGGAACCCGAAGCTCGCGATCCGCACCAGGTCGTCGCCCGAGGCGATCTTGCTGGTGGCGTGGCGCTCGAGGGCGAGCGGGGCGTTCTCGGCGTCCATCCCACAGCCGTCGTCGGTCACCGCGATCAGGGCGCGCCCGCCGTCCCGGATCTCCACCCGCAAGCGGCGGGCGTCCGCATCGAGCACATTCTCGACGAGCTCCTTGACCACCGAAGCCGGTCGCTCGACCACCTCGCCGGCGGCGATCTGGTCCACCAGATGGTCGGGCAGTAGCCGGATTCGCCCGCGGGGGCCGGTCTTGGAGGGCGGCAGACCGCCCGATTTCTCGCTCACCCCTCCCCCCCCAGAACTTGCCCCGAAAACCCCGAGTCCCCAAGGGGAAAGACGCGTCGAGAATCGTCGCCGTCGTCGCGATCGGGACGCGCATCATCGCGTCTGGGTTGGATTCCCGTCAAGCGCCGATACGTCTCGCGACGATGCATGATTGTGGCTCAAGCCCCTCTTTTTATTGACAAAGCGTCCCAATTACCAATAGCCTCTCCTCTCGGGGGGGCCGAGAGATGAATAACTTGGCGAGTTCGGAGGGCGTCGTTCAGCTGGGCGCCCGGGGTCAAGACTTGGATCCTGGCTTCGAGCGCCGAATCGGGCGCCGACGAGACGACCGCATCGTGGCTGCAAGTCCGCTCTGTCGGCGCGCGGTCGACCTTGCAACCTTGGCCGCACGCGACACTGCGCCGATTCTAGTACGTGGCCCAGGTGGAAGTGGACGTTCCACGTTGGCGCGCGCGATCCATGCGTGGAGCGCCGACGCTGGGGGCGTCGTCGAGGTGGTGAGCTGCGCGGCCGTTCCGGAGCCGCTCCAGTCGCGCGAACTGTTGGGCTGTGCACCCGGTACCTACCCGGCGCTGCCAGACACCTTCCAGGGAGCGCTGGAACGCGCCCTGGGCGGAACGCTGATTCTCGAAGAGTACGATGCGCTCGGCACGACCGCGCGCAGCGCGCTCGCGCGAGCGCTCCAGCAGCGGAGCTACCGGCCGGAAGGCGATTCCCAGACGAAGCCGTTGCGCGTCCGCATCGTGGCTACGGCGCAACGGGATCCCGGGCCGACGCCCTTCGGCGTGGCGCACAAGGAGATTGCGCTGGCGCCGCTGGCGGATCGCATGGAGGACATCCTCCCGCTGGCTGCTCACTTCCTGGCCCAGTTCGCCGACGAGCGCGGCCTGAAGGGGGTGGGTTTCACCGCAGAAGCGCGTTCCGCCCTGCTCGGGGAGCCGTGGACGGGGAACGTCAGCGAGCTGCGGGAGCGCATCCGCCAGGCCCTGGCGCTGTCGGAGGAAGGCGCCATCTCGGCCGAAGCGCTGGTGCTGGCTGCCGAACCGGAGGCCGTGCCCTCGTTCCGCGAGGCCAAGCGCGCCTTCGAGGCGCGCTACGTGCGGGCCCTGCTGCGGCGGTGCGACGGCAACATCAGCCAGGCGGCGCGACTCGCTCGGAAGGACCGCAAGGACTTCTACGACGTGATCCGCCGCACGGGAGTCGACCCGGCGCAGTTCCGCCGCTAGCGAGCCGGAGCCGGGGCGGCCTCGCTACAGTCCTTTCGTGCGCGTCGCGCTGGTCCAGATGACCTCGACGGACGAACTGTCCGCCAACCTGGCGGCAGCTCGATCCTATGTCGACGAGGCGGCGGCTCGGGGCGCCGAGCTCGTGGCGCTCCCGGAGAACTTCGCGTTCTTGCGCCGTGAGGGCGCGCCGATTCCCTGCGCGCAGGATCTCCAGGGCGAGATCGTCGGAACCTTGCGCGAGATGGCATCGCGTCACGGCATCTGGCTGCTGGGCGGCACCTTCGCCGAGGCGATTCCCGGCGAGGGCCGGGTGCACAACACCAGCGTGGCGGTCGGACCGGACGGGGTCATCGCCGGCGTGTATCGCAAGATCCACCTGTTCGATGTGGATCTCTCCGGGCACGGTGGCCAGGCGTACCTGGAATCGAAGACCATCGCGCCCGGCTCCGAGGTGGTCTCGGTCGACACGCCCTTCGGCGCGGTCGGCCTCTCGGTCTGTTACGACCTGCGTTTTCCCGAGCTCTACCGGCGGCTGGCCGATCGGGGCGCGCGCTTCCTGGCCGTGCCGGCCGCCTTCGCCCGCGAGACCGGGCGCGACCACTGGGAGGTGCTGCTGCGGGCCCGGGCCATCGAGAATCAGGCCTTCGTCCTGGCGGCCGCGCAGGTGGGCGAGCACGGCGGCGGTCGGGCCAGCTACGGTCGATCGATGGTGGTGGACCCCTGGGGAATCGTGATCGCCCGGGCGCCGGACCGGCCGGGACCCCTGCTGGCCGAGTGCGATCTGGATGCCCTCCAGCGGATCCGGGAAGCCCTGCCCGCCCTGCGCCACCGGCGGCTCTGACCCCTCCTCAAGCAGCCCGCACCGCGGGCCGATAGCCGCAAGAGATGCCCCCGCGTCGAGGGTCCGAGCGATGTCCGCAATTCCGTCAGGTGTGCTTCGCAGTGCAGCCCTGGTGATCCGCACCGGAGGCTTCGAGGGGGTCCGCTACGAGCTCGGTCGCGGCGAAACCCTGATCGGACGCAGCCCCACCACGGACATCACGCTGCTCGACGAAGGCATCAGCCGCGAGCACGCGATGGTGCACTTCGACGAGGACGCCGACGGCTTCGTGATCGAAGATCTCCACTCCACCAATGGCACCCAGGTGAACGGCAAGCGCGTGCGAAGCGCCTTGCTCGTGGCGGGCGACGACGTCCGGATCGGCTATACGGTCTTCGAGTTCGAAGTGGCTTGAGGCTGGGTTCAGGTGGGCGGTCGCGAGCGGTTCTGGCGCCGCATGTAGTCGTCGCGAATCCACTGCACCACTTCGTCGATGGAATCGGTCAGGTGGAACAGCGCCATGTCCGACTCGTCGATCATGCCGCGCCTCAGCGGCTCGCGCTTCAGCCAATCGATCAGACCCGACCAGAAGTCGCTGCCGTAGAGCACGACCGGGAACTTCACCATCTTGCTCGTCTGCTTCAGGGTGAGCGCCTCGAAGATCTCGTCGAGGGTGCCGAAGCCGCCCGGCAGGCCGACGAAGCCGCAGGCGTACTTCACGAACATCACCTTGCGCACGAAGAAGTAGTCGAAGTCGAGCCCCGTCTCGACGTGGGCATTCACCTTCTGCTCGTAAGGGAGCTTGATGTTGAGGCCGATCGATTCGCCCCCCGCGCGCTGCGCGCCGAGGTTCGCGGCCTCCATCAGGCCCGGGCCACCGCCGGTGATGACGGAGAAGCCCGCCGCGACCAGCGCCTCGCTCAGCCGGACTCCGTCCTCGTAGAGCGGGTGGCCGGGCACGACCCGGGCGCTGCCGAATACGGTGACCGCCGGCCAGACCGGGTAGAGGGTCTCGAAGCCCTCCACGAACTCGCCCATGATCTTGAAGACGGTCCAGGTGTCTTTGGCGCGCGGATCCACCACCCTCGCCGTATCGGCAGGTAGCCGGCAGGAATCAAGCCCCTAGGGCTTGCGGAAGAGCGCGTCCAGGGCGTCCTTGGCCGCGCCGCCGGCTTCCCCGCCCGCCGCCGATCCCTCCCCGGCCTGGAAGTAGTCGCAGCGGTTGGCCCGTTCGCGGTCGGAGACCCGCTCCGCGTTGGGCTCGCGGCACTGGTTGTAGGCCGAGGCGTCGTAGAAGTGGCAGTTCCGGCACACGTGGAGATCGGTGCCGCAGGCGCAGGCGTCGCGGAAGCCGACCCGCTCTCCGCTGGCCAGGTCATGCGTCTCGCCGCAACGAAAACACTGCATGTTGCAACGTTTTCCGAGGCGGACCGGGGTGTCAAGAGCGGTCCCATCCGCCGCGCGGTAGGCTGCCGCCGTGCTCCGCGCCGGCCTCCCGACCCTGCTGCTGCTCGCCCTGCTGCTCGCCCCTCCCCCCGGCCGGGCCCAACGCGGTCCACTCGCTCCCACCGACGAGGTGGACCTGGCGCTGGCCTGGGCCCGCGGTCGCTTCCGCTCCCCGCTGATCTGCACTTTCGACGGCGAGCCCCGTACGGGGCTGCGCAGGGTCGAGATCACCCCGGGCCCCAGCCACGCCACGCAGCGCGTCGACCGGCTCACCTTCTTCGACCTCGAGGCCCGTGACGCCGAGCGCTGCGGCACCACCCTCGGAGGCGCCAGCCCGAACCTCGTCGGCAGCCTATGGCTCGGCTACGCGCCGAAGCGCCCGCGCTCGGATACGCCCGACCGCGAATTCAAGCTCGTGCTCCGCGACGGGAGCGTCGAGTTCCAGATCGTCCAGGGCCGACTGCGCACGGGCCCCGCCCAGTTCGCACCGGAAGACCTGGAGGAGATCGACCTGCGCGGGGGAACCGTCCGACTCGAGGCGGTGCGGCGGGGCTCCGACGCGGCCCGTGTCCTCGCCGAGTTCGGGGCACAGCGCAAGCTCGAGCTGATCGTGGAGACTCCCGACGGCGGCGGGTTCCGCATGCCGCTGGTCGAGCTGGACCGCTAGAGCGAACCGCCGGCGCCCAGCGCGACCCGGCGCGCGATCTCGGTGAGCGAGACGATCGACTCGTGCAACGCCGGCCGGCTGGCGTTCGTGCTCTCGGCGGCCACGCGCTCGGCGGCCTCGGCGAGCGGCGGCAACCCCAGGCTCGAGGCGTCCTCGGCCAGCGCCCGGGCGCGCTTGGCCATCTCGGTCAGATCGCCCTGCTGCTCGGCCTCCTGGATCCAGTCGATCCGCTCGCCGAGCTCGAGCATGAAGCCGCCCAGGCGCTCGAGCGATGCATCGTCGCTGACCGTCGAAAAGATCGGCTTGTCGGCGCTCCCAGACACGTCTCCCCTATCGGCCGCCCGGCGCCGCGAGATAAATGGGACGGAGGTCGCGATGGTCTAAGATCGGCGGCCGTGGCCCGGGCTCCGAGCAACTACCAGCTGCTGTTCACCTACGTGGCGCCCTATTTCGCCTACGTGTTGGCCCTGATGCTTCCGATGCCCCGCACCGGCGGCTACCTGCTGGCCTGGGGAGCCTCCGCCGCGGCGCTCGCCTACGGCTGGCGCTGGCTGATGCCCCTGCGCGGGCCCCGCTCACCGGCCGGCTCGGTGCTGCTGGGCGTGGCGGGCGGCGTGCTCGGCACCGCCCTCTGGGTCGTGATCAAGCGACCCTTCTACGAGGCGGGCGGCGACCCCTGGCCGCTGGCGGACTTCGCGCTGCGGCTGGGCGCCTCGGGCACGGTGGTGGCGGTCTTCGAGGAGCTGCTGTTCCGCGGCCTGCTCCTGGGCGGCGCCGTGCAATGGGACCGGGCGCGCCGTGAGGGCGACGCGGATCCGCTGGGCACCGCGCTGCACCGGCGCTCGGTGGGAACGCTCGAGCCGGGCGCCTGGACCGCCTTCGCGGTGATCTTCTCGAGCGTGGCCTTCGCCTCGGGCCACGCGCCGGGCGAGTGGCCGGCCGCCTTCGCCTACGGCCTGTTGATGGCCGCACTCTGGATCGTTCGCGGCGATCTGCTGACGCCGATCGTCGCCCACGGCACCACCAACATCACGCTGGCCCTCTGGGTCCGGCACACGGGCGAATGGAGCCTGTGGTGATTCCACGGAGACCCCCATGCGACTCCCCGAAACCGGCATCGATCGCGAAGAGATCCTGGCCCGCATGCGCGAGCGCAAGCGCGGCGATGCCGACTGGCACGCCGGCCGCACCTTCAGCCTGGTCTATCCCGCCAGCGACGACATCGACGCGGTGCTGCGCGATGCGAACCTGCTCTACCTCTACGAGAACGCGCTCAATCCCTTCCGCTTCCCCAGCCTGCGCACCATGGAGACCGAGGTCGTCTCGATGACCGCGGACCTGTTGCACGGCGGCGACGAGGCCGGTGGCGCCATGACCTCCGGCGGCACCGAGAGCATCCTGATGGCCATCAAGAGCGCGCGCGACCGCGGCCGTGCCGAAAAGGGAATCACCGAGCCCGAGATGGTGGTGCCCGTCACGGCGCATCCCGCCTTCGCCAAGGCGGCGCACTACCTGGGCCTCCGGCTGCACCAGGCACCGCTGCGCGACGACCTGCGCGCGGATCCCGCCGCGGTGGCGAAGCTGGTGAACGACCGCACCGTCGTCATGGTCGGCTCGGCGCCCTGCTACCCCTTCGGCGTCGTCGATCCCATCCCCGAGCTGGCGGCGATCGCCGCGGAGCGCGACATCTGGTTCCACACCGACGCGTGCCTGGGCGGCTTCCTGCTGCCCTTCCTCGAGAGGCTGGGCGAGCCGGTGCCCTCCTTCGACTTCCGGGTGCCGGGCGTCACCACCATGTCGGCCGACGTCCACAAGTACGGCTACACCACCAAGGGCGCCTCGTGCGTGATCCACCGCGATGGACAGAACGTCCCCAAGTACCAGCTGTTCGTATGGCGCGACTGGCCGGGCGGCGTGTACGGCTCCTTTGCCATGGCCGGCGCGCGACCGGCCGGTCCGATTGCCGCCGCCTGGGCCGTGATGAACTACCTGGGCGAGCGGGGCTACCTCGAGCAGGCGCGGCGGATCCTCGACGCCACGCGTCGGCTCCAGGCGGGCATCCGCTCCACCCCCGGACTCCACATCGTCGGCGAGCCGGCCATGAGCGTGTTCGCCTTCGGCGCCGAGGGCTTCGACATCATGGCCGTCGGCGATGGCATGGACGACCGGGGCTGGCACCTGGACCGCCAGAACGGCCCCGACGCGCTCCACATGATGGTGAGCCCGATCCACGACGGGATCGTGGACACCTTCCTGAAGGACCTGGGCGATGCGGTGAAGGGGGCCGGCGAGTCGCGTGGCGTGGAAGCGCGCTACAGCTAGGTCGCGGCGTGGGCCCCGCGGGGCAGGAGATCGCCCGCAGGGCTCATCCTTTGGGGCCCTGGACCCGATACGCTAACTTATCGAGGCATTCGGATACATTGATGGAAAGCCCAGCCCCATCCCGATTGGAGCCATCCCATGGCCGACCCGGACCTCCGTACCCACCTCGAGAGCCTGCTGCGCCAGCGCATCCTCGTGATGGACGGCGCGATGGGGACCATGGTGCAGGCGCTCGGTCTCGAGGAGGCCGACTTTCGTGGCGAGCGCTTCGCGAACCACCCGCAGGACCTGCGCGGCGACAACGACCTGCTGGTGCTGACCCGGCCTGACGCGATCCGCCAGATCCACGATGCGTTCCTCGCCGCCGGCGCCGACCTGATCGAGACCAACAGCTTCAACAGCACGCGGATCTCCCAGGCGGACTACGCGCTGGAACCGGTCTGCTACGAGCTTAACGTGGCGGCGGCACGGCTGGCGCGCGAGGCCGCCGACGCCTGGACCGCGAAGACGCCCGACCGGCCGCGCTTCGTGGCGGGCGCCCTGGGACCGCTCTCCAAGACCCTGTCGCTCTCGCCGGACGTCAACGACCCGGGCTTCCGCGCGGTGGGCTTCGACGAAGTGCGCGACGCCTACGCCGAGCAGACCCGCGGGCTGCTGGACGGCGGCGTCGACGTGCTGATGGTGGAGACCATCTTCGACACGCTCAACGCCAAGGCGGCGCTGCTCGCCATCCGCGAGGTGCTGGACGAGCGCGGCGTCGACGTGCCGGTGATCATCTCGGTGACGATCACTGACAAGAGCGGCCGCACCCTGTCGGGCCAGACCGTGGACGCCTTCTGGACCTCGGTGGCCCACGCCCACCCGCTGGCGGTGGGCATCAACTGCTCGCTCGGCGCCGAGGAGATGAGGCCGTACATCGAGGAGCTGGCGGAGATCGCCCCGGTCGCCATCAGCTGCTACCCGAACGCGGGCCTGCCCAACGCCTTCGGCGCCTACGACGAGACCCCGTCCCAGACCGCCGCGCTGCTGCGCGAGTTTGCCGAGGCCGGCTGGCTCAACCTGGTCGGCGGCTGCTGCGGCACCACCCCGGACCACATCCGCGCCATCGCCGAGGCGGTGGCCGACGTGGCGCCGCGCACGCCGCCCGAGCCGGACCACCTCACCCGCTATGCCGGGCTCGAGACGCTGACACTGCG
>JBFGIM010000034.1:0-22864 GCA_041577695.1 Myxococcota bacterium | reverse complement strand
CGTCGGCGCCGATCTGTGCACCGCCGTGCAGGATCACTGCCGCGACCGGCGTTTCACCCCATTTCTCGTCGGGGACGCCGAAGACCGCAACCTCGGCAACCGCGGGATGGCGGGCGACGACTTCCTCGACGTCGCGCGGATAGACCTTCATGCCGCCCGAATCGATCATGTCCTTCTTGCGGTCGACCAGATGCAGGTAACCCTCGTCGTCGACAAAGCCCATGTCGCCGGTCAGCAGCCAGCCGTTGCGGATCGCCTTGGCCGTGAGGTCGGGCCGGTTGTGATAGCCGTTCATCAGGATCGGCCCGCGGCCGACGATCTCGCCGATCTCGCCGGGCGGCAGGGGGCTGTCCGCGGCGTCCACCACCCGCACCTCGGTGCCGAGCAGCGGTCGCCCCGCCGAGAGCAGCAGCTTCGGCTCGCCCGCGAGGGCGCGGCGATGGTCTTCGGGGAAGAGGTAGGTGAGGGCGGCCGTGGTCTCGGTCATCCCGTAGCCCTGGATGAAGTCGCACTGGAACACCTGCATCGCCTGGCTCAGCGTCGCCTCCGAGATCGGCGAGGCCCCGTAGACCATCAGGCGCAGGTCGTCGTAGCGGCGCTCGGCCACGTCGGGGACGGCCACCAGACAGAACTGGATCATCGCGGGCACCAGCAGCGAGAAGCCGATGCGCTCCTCCGAGAGGGCGCGCACCACCTCGGCGGGATCGAAGTCGCTCTGGATGTAGAGCGTGCCACCCATCTGAACCGCCGAGAAGGTCATCAGGCTGGCGGCCGCGTGGTAGAGCGGTGCCACGATCAGCGCGCGCTCGCCCGGGCTTCCGCCGAAGGCCATCACGCCCTGGTGGAGCTGGGAGCAGAGGCTGCGCTGGGTGATGATGGCGCCCTTGGGCCGACCGGTCGTGCCGCTGGTGTACATCTGGTAGACGTCGTGTTCGGGTTGGATGTCGCGCTCGGGCGGCGTCTCCGGCTGGCCGGCCAGGAAGTCCTCCCAGCGCTCCCAGCCCGCTGCATCGCCGTCGGTGGCGACGAAGCGCTTGACGTCCGAGAGCTCGTCCCGCACCGGCGCCAGCGCGTCGGCCAGCTCGGCCTGGGCAACCAGCAGCTTCGCCCCGGCGTCGTCGATGATGAACTGCCACTCGCGCGGCGCCAGCCGGTAGTTGAGCGGGACCGTCACCGCTCCCACCCGCGAGGCCGCGTAGTAGATCAGCGCCAGTTCGATGGAGTTCTTCGAGAGCACCGCGAAGCGGTCGCCGATCTCGAGGCCCGATGCGACCAGTGCGTGGGCAATCCGGAGGCTCTCGCGTCGCGCCTCTTCGTAGCTGAGGTGGCGGTCGCCGAGCACCGCGAAATCGATGTCCGGCTGCTGCCGGGCGCGGTAGTCGAGGAAGTCGTGGAGTCGCATGGGGGGGCTCCCGTGGCTGGTCGAGGCTGTCGCGCATCCTAGCCCAGGCTAGACTCGCACGTCTTCCGCAAACGCAGCGGCTCGCCCCGGGGCCGCGCGCATGCCAACGAGCGGATCTCCGTGACCCACGACGAGCCCAGTGTCGCCTCGTCCGACGCGCCCAGAGCCTGGGACGTGTGGGACGACCGTGACGTCGCCGACATCGATGCGCGACTCGGCGCGGACACCGCGCTGCTCGGCGGTGTCCTGGACGGCAGCCGCCCGGCGACCGCGCGGGTGTGGCAGGCCGGCCGTGGCATCGCCGTCACGCGGGCCGAGTCGCGGCTGCCCGGCTTCGACGCCGCCCGGGCCGCGTCGGAGGCGGCGGGCTGGCCGGTCGTAGTGCGCGAATCGGGCGGCGGCGCGGTCCCCCACGACGAGGGTGTGCTGTGCCTCTCGCTGGCGTTCGCACCCCCGTCGCGACTCTCGCTCGAGGCCGCCTACGCAGTGCTGGCCGAGCCTCTGCGGGCGGCCCTGCGCACCTTCGACGTCACGGTCTCGACGGGCGCCGTCGCGGGCGCCTTCTGCGACGGGCGCTTCAATCTCGCCGCCGGCGGACGCAAGATCGTCGGAACCGCCCAGCGCTGGCGCGGGCGACCCGGCAGCGGCGCTCCCGATCGCGGCGCGGTGCTGGCACACGCGCTCTGGCTGGTCGATCTGGACCTGGCCGACGCGACGGCGGTGTTGAACCGGTTCCAGGCGCGGGCGGGGAGCGACGCGCGCTTCGCCGCCGAGGCGTGCACCACGCTGCGGGCGGAGCTCGCCCGGCGCGGCGACCCGCGCGCCGGAGCCGCTCCGGAGGTCCTGATCGCTTCAGCGCGCCAGGCGTTGCTCGAAGCCCTGCGCCGCGGACGCCGTCCTTGCTAGGGTTGTCCCCAATGCGCGGAGACGCAACCCACTCCGACGCCGGCGGAGCCTGACCATGGACATTCTCGGTTATGTGGGCGAGCGGGTGGTGGTGACGGGCGCCGCCTCCGGCATGGGAGCGGCCGTCGCGCGGCTGCTCGGCGAGCAGGGTGCCGAGGTGCACGCGCTGGACGTGCAGCCCGTCGAGGCGCCGGCGAAGCAATCGATCCACTGTGATCTGCGCGATCGTGAATCGATCGACGCCGCGCTGACGCGGCTGCCGGAATCGCTCTTCGGTGTGTTCCACTGCGCCGGTCTCCCCGGCCCGCCCTTCTCGAACCTCGACACCATGCTCGTCAACTTCGTCGGGCCGCGGCACCTGACCGCGGGACTGCTACCGCGTCTGGTGCGCGGCGGCGCCATCAGCAGCATCTCCTCGGTGGCGGGCATGGGCTGGGAGAAGAATCGCGAGGCCGTGGAGGCGCTGCTGGACACGCCCGATTTCGACGCCGGGAGCGACTGGTGCCAGGCGCACCCGAAGCAGGCCAACGGCTACCTGTTCTCGAAGCAGTGCATCATCCTGGAGACCAAGCGCCGCGCAGCGGAATGGGTCGACCGCGAGCTTCGCGTCAACTGCATCTCGCCTTCGCCGACCGATACGCCGATGCTCTCGTCGTTCCACCAGCAGGTGACCCGCGAATTCCTCGAAGAGCACTTCCTGTCCCCGCTGGGCCGGAACGCAACACCCGAGGAGCAGGCCGAGCCGCTCGTCCTGCTCGGCAGCCGCGCCGCGCGTTTCGTCAGCGGCCAGAACCTGTACGTGGACTTCGGCTACGTGGCGTCGGTGGAGTGCGGCGCGCGCAAGTCGCTGCTCTAGGGCTCCGCCGTCCGCAGCTCGATGCGCACGCCCGGCTCGCCGTCGCCGCGAGGCGGCGCCGGGATGACGCGGGCCGCGTCCACCCCGGACTCTTCGATCAGCGCCCGGCGCGCGGCCTCCGCCCGCTCCTCGGCGAGCGCCTCGAAGCGCGACGACGGCACCTCCACCGCAGCGACGTAGCGTTCGAGCAGTGCGGCGTCCTCGGCCTCGAGCTCTCCCGCCTCGCCGCGCCCCCGGGCCTGGAGTGCAGCCCAGACGCGGCGCCGGGCGAAGAAGGCGCTGTCCTCGAGGTCCGGCAACGCCTCGCCGGCACCGGCGCGTTCGACCAGCATCCGCAGCGCGAGACCGTCCCGATCGGCCGCGCCCGCCTCGCCGGCCACCGCCAGCGCCAGGGCCGGCCGCGATGACAGGAGCTCGGCCCAGCCCCGGAGCTGAGGCTGCGCCGACTCCGGCAGCTGCGCCTGGCCCGGCGCGGCCTCGATCCGACCCGGGCTGAGCTCGACCTGGCCGTCGCCGCCGGTGACGGTGTCCAGCGCGGCGCCCACCAGCTTGAGCGGCGAGGTGATGGCGCCCAGCACCGCCTGGCGAAGCGCGGCCAGCACCAGCGGCCCGAGTCGGGTGCGCGCCTCGGGGACGATCCGCACGTCGACGGGCAGGGTGATGTCGCCGTTCAGGTCGCGCATCAACGCCAGCGCCAGGTCGAGGTTCAGACCGAAGCGATCGGCGAAGACGGAGTCCCCTGCCGCCATGTCGAGCTGGTGCAGCACGATGTCGTTGTCGATCCGGTAGCGTTCGCCGCGCATCTCGATCTCGGTGGTGACCGATGCGTTGCCCTTCGCCACCCGGTAGCCGGCCAGGTTCTCGGCGTAGGGATTGAAGGGCGGCAGGGCCAGCCGGTCGAGGCGGAGCTCGAAGTCGCCCCGCGCGCCGTCCAGCGCTCCGGTCAGGCGGAAGCTGGCCGTCTTCGGTGCGGTTCCGGTGATGCGGATGCCGGTCGCGCGTCACTCGGGCCAACGCAGCGCGCTGGCGCGGATGGCGAGATTCGAGAGCTCCGAGTCGTAGGCGGGCTCGATGCTGCGGTCGTGGAAGACGATCCGCCCGCCGTCGACCTCGAGCGCGGCGACCGTCACCATCGGGGCGACCTCGTCGGGCTCCTCCGGCGCAGCCGCAAGCTCCTCTTGCGGCGGAGTTTCGGGCGCTGCCGCCTCAGCCGTTGCGGTGGCATCGGGCGCCGGCGCCGTTCGCGTGTAGAGCAGACGGGGCTCCTGGAGCCGCACCCGGCCGAGCGCGATCCGCGGCGGTGGAGTGCCGTCCGCGCCGAGGGGCCAGAACAGCTCGCTGATCTCGACCTCGAGCGACTGCCACGCGGCCGCGATCTCCTCGTCCCCGGGTTTGGCGAGGTCGAAGCCGACCAGCCCGGTGCGCCCCGAGATCTTCACACCCGCCCCGGGTCGGTCGTCGATCCTGGCGTCCATGGCGAGCTCGCCTCTCCAGGTGCCGGTGCGGTACCAGGCGGCCAGCGACGGGTCGGCCGCCCGCATCAGGCGGACCAGCGGGAGGCCGCGCCACGCCAGGCTTCCGGTGAAGGTGATCGGGTTGAGGCCCAGGCTCCCGGCCAGACGCACGGATCCTTCGTCCAGCCCGAGGTCGATCTCGATGTCGAACGGCGCGTCGCGCCGGGCCGAGAGGTCGCGCGCCCGAACGCCCAGGGTCACCGCGACGGGACCGTTGTCGGTGATCCAGGTGAAGTGGGCGTCGTCGATGCGGAACTCTGCCAGGCGATGGGCCGCGAAGGCGTCGAGTGAGGTCCCACCCTGTTCCGGCTCGGAGTCGGGCTGTGGCTGGTCGCGGAGGATGAAGTCGCGCCGGATCCGGAGCTGCGGTTCGGCGAGCGCGATCCCGCCGAGTCCGATCTCCCCACCCACCAGAGTCAGCGCTTCGACCTCGAGGGTCTGGAGCGCGACGAAGAGCGGATCGATCTCGGCACCCTCCTGCACCAGCCGGACCTGGACGCCCGCGAGCGAGATCGCATCGATCTGGAGCGGCCAGCCCGGTTCGTCCGGGTCACCCCGCTCCGTTTCCTGCGCGTCCTCGGCGCCGGGCACGACGCTCTCTTCAGCGGCGAGGTCTGTGTCGGTTGTATCGTCGCCGCCGGGCGGAGGCTCCGGGAGCACCATCCGGCCCTCTCCGTCCAGCGGGATCCGAAGGATCGGGCCGGCCAGGGTGATCTCCCGCAGGTGGATGCGCCTCGCCAGGAGGCTGCCCCAGTCGAGCTTCAGCCCGAGGCGCTCCCACCGCAGCAGGGCGCGTTCCGGGTCGGGTTCGCCGTCGGTCGGGCCTACGACCAGACCCTTCAGGACGACCTCGCCGCGCCAGAGCGCCAGGTCCGCGTTCTCCAGGCGGATGGGCACGCCGAGCTTCCGCGGACCCACCCAGGCGAGTCCGCGCTCGATGGCCGTGGGCAGCACTGCCCGCAGCGCTGCGAGCCCCACGACCGAGACCACCAGCAGCACGAGCGGCCAGCGGCGCTTCGGTCGCGGCGGGGACGCCTGTTCGGGCTCGGTTGGGCGGGCGCTCTCGCGCTCGGACGTCTCTTCGGACAAGGGGGCTCCCAGCGGTCGTCGGAGCCCCCAGAATAGCTTGCCCTCCGAGTCGGGTACGGGCGATTTCCGTGCGGGAACGCCTACACTGCCCGGCTCCTTGGGGAGGTGACGTGGTCGAGGACGACGGGGAGACGGGTGGCACCGCTTCGGCGGACTTCATCCGCGAGCGCGTGGCCGAGGATCTCCGCGCGGGCCGCTACGGCGGCCGGGTCGTCACCCGGTTTCCGCCCGAGCCCAACGGCTACCTCCACATCGGCCATGCCCGGGCGATCTGCCTGAATTTCGGCGTCGCGCAGGAGAACGGCGGCACCTGCTACCTCCGCTTCGACGACACCAACCCGAGCACCGAAGACATGGAGTTCGTCGAGGCGATCGAGCGCGATGTGCGCTGGCTCGGCTTCGACTGGGGCGAGCACTCCCACCACGCCTCGGACTACTTCGAACGCCTGTACGAATACGCCCAGGTGCTGATCCGGCGCGGCGCCGCCTTCGTCTGCGACCTCGACCCGAGCACCATGCGCAGCTACGGCGGCACCGCGACCGAGCCGGGCCGCAACAGCCCCCATCGCGACCGCAGCGTGGAGGAGAACCTCGACCTCTTCGAGCGGATGCGCGCCGGCGAGTTCGATGACGGCGCCCGGGTGCTGCGCGCCAAGATCGACATGGCATCTCCCGTGCTCCCGATGCGCGACCCGATCCTGTACCGCATCCAGCGGACGCCCCACTATCGCACCGGGAACGACTGGTGCATCTACCCACTCTACGACTTCGCCCACTGCCTCTCCGACTCGATCGAGGGCATCACCCACTCGCTGTGCACGCTGGAGTTCGCCGACCACCGTCCGCTCTACGACTGGATCCTGGCCCACACCACCGAGCCGCCCCGGCCCGAACAGATCGAGTTCGCGCGGCTCAACCTGAGCCACACCGTGGTGAGCAAGCGCTACCTGCGCCGTTTGGTGGAGGAGGGTCACGTCGACGGCTGGGACGATCCGCGCATGCCGACCCTCTCGGGCATGCGCCGGCGCGGCTATCCGCCCGAGGCGATCCGCAGCTTCGTGGAGGGCGTCGGTCTCACCAGGCGCGAGAACCGCATCCAGCTGGCGCGTCTGGAGCACGCCGTGCGCGAGCAACTCAACCGCACCGCCCCGCGTGTGATGGCGGTGCTGCGGCCGCTGCGAGTCGTGATCGAGAACTTCCCGGAAGGGAAGGTCGAGGAGTTCGAGGCGGTCAACAACCCGGAAGACCCGTCCGCCGGCACGCGGAAGGTGCCGTTCTCGCGCGAGCTCTACATCGAGCGCGACGACTTCCTCGAGGATCCTCCCCGCAAGTTCTTCCGGCTCTCGCCGGGGCGCGAGGTGCGGCTGCGCTACGCCTGCCTGCTGACCTGCACGGACGTCATCAAGGACGAGAACGGCGAGATCGTCGAGCTGCGCTGTAGCTGGGACCCGGACAGCCGCGGCGGCGAGGCCCCCGACGGCCGCAAGGTGAAGGCGACGCTCCACTGGGTGTCGGCCGCGCACGCGCGCCGGGCCGAGGTCAGGCTCTACCAGACGCTGTTCGCGGCCGAGGACCCGAGCGACGTTCCCGAAGGCCAGGATTTCACCGCCCACCTGAACCCGGACTCCCGGGAGGTCCGGACCTCCTGCTACGTGGAGCCCGGTCTGGATGCGACCACCCCCGGCAACGCGGTGCAGTTCGAGCGCCTGGGCTACTTCTGCGTCGACCCGGATTCGAGCTCGGAGCGACCCGTCCTGAATCGCACCGTGACACTGCGGGATGATTGGGCCCGGCTCGCGAAGCAGGCGCCGAAGCCCCGAGCTTGACGCTGCGGACGTTGGTGCGGCGTTCGCCCCCCGTCGCCGGCGCCACCTGGAAGGCGGCGGGTTGCGTGCGCCCGAATGCGCAAGTGTCGTCGCAACTGTCCTCGCGGCACTGAGAACCGGACGAAGAGGATTCGTCGCTTTCGACGCCTTCGGCGGGAACCGGACGGCCCCGAGCCGCAACTCACCAACGGTGGGCGCTCGTGAAACGGATCCGTCATCTCTGGGGGCGATCATGATCATGGCGATGGCAGCAGATCGAGTCTCGTGGATCGCGGGCCGCCGTTCCCCGCGGACTGCGACCTCGATCGCTGGAATCGCCATGTCCCGCCCGTAGAGGGATCTGCTGTCGCGGGCGACCTGGGTCGGTGGGCGCAAGCCCACCGGCCCTCCCTCCCCCGCCCGCGGGGAACGCCCCTTCCGTCTCAAGCAGCCGCACTCCCGCGCCGATGCGCTCCCCGTGAGCGAAGCCGAAGCACGCCAGCCGCTCGACCGGGCCAACCTCGACAACGTTCTGCGCGCCGCACTGCGCGAGGGCGCGTCGGACCTCCACTTCAAGGCCGGCGAGCCGGTGCTGTTCCGCGTGAAGGGCTCGCTCCGCCCGCTCAAGGTTCCCAAGCTGATGCCCCAGGACACGGCCAAGGTGTTCGAGGAGCTGCGGCCGGCGCACCTGGCCCACGTGGACGCTGCCACGGTCAAGGAGCTCGACTTCTCGTTCGCGGTGTCCGAGGCCGGGCGCTTCCGCGCCAACGTGTTCCGCCAGCGCGAGAGCGTGGCCCTGGTGATCCGCGCGATCCCCAACGACATCCCGGACCTCAAGAGCCTGAGCCTGCCCGACGTGCTCGCCGACCTGGCCCAGGAGCGGCGCGGCCTGATCCTGGTGACGGGGACCACGGGTAGTGGCAAGTCCACCACGCTTGCCGCGATGCTCAACGAGATCAACAACTCGCGGAGCGCCCACGTCGTCACCGTCGAGGACCCGATCGAGTTCCTGTTCCTGAACCGCAAGTCCTCGATCGCGCAGCGCGAGGTGGGTGTGGACACCGAGAGCTTCGCCAACGCCCTGCGCGGCGTCCTGCGCCAGGATCCGGACGTGGTGATGATCGGCGAGATGCGCGACACCGAGACCATCGACATCGCGCTGAAGGCGGCCGAGACCGGTCACCTGGTCATGAGCACGGCCCACACCACCGACGCGGCCAAGACGATCCAGCGCGTGCTGGCGGTCTTCCCGCCCTCGGAGCAGGCGATGGTCCGCATGCGGCTCGCGGATGCGCTGAAGGCCGTCATCTCCCAGCGGCTGTTGCCCCGGGCCGATGGCAAGGGACTGGTGCCGGCCGTCGAGGTGATGGTGAACACCCGGGTGATCCAGGACTGCATCCGCAGCGCCGACCGCGGCTTCGAGATCAACGAGTTCATCACGCGCGGCAAGCACTACGGCATGCAGGCCTTCGACCAGCACCTGATGCGTCTGATCAGCGAGGGCGTCATCACCCGGGAAGTCGGCCTCTCGGCCGCGTCGAGCCCCGCCGATCTCGACCTGCAGCTGCGGATGGGCATCAACGAGGACGAGGACGACGAGCTGGCGATCGAGCGCCATCAGTACGGCACCGACGACTACGACGTCGCGCCCGACGTGCCCACCGGCGAGGAGCCGGCCGCCTGAACCCCTGGCTCCGGGCGCTGCTGCGCCGCTAGCCTCCCGCCACCATGAGACGCCTGCTGCGGCGCGCCGCGCTCGTCGCGCTCGCCATCACCCTGCTCGCGGTGACCCTGCTGTGGGCCGTGCTCCTTCCGCCGCCGGCGCCCGTGCCCGCGCGCGGTGCGCGCCTCGAGGGCGTCACCCTGGTCGAGCCCGGCCGCGCTCGCACGTCCGGGCGCACGATCCTGGTGGAGGGCGACCGCATCGCGAGCATCGCGCCGACGGAGGCGCCGGCTGCGGCGCCCGAGGCGGGCCTGTTCGCACTGCCGGGTCTGGTGGATCTCCACGTCCACCACCCCTCGCTGCTGACGCCCGGGGAGCGGGAGCTCTTCGCGCTGCTCTTCCTCTTCCACGGTGTGACGACGGTGCGCGATACCGGCGAGCTGTTCGGCTCGCTCGAAGGCCACCGGCGCAGGATCGCCCGAGGCCGCCGGGCGGGGCCTCGCGTGCTCCGTTGCGGCCCGGTCGTCGACGGCCAGCCCGCGAGCTGGCCGGGCGCGCGCGCGGTGGACGGCCCCACGGCAGCGCGGGCGGCGGTGCAGGCGCTCGCCGCGGACGGCGTCGACTGCATCAAGGCCTACAACTACCTGGACCGGCCCAGCCTCGACGCCTTGCGCGCGGCCGCCGTCGCGGCCGGTCTCCCGCTGGTCGGTCACGTGCCCTTCGACGTGGACTTCCGCGCCCTGGAGTCGATGGAGGTGCAGCACTTCATGGGGCTCACCGAGGACTGGAGCGTGCTCCGTGACGCGGAGCTGGACCGTTACGCGGAGCACTCGCGGAGCCACGGACTCTCCCACACGCCCACCCTGTACGCCTTCGACCGGGCGTCGCGCCTCGATCGGCTCGACGAGCTTCGGCGCGACCCCGCGCTTCGCTGGCTGCCCCGCTACTACGCCGTCTTCCTGTGGGACCCGGCGCACAATCCGTTGGTGGATCTGCAATCGCCCATGGCCGGCGAGGACGCCCGCGTCCGTCCGGAGGGCATGGCGCGCGCACTGCGAGCGCTGCGCGAGGCGGGAGTGCCCGTCCACGTCGGCACCGACACGCTCAATGCCTTCGTGGTGCCGGGAGCGAGCCTCCACGCCGAGCTGCGCGCCTGGGTCGAGGCCGGCTACACCCCGGACGAAGTCTGGGCGCTCGCCACCCGCGCTGCCGGCGAGGTGCTCGGGATGCCGCAGCTCGGGCGCCTCGAGGTCGGGGCGCCCGCCGATCTACTGCTGTTCCGGGAGGATCCGACCCTCGATCTGGCGGCGCTCGACACCCTCGAGGGGGTCGTCGCCGACGGTCGCCGCTACAGCCGCGCCGAGCTCGAACGCGCGCTCGAACGCCAGCGTCGCCACTTCCGCGCCCGCGTCTACGACGCAGTGACCCTGCAGGCGGCGCGCGCCGCGACGGCGGCGATGGAGCGCCTGACCCGCTAGGGAAGTCGCGGGGCGCCGGCTCGCGCACCGCGACGTCGGCGCGCGAGCGCCGCCAGCGCCAGGCCCGCGCTCCAGATCGCAGCACCCGCGTCGGGCTCGGGCACCGAGTAGAGCGACGTGCCGATCGGCTCGGGCGACAGCAGGGCGCCGAAGTCTGCCGAGGGACACAGGTCCGCCGCGAGAAGCCCGGGACACACCTCGCCCGCCGGCGGCTGCCCGCAAGCCACCGTGTCCGGTAGCGGGGTGAAGGGAAGCGTTCCCTCGTCCGGGCAGCCGGTCCCGGGACAGATGCGGTACTCCAGGGCCGGCGTCAGGCCCGGGAGCACGCCCTCCTCGAGGGCGACCCGGAGCTGGAGCAGGTCGCCCGCCCCGATGCTCGCGACCGGAACCTCGGCACGCGCGAAGGTGGGAAGGGTCGGGCCCGACTCGACCGGCTCCGAGATGCCCGCGAGCACCACCACGTCCGGGTCCGTCTCCTGGCGCGTGACCGCGAAGCTCACGCTGTCGAGTCCGAAGTTCGCGGTGGGGAGGGCCCCCACGCCGACCCCGTAGCTCGAGCAGAGCTCCGGCACGATGAAGTGGACCGTGGTCTCGGAAGTCTGCGGCCCGGGGAAGGCCGCCGCGGGGCCGACCTGCACGCCGTCCAGGGATCCACAGGGACTTCCGGTGCGATCGAGGGTGAGGGCACCGTCGGCCTCGCTCACGTTGGCTCCCGACCCGCAGAGGAAGACCTGGTTGGCCGGGTCGAACACACCGTCTTCGTAGTCGTCGCCGTAGCCGTCGCTCTCCAGCGAGAGGTCGAGCACATGGGCCGTGAACGCGGTCGGAAAGAGCACGGCC
The DNA here is from genome assembly GCA_041577695.1 of Myxococcota bacterium. Classification (GTDB taxonomy): domain Bacteria; phylum Myxococcota_A; class UBA9160; order UBA9160; family PR03; genus JASJBO01. The sequence continues at coordinate 11,311 of JBFGIM010000034.1, read as the reverse complement.
AGGGCCGGGCCGTGGGCCTCGTCGGCGGCCAGGGGAAGCCGCACGAGCGGCGCCTGCGGTACCGGCGTCGTCACCTGGATGAAGGGCCGGGTCTGCTCCGATTCGCACGGGTCCTTCTGGAAACACAGCCGGAACTCGCCCAGCGTCGAGAGGGTGCCGTTACCGGCGTCGGTCAGGGTCAGGCGGAACTCGATGGCCTGCACCCCGTCGAGGCTCGGGTCGTTCGCCGTGTCGAAGGAGATCGGCTGGAACAGCACCGGGACCGGAAGACCGCTCACGTCCTCGACGGCCAGCGCCACCACCGTGGTGTCGGGCGGGAGACCCTGCCCGCTGAGATCGTCGCGGTTCAACGCGATGGCCACGATGTCGGTCGCGCTCGCGTTCGCGACGGTGAGGCTGCGGGTCTCGCCGAGCTCGGGCAGGTCCCATTCGAAGCTCGCCCGCACCACCATGGGACCGGGGATGCCGAAGGTCGCGGCCAGGATGGCGCCGCCGCAGGGCGCGTTGGGGCCGGCCATCGCCAATCGCCCGCCGCCGACGTCGGCATCGTCGAAGCTGCCGCAGAACGAGGTCCACAGACCGGCTTCGCCGGGCCCACCGTCCTCGAGGACGTCGTCCCAGCCCTCGAAGAAGTCGAGCGGTCCCAGGATAGCGGTGTCTTCGAAGGACACCGGCTGCGACGGCGTCGGCGCCGCGGCGGCGGGCCCGCCCAGCAGCGAGGCGACGAGGAACGCGAGGGCGGCGAGCGGGGGCCGTCGGCGGATCTGCACGGCGAGTCTCCGGAGGTGCCTGGCTGGCGCATTGTACACGCCGGGCGGCCGGCTAGGACGACGCCTCGCGATCGGCGAGCGCGGCGCGGATGGCTGCGTGGCGCGAGCGCGACAGGTCGTAGCGCGCGAAGACCGCGACCGAGATCCCCACCAGCACCAGGATCGAGACGCCGAGGGTGAGACCCAGCTGGCGAACCACCTCCGGGCTCACCGTCTCGGGAAGCTGCTGGGGCTCGAGGCCCACCCCGTCCACGATGAAGCCGGCGATCTGGCTGCCGAGTCCGAAGAAAGCCTTGGCGGAGAACGCCGACGCGCCGAAGAAGATGCCCTCGCGGCGCCGGCCGTGGCGCAATGCATCCTCGTCGGTGACGTCGGCCATCATCGAGCCCCCGGTCACCATGGCCGCGGCGATGCCGAAGTGTGCAAGGGTGCCCGTGACGAGGATCCAGGCGGGAAGGTACGCGGGCGAGCCCGGCGCCGGCCAGAAGCCCGCCACCTTGAGCAGCGCCGGCAGGGCCGTCGCCGCGGTGTAGACGGCGAGGCCCAGCAGGAAGACGGGCTTCTTGTCGAGTCGCCGGGTGGTGGCGGACCAGAAGGGAAGACCGACGAAGATGCCCACGTAGAGCCCGGCGCCCCACCACAGCAGCTCGATGGTGGTGACGTGCCAGAAGTAGGTGGCCAGGTGCAGCCCCAGTGCCGTGGCCACGCCCCAGGCGGTGAAGGCGCAGACGTTGCCGAAGAAGAGGGCGCGGAACGAGCGGAGGCCGAACGGTTGCCGCAGGTCTTCGAGAACCTTGCGCAGCTCCGAACGCCAGCCCTCGCGGGGATGCGGCCGGGGCAGGTACGGGATCCGCGAACGCGTGCCCCAGGCCGACATCAGGATCGTCACCATCATCACGACCGCGAGCAGCACGGCCCAGGATGGATAGGCCGCCGGGTTGAAGCGGCCGTCGGGATAGGCCTCGGTGGGTCGCATGAACACGGCCAGCGCCAGGATCGCGGTGCCGGCGCTCCCGATCCGCGAGTACACGTAGCGCGAGGTGACGAGCCGGGTGCGCTCTTCGTAGTCGTCGGAGAGCTCGGCGCCCAGCGACAGGTGCGGCACGTGGTAGAGCGTCATCGAGCCGCGGCACAGCACCGCGAAGATCAACAGCCACAGGAACAGGCCGTGTTCGCCGAGCCCGGCCGGCGGCAGGAAGACCAGCGCGAAGCTCACCGCCAGCGGCACGGCGGAGGCCACCATGAACGGGTGACGCCGTCCCCAGCGCGAGCGATGGCGGTCCGAGATCACACCCGCCAACGGATCGGTGATGGCATCGAAGACCAGGGCGATCAGGATGGCCAGGCCCGCCCAGCTTCCCGGCAATCCGACGACCGCGGTGTAGTAGAACAGCAGGAAGGTGGAGAAGGCGTCGTTCTTGACCCCTTCGGCCAGCTGTCCGAAGCCGTACCAGTGGCGGGTCGAGGAGGACAGGGGCGGGGGCATCGTCGGGGAGTCTACCGCGGCGGATCAATCGCTCGCGCTGAGCTCTCGTGTCAGGGTGCGCACCAGGAGATCGAGCTCCTCGCGGCGCACGCCGGCGCGCGGTCCCTCCAGCATCAGCACCGAGGCGAGGCCCGACAGCACCGAGATCGTGTAGTGCTCGAGCAGGCGGTGCCGCGCTCGCGCGATCGGCGCGTCGTGGAACAGGCGCATCCACTCCTGGTGCCAGGCGCGGAACAACTCGCCCTGCCAGTCGGCCGGCCCGGCGTCGCCCACGTCGCCCATGGCGTTGAGCAGGATCTCGAAGGTGGAGCGGTAGGTGTCGCTCGAGAAGTGTTGCCAGGCGCGGTCGACGAAGATCGCCACCCGCTCCTCGAGACTTCCCCGCCGCGCCGGCACGTCTGCCAGTCGCGCGGCGAAGCGCGCGAAGGAGTCCTCCACCACGGCGACGAGCAGGCCTTCCTTGCCCCCGAAGTGGTGCTGGACGGCGCCCCAGGTCACCCCGGCGCGGCGCGTGATCTCGCTGGCGGTGGTGCGCTGGAAGCCCCGCTCGGCGATGGCCTCGAGCACCGCCGCCAGGATGCGCCCGCGGGTCTCGGCGGTGCGCTCCGCGTGCGAGCGCCGCGGACGCGGGGAGCGGGCGCGGCGCGCGCGAGGTCCGTGCATGGCTCGCAAGGTAGGCGAATTTGCATTGCAGGCAATATGTAAATGGGATACGGTGCCGGCTCCATGGCGCCGCTCTCGGAACTCCGCCCCGAGCCCCGCAACCTGATCGACGGTCGGCTGGTCGAGACGGGAGGCGGCGCCACCTTCGACAACTGCGACCCCGCCCGCGAGGTGGTGCTCGGCCCGTGCTGCGACGCCGACGCCGACGACATGGAGCGCGCCATCGCCGCGGCGCGGCGCGCCTTCGACGAGACCGCCTGGTCCACCGACGCGGACTTCCGGCGCCGCTGCCTCGAGCAGCTGGTCGCGGCGCTGGGCGAGGCGCGCGAGGATCTCCGCACCGTGCTGGTGCGCGAGGCGGGATCGCCCGTGGCGCTCACCCACGGCGTGCAGTGCGACACCTACATCGACGCCATGCCGTACTGGTGCGAGCTGGCCACCGGCTACGGCTACGAACGGCCGATGGCCGACATCCAGTTCATGGGGCGCAGCCAGCGGCGCCTGCTGCGCCGCGAGCCGGTCGGCGTGGTGGGCGCGATCACGCCCTGGAACTTCCCGCTCTACCTGAACCTCTGCAAGCTGGGACCGGCGCTGGCCGCCGGCAACACGGTGGTGCTGAAGCCGGCCCCCGACACGCCGTGGAGCGCCACCCACCTGGGCCGGCTGATCGCGGAGCACACCGAGATGCCGCCGGGCGTGGTGAACGTGGTGACCTCCTCGGACCACGCCATCGGGGAGATCCTCGCGCGCGACCCGCGCGTCGACGCCGTGACCTTCACCGGCTCGACCCGCACCGGCCGCCGGGTGATGGAGTGCGCCGCCGCCACGGTGAAGAAGGTCTTTCTCGAGCTGGGCGGAAAGTCGGCCAACGTCGTGCTGGACGACGCGGACCTGGAGAAGGCGCTCGCGTTGGTGGGGCTCACCGTGTGCACCCACGCTGGCCAGGGCTGCGCCCTGGCCACACGGTTGCTGGTGCCGCGTTCGCGCTACGACGAAGCGCTCGAGCGCACACGCGCCGCCTTCGAGGCGGTGCCCTACGGCGATCCCTGCGACCCCTCGGTGCTCCAGGGCCCGCAGATCAACGCGCGCCAGCGCGAGCGGGTGCTGCACTACATCGAGCAGGGGTTGAAGGAGGGCGCGCGGCTCGTCACCGGAGGCGGCGTTCCGTCCCACCTGGAGACCGGCTACTACGTCGAGCCCACCGTCCTGGCCGACGTGGCGCCCGACGCCACCGTCGCCCAGGAGGAGATCTTCGGGCCGGTGCTGTCGGTGATCCCCTTCGAGGACGACGACGACGCCGTGCGCATCGCCAACGACTCGATCTACGGGCTCTCCGGCGCCGTCAGCAGTGCCAGTGAGGAGCGCGCCCTGGCCGTGGCACGGCGCATCCGCACCGGCACGCTGGGCGTGAACGGCGGCCAGTGGTTCGGCGTGGACACCCCCTTCGGCGGCTATCGGCAGAGCGGTCTCGGTCGCGAGAACGGGCTCCAGGGCTTCGAGGAGTACTTGGAGACCAAGGTGATCGCGCTGCCGGGCCGGCCCTAGCCCGCTCCCCGAGGGGATCGCCGAGGGGAGCCGGTGCGGAAGCCATCAAGTGCTCGCTCTGGAAGGTCGATTCATACGGCAGTGAGGTCGGAATTCACAGACGCTGGCGCGCCGTTGCGCGGCAGTCGGGGATCGTTGCGCGCCCGGAGCGGCCGGTGAGCGTGCCGATCGAGCTGTTGATCGGGGGCCCGCTGCTGGTGGCCCTCGGAATGGTGGCCATCCTGCTGGTCCGCAAGAGCCGCCGCGTGGAGGAGCTGGAGGCCGCGCGCTTCGAGCTCGAGTGCCGGCTCGAGAACCGCGAGCGCGTGACCGAGGACCTGCGCCTGCGCTCCACCGCCGCCGAGAGCGCGGTGCAGAGCCTGCAGCGCTCGATCGTGCAGATGCCGGAGATCGCCCAGCGCCTGGCGGCGTGCCGCGAGGCCAACCAGATTCCGGCCAGCACCCTCGACCTGATCCACGAGATCTTCGAGCCCAGCTACTCGGTCTTCTACCGCACCGCCCGCGAAGAGCTGGTCGCCGTGGCGGCGCTCGGACCGAGCGAGTTCGCGCCGGGCCACCGGATTCCCTTCGGTCAGGGGGTGGTGGGCTGGACGGCGGTCAAGCAGATGGCGCTCACCAACCAGGACATCGAGGCCGAGAGCGGTCTGGTGCGGGCGCGGAACCTGTCGAAGGGCATGCCCAAGCGCGGCTTCTCGGTGGCCCTGCCGATCGTCAACGGCGACCACACCATCGGCGTGATCCTGGTGGGACCGTCTCCCCGCGAGATGCCCCACCTGCGCGAGATCGGCCGCACCATCGCCTTGATCGCCTCGGTGAGCTACGTCGGTGCCGTGGTGCTGCGCCAGCAGCGCCTGCTGGCCGAGACCGACGGCCTGACCCGATTGCTCAACAAGCGCAGCCTGATGAGCCGGATCAGGAGCCTGATGACGCCGGGCTCGGAGCCGGACTCGGTCTCGCTCTTCCTGTTCGACATCGACAACTTCAAGCACTACAACGACGCCAACGGCCACCTGCCGGGCGACGAGCTGCTCAAGGGCCTCGCCGAGTTGCTCCGCGAGGGCAGCCGGGATGGCGAGCTGGTGGGTCGCTACGGCGGCGAGGAATTCCTGATGGCGCTGCCCGGCGTGAGCAAGGAGGCCGCCCTCGCCGCCGCCGAGCGGGTGCGCGCCGCCGTGGCAGCACATCCGTTCGAGTTCCGCGAGAACCAGCCCGGCGGGTGCATCTCGGTGAGCGGTGGCGTGGCCCACTGGCCCGGGGACGCCAAGGACCTGGAGGGTCTGATCCGCGCCGCCGACGAGGCGCTGTACCGGGCCAAGCGGGCCGGCCGCAACCAGGTGCTGCCCTTCGAGGGAAGCGAGTTGACCTGGGACGAGTCGGCCACCCTCGAGGAAGAGGAAGAGAAGCCCGAGTAGCGCCGGCGCGGCGGTTCCTGTGTAGAATCCACTGCGAAGTGGAGCGCCGGTGAACGTCGAAGTCCGCCTCTTCGCCGAGCTGCGCGACCGGTACCCGGACGCGCCCCGCGGTCGCACTCCCCTGGAGCTGCCCGAAGCCGCCAGCTTGGCCGATCTGCTGGCCTATCTGGACATCCCGGGTCGCGCAGCGCCGAAGGTGCTCGTCAACGGCGCCCCGGCCCCCCGCGACCCGGTCGCCCGCGCCGCCATGGTGCTGATGGACGACGACATCGTCTCCATCTTCCCGCCGGTGGCCAGCGCCTAGGCCGCTTCCGCTAGGCCTCGAGCGCCGCCTCGAAGAGCTCGAGACGCGGCGGACCCAGGAGCACCCCATCGGGGGTGCGCGCCTGGGAGTGCGCCTTCCGGAACGACTCCGACCCCACCCAGGCGTCGAAGGCCGCCCGGCTCTCCCACGTGGTGTGCGAGACGTAGTGCCCCGCCTCGTCGCCGCGCAGCAGCGCGAAGCGCACGAAGCCGGGCACGCCCTCCAGGTAGCTCTCGCGCTTGCGCCAGTGCTCCTCGAACTCGGCCCCACGCCCGGGATCGACCTCGAAGTGGTTCATCGCCACGAAGATCGCCATGGCTAGAGCGGCAGGTCGCCGGCGGCCATGCGCACGCTGCCGTCCTTGGCGTAGGCCTCGATCGCGCGCTGGGCGATGCGCCACTGGTGCACCTCGTCGGCGCCGTCGGCGAAGCGCGCCCAGCGCGCGTGCTGCGCCATCTGGGCCAGCGGCGTGTCGGTGCTGTAGCCCAGCGCGCCGTGCACCTGGATGGCGCGGTCGATGATGCGGCCCAGCGCATTGGCCACGAAGTGCTTGGCCATCGACACCTCGCTCTTGAAGTCGAGGCCGTTGTCGATCTTGTAGGCCGCGTGCAGCACCATCAGCTTGCTCTGGTACAGCTCCATGGTGCTGTCGGCGATCATCCACTGGATGCCCTGCTTCTCGGCCAGCAGCGAGCCGTGGGCGTAGCGCTTGAGCGCGCGGTCGATGGTCATCTCGAGCGCGATCTCGGCCTGGCCGATCCAGCGCATGCAGTGGGCCAGCCGCGCCGGCCCCAGCCGCGCCTGCCCGAGCAGGTGGCCCTGGCCGCGCCCGCCCAGCATGTTGTCCTTCGAGACCTCGAGGTCGGTGATGCGGATCTCGCAGTGGTTGTGGCTGCCGCTCATGGTGGCCACGTCGCGCACCACCTCCCAGCCGTCGCTGGGGATGTCGACGAGGAAGGCCGAGTTCGCCGCCTGGGGCCGCTCGGGGTCGTCCTCGGTGCGGGCGATCAGGATGGCGAAGCTGGCGCCGCGCGCGCCCGAGATGAACCACTTGTGGCCGTTGATCACCCAGTGGTCGTCCTTCTCGAGGGCCTGGGTCTGGATCAGCGTCGGGTCGGAGCCCGCCACGTCGGGCTCGGTCATCGCGAAGCAGGAGCGGATGCGCCCCTCGCAGAGCGGCCGCAGGTAGCGCTCCTTCTGGTCGTCGGTGGCCCAATGGAGGAGGGTGTGCATGTTGCCCTCGTCCGGCGCCTGGGCGTTCAGCGCGAAGGGCCCGAAGCGGGTCTTGGCCGCCTCGGCCGACACCGCCGCCATCGCCACGTGGCCGAGCCCCATGCCGCCGAACGCCTCGGGCATGTGGGGCAGCCAGAGCCCCCACTCCTGGGCCGCCTTCCGCATCTGGATCACCTGCTTCACCAGCACCTTGCGGTCGCCCTCGTGGGCCTCGATCTCGGCCTCGGCGGGCCGCACCACCTGGTCGCAGAACTCGTGGACGCGCTGGCGGACGTGATCGATCTCGGGCGGGAAGGAGAAGTCGATGGCCATCGCGGGCTCCCGTGGAAGGGCGGAACCGGGGCAGGTTACCCGATCCCCGAGGAGGGGTCCGCGCCCGCACCGGGCTCGGGATCACTCGGCGGCGCGGACGGGGCTAGCGGCTGCTGCCTGCGGAGGAACCCACGGCGCGCGGCGTGCACGCGCCGTCTTCGCAGGCGTGGCTGCGGCCGGTGAGGCGCAGGCGGTTGCGGGCGAAGGCGCGATAGCCGGCGTCGGCCAGCCGGCGCAGGCCCGGCCAGCGGGTGGGAGCGACGAGCCACCCCATGCCCACCGCGGCGTAGGCGCGCCGGAAGACCTCGACCCCCTCGATCAACGTACCGTCGGGCAGCACGCCGTGGATGCGCGCCATCAACGTCGCGTGGTCGCTTCCGTAAACCTGTGCGTCGAAGCCGGGGGCGGCGATGTCCTCGAAGGCGATGCGTCCCCGGCCGCGGTCGCGGCGCTGGAGGAACCCGATCTCGCGGGCGCACAGGGGGCAGTCCCCGTCGTACAACACCTTGATCTGCCAGCTCATTGCAGACCCTCCTTCTCCCATCGCACGACTCTAACGATCCGCGACTAGATTGTCCATATCCTGTCAAATAAAAATATTGACAAAAACTCCGGCTTTCCCGATTCTGGTGCGGCTCGAAGGGCGTCTAGGAATCGCGACCCATGCGAGCGGTGAAGTCCCAGCTGGTCATCGACTGGGGGTCCAGCCGGATTGCCACCTCGCGGTCGCTGCGCTCGAGCAGCCACAGGCCGAACTTCGATTTCGGCCGCTCGAGGTAGCGGGACATGAGCTGCTGCAGGATCTCCACGCCGCGCTCGGGAACGATGCTGGCGTGGGCGCGGCCGCGGACCCCGCGGTAGGGCGGGGCGTCGGGCGCCACCTCGAAGCCGCAACGCGAGTCGCGGTGCAGGGTCTTGACCAGGAACGAATCTCGCGAAGTGGCGCACCACAGACCGTCGTCGCGACGGAGGAACCAGAGCGAGACGATGAAGGGCCAGCCGTCCAGGGTTCGCGGCGCCAGCCGCAGCGGGATCGCCGTCTCGTCGAGGAACGCTTCGACGCGGTCCTGGTCCCACGGTCCCCGCAGCTTCATCTCCGCTCCTCCCTCGTCCGCGACAGACTGTGCAGGATCGGGCCGCGCCGGTCGAGCCAACCCGCGCGCCGGGTCGCACCTTGCGGGCCGCCGCCAAAGGAGATCCCATGGGCCGTGAGCGACTTCTCTTCGCCGCCATCAACGTCGTAGGCGGCGCCGCCGTGCTCGGCAGCTACGTCCACGGACTCGCCACCCATCCCGGGGGCGGCAGCCAGGTCTGGGGCGGCGTGCCCGACGGGCTGCGCCCGCTCTACACCGTCAACATGCTGCTGGCGGCGGCGGGCTACTTCCCGCTGACCAGCTACGTCTTCTGGCGCCTCGATCCCCAGCGCGTGCGGGTGGGCCCCTTCGGTTTCGGGCTCTTCACCCTGCTGTACGGCGTCATCCTGCTGGGCTCGGCGCTGTGGATGCCGTTGACTTTCGCGCTCTTGGAGTCGCCCGGCGACGGGCTCTGGGCGCTGGTGCGGCTGGATCTCGCCGCCGTGGGCCTGGCCTCCCTCGCACTCTTCCCCGCGTTGCTCGCGGCGCGGCCGCGCGCGCCGGGTTGGCACCTCCGCTTGGCGCTGGTGGGCCTCTTCTTCTTCTGCATCCAGACCGCGCTGCTCGACGCGACGATCTGGCCGGCCTACTTCCCGTACTGAAACGCCCGCGACCGAAAAACTCTATCGCGTCGCTCGGCGGCACTACGCTAGGATGCGCCGAGTCCGGGCGTGTTTTTGCCCGGTTCCTCGGGAGGGAAGATGCAACGGATCGAGCTTCTACTGGTTCTCATGGCTTTGCTCCTGGTGCCCGCCGGCGCCGCGTTTGCGGATCCGGACATCGGGTGCGGGCCGGGTACGCAGATCTGGCAGGGCAACTCGGGCGTCGCGCCCAAGGTGCTCGGCGCCACGACCAACGGGTCGTTCGGGCTGCAGACCTTCGGCATCACGTTCGGGACGCTGGGCTGCAACCAGGGCGGCACGGTGACCGCCGACGCGCGGCTGCAGCACTTTGCAGCGGGCAACCTGGATCGCCTCGCCGAAGACATGTCGCGCGGTGAGGGCGAAGCCCTCGAGACGTTTGCTCTGTTGATGGGGATCGAGGACACGCACCGGCCTGCCTTCTATCGGTTCACGCAGGCCCACTTCGCCGAGATCTTCGCGAGCGAAGAGCTGACCGAAGTCGAGGCGATCGCCTCGCTGACCGCGCTGATGGCGCGGGACGAGACCCTCGGGGTCTACGTCGGCAGCTAGCCGCATGGGAACCCGACCCCTCGCGCGGCGGCCCCGCGCGGGGGGTCGATTCCTCGCCCTCCTCGTCCCGCTCCTGGCCGCCGGCGCGCCCGCCGCGGCGCAGTCACCTCCCGCCGACCCGGCCTATCTCGATACACTCGTGCTCCGCGCCCGGCAGGAGCGGCTCGCCGACACCCGCGCGTGGTATGCGCTGCTCCACTACGGCGACCCCTTGTTGGGTCGCGGGGTCGAGAGCCGCGCCGACGACCCGGACTTCTTCCTGGCAGACGGCGGCAAGCGCGACCCCGACGCCGAGCTGGAGGCGACGCTGCGCGCCTTCGCCGAGCCGGGGGAGCGGCCGCTCGGCGACGAGGATTCGCAGCACGCCCAGTGCGCCTTCGCCGGTCGCTATCGCTGGCTGCGCGAGCGGCTCGACTTCGATCCCGAACGCCTGCCCGAGCGCGCGTGCCCCACCTACGACGAATGGCTGCGCGCCATGAACCCCGGCGGCGTGACGCTGGTGTTCGCCGAGGCGTTCATGAACAACCCGGCCTCGATGTTCGGCCACACCCTGCTGCGGGTGGACACGCGGGAGAAGGTGCCCGACCAGGACCTGCTGGCCTGGGCGCTCAACTTCGCCGGCGCCACCGGCAACGAGGGCGGCCCGCTCTATGCGGTCAAGGGTCTGGTGGGGCTCTACCAGGGCTTCTACACCATCGAGCCCTACTTCGAGAAGGTGAAGACCTACGGCGACTGGGAGAACCGCGACATCTGGGAGTACCGGCTCGACCTCTCCGAGTCCGAGATCGAGCAGCTGCTGGCGCACCTCTGGGAGCTCCAGGGCGTCGCCTTCGACTACTACTACTTCGACGAGAACTGCTCGTATCAGCTGTTGGCCCTGGTGGAGGCGGTGCGCCCCGAGCTCCGGCTCACCGAGCGCTTTCCGCTCTGGGTGATCCCGGTCGACACGGTGCGCGTGCTGCTGCGCGAGACCGACCTGCTGGGGGAGGTGGCCTACCGCCCGTCGGCGGAAACCGAGCTGCGCGCCTTCGGCCGCGAGCTCGAGGCGGTGGAGCGCCGACTGGCCCACGAGATGGCCACCGGGCGGCGGACACCGGGCGACGAGGGGGTGGCGGCGCTCGACGCCGAGCGCCGGGCCGCCGTGCTCTCGGTGGCCTACGACCAGCTCCGCTACGCCTATCTGGCCGGCGACGTCGAGCGCGGGGAGTCGGCGCCCCGCGCCCGCAGCCTGCTGGTGGCGCGCGCGGGCACCGGGCAGGT
>JBFGIM010000033.1:0-23416 GCA_041577695.1 Myxococcota bacterium | reverse complement strand
TAGAGCTCGGTGGTCGAGCGGTGGTGGAACCAGCCGGCGTAGTTCTCCCAGATCGCCCGTACGCCCCACGAGATCTTGCCGTAGCCCTCGCCGACCTCGAGCGCCGGCGGCAGCGCGATCTCCCGCATCAGCGACCAGACGTCGCGCCCTTCGTTCATGCCGCGCACGGTCTCGTCGTGGACGTGGAGCACCGCGTCGCGCAGCCGCTCGAGCTCGGCTCGGATGCGCTCGGCGCCTTCCACGGGCCCGTGGTGTCCCACCAGCAGCCGCTCGGGCTCGAGCGCGAGCACGCGTTCCAGCGACTCGACGAAGCGCAGCGGGTCGCGATAGCGGTCGCCGCGCATCGTCACCAGATTGGGGAAGTGGCCGAAGAGGGCGCTGAAGAGGTTGCCGGTGAAGCAGGTTCGCGTGCTCGGCAGCCACACCACCATCGAGTCGGTGGTCTCGCCGCCGGGCGTCGCCAGCAGCTCGAAGCGCAGCCCGCCGAGCTCGAAGTCGTGGCGATCCTCGAAGGTGACGTCGGGCGTGGGGCGCGCCTGGGGCGACACCGCGCCGCCCAGGTGCTCGCGCACGTAGCGGTTGGCGCGGGCGATCGCCTCGGCGAAGGCGAAGGCGCTGCGCGCCGCGCGGAAGCGGGCGATGCGGGCGTCGTCGTCCTGCTGGGCCCGGTTGTTCGCCTGGGCCACCACCCGCGTCCCGGGCTCGCGGAACAGGTCGGCACCGCCCACGTGGTCCACGTGGCCCTGGGTCAGCAGCACGTAGCGGACCGGACCCGCATCGACGGCGTCGAAGTTGCGGCGGTGGACCGGCGCCTCGAAGCCCATGCCGGTGTTGATCACGACGCGCCCCTCGGAGGTCACGACCAGGTAGCTGTTGGAGAGCCCCTCGGAGAGCCAGATGCCTTCGGCCACCTCGGTGGCCGCCGGCTGGGAAGCGGGGCGGATCTCGAAGCCGGTGGGGCGCGAGCGATGGAGCGGGGTGGTCATCACGGCCTCGGAGCGGAGCGACGCATGATAGACCTTCGCTCCCGGCGCGGCGGCCCCGGCCTCAGGGTCGGCCGCGGCGCGGCTCCGGACGGATCCGCTCCAGCTGCGACTCGGCGCCGACGGCCGCCAGCCGCGCCACCTCGCGCACGTCCTCGCGCATGGCGGCGGCGGCGGGACCCAGCGTGCGCTGGCGATTGGTCAGCACCACGTAGGTCATGGCGAGCGGAAAGGGATAGGGCACCAGGGCGACGCCGCCGCGCTGCTCGGCGCGGAGCCCGACCGAGAGCGGCACCCCCGCCAGCACGTCGCTGCGCTCGGCCAGCTGGAGGCACGCCGACAGGTTCTCGAGCCGCAGCTGCGGGATGCCCCGGCGCTGGGCCTCGCTGCGGAAGGGCTCGGGCAGCCGGGCGTAGTCGTCGGTCGAGAGCTGCGGCACCGCCCACGGATACTCCAGGTAGGCGGGGGAGGGCGCCTTCGAGCGCACCAGCGGATGGCCCGAGCGGGCCACGATGACCGCGGGCTCCGACGGCAGGCGCTGGATCGCGATCTCGTCGACGAAACGGATCGGCTCGAAGGCGACGCCTCCGAGGACCACGAAGTCGAGCTCACGGGCCAGCAGCCGCTCCACGAGGGTGCCCTGGGCAGCTCCGGTCACCTCGACGTCCGCTGCCGGGTGACGCTCGACGAAGCGATGCAGCGCCGGAGCGATGAGCGCCTCGGTCGGCATGGGCGAGGCGCCGATCGCCACCGAGCCCGCTTCTGCTCCCAGCAGCAGCGCGGCCTCCCGCTCGAGCTCGGCCGCCTGCCGGATCACGCTCCGGGCCGTCTCGATCAGGTGCTCGCCCGCGGGTGTCGGCGCTACCGAGCGCGTGGTCCGATCGAAGAGCCGCAACCCCAGCGTCTCTTCCAGCTTCTGGATGCTCTTCGTGATGGCGCTCTGGGTGACGGCCTGCTCGTCCGCCGCCAGCCGGAAGGCGCCGAGCCGGTGGACCGCCTCGAAGTGGCGCAGCTGTCTCAGTTCCAGGGTCACCCTATCGCAATAGCAAATTCCTATTATTCATCAATAAACGATGAAAGATTCTATAGGATCATGTTCGTCCGCGACCGAGATCCAGCCTCCGAAAGGACGTGCCGATGCCCGAGGTTTCCAGTCTTCCCGACGTCTCCACCCTGGCCGCCCCACTCTACCTGGCGCTGATCGCCGTCGAGCTGGTGGCGGCCCAGCTCGGGCGACTCCGCGCCGACTACGAAAGCCGCGACACCGCCACCAGCCTGAGCATGGGCACCGGCAGCCTCGTGGTCGGCGCGTTGGTGGGCGGCGCGGGGTATGGGCTGGTCTTCTGGGCCTACGAGTACCGGCTCGCCACGGCGCCCTTCGCCCCGGGCGCCGTCGCGCTCTGCTACGTGCTGAACGACTTCCAGTACTACTGGGCCCACCGTCTGGGCCACCGGGTGCGCTGGCTCTGGGCGAACCACGTGGTCCACCACTCGAGCCGGCACTTCAATCTGAGCACGGCGCTGCGCCAGCCGTGGACCGGGCCGCTCACGGGCACCGTGGTGCTGAAGGTGCCGCTCGCCCTGCTGGGCTTCCATCCCGGCGTGATCGCCTTCGTGGCGTCGGCCAACCTGCTCTACCAGTTCGGCATCCACACCCGCGCGATCGACAAGCTGCCCGGCTGGGTGGAGGCGGTCTTCAACACCCCTTCCCACCACCGCGTCCACCACGGTGCCAACCCGATGTATCTGGACGCCAACTACGCCGGCACCTTCATCGTGTGGGACCGCCTCTTCGGCACCTTCGTCCCCGAGCGGGCCGACGAGCCGGTGCGCTACGGCCTGGTGCACGACATCGACACCTTCAATCCGCTGCGGGTCGCCTTCCACGAGTACGTCGCCATGGTCCGGGACGTGATCGGTCGCGGCCTGACCCTGCGCGAGCGCGTCGCCTACCTGCTGGCGCCTCCCGGCTGGAGCCACGACGGCAGCCGCCAGGGCTCCGAGGCGATCAAGGCGGAGTACGTGGCGCGCAATCCCACGGCAGCGGGCTGCCCCGGTCTTCCGGACCGGCCGGGCGAACCGGGGGCCGAGCCCTTCGGCGAGCTGCTGGCGGTCTGAGGGAACTCACGCTGCGTAGTGCACCAGCTCGATCTCGATCCCGTCCGGGTCGAAGACGTAGATCCGGCGACCCGGTTCGTACTCGGGCTCGAAGTGCGGCTGGGCACCTGCCGCGCCGATCCTGCGCCGCGTCTCCTCGAGGTCGTCTACCACGAAGCCGAAGTGATTGAGTCCGGCGCGGCCATACTCGGGCGAGCCCCGGCCGGGCTCCTCGGCCTCGAAGAGCGCCAGATAGACGCGGTCGTTGCCGACGTGACAAGCTCGCACGGGTCCCTTCTCGCCGAGCGCCTGGCCCCGCCAACGCACCTCGAAGCCGAGAAGCTCGCGGTAGAAGGCCACCGACGCGTCGAGATCGGTCACGGTCAGGTTCACGTGCTCCAGGAACATGGCATCCTCCCTGTGCAGGGTTCGAGTCTCCCCCAGGATCGACGCCCGCCGCGTTCGCCGCGAGCGAGCGGCTGTCCTATCAGCAGATGGTTGCTGCAGTATCCGCACGTCTCCCGCTCGGCTACCGTTCCCCGGTAACCCCGCAGGAGCACCCCCCATGATCAAGGGATACGCCGGACGCGTTCTCGAGGTGGATCTCACCGCCGAGACCTTCGCCTTCGGGCCGCTCGACGAGGACGTCGCCCGGCTCTACATCGGCGGCAAGGGCTACGGGACGCGGCTGCTCTACGACCTGACCGAGCCCGGCATCGACCCGCTCGGTCCGGAGAATCCGCTGATCTTCGCCACGGGCCCGCTCAACGGCTCGGTGGCGCCCCAGTCGAACCGCTTCGCCGTGGTGTGCAAGAGTCCGCTGACCGGCGGCATCGGCAACGCCACCTGCGGCGGCTCCTTCGCCTTCGGCATGAAGAAGGCCGGCATCGACATCCTCCTGATCCAGGGCCGGGCCAACCGGCCGCTGCGGCTCGAGGTCGACGGCGACGCCGGGACGGTGCGCTTCGAGGGCGCGCAGGACCTCTGGGGCAAGGGCACCTACGAGACCCAGAAGCTGCTGGGCAAGCTCCCCACCAAGGGCTGGAACCACGCGGTGATCGGGCCCGCCGGCGAGAACAAGGTGCTCTACGCCGGCATCGTCTCCAACGAGCGGATCGCCGGGCGCACCGGCGTCGGCGCCGTGATGGGCTCGAAGAAGCTCAAGGCGGTGAGCGTGCGCGGCTCGCGCAAGCTCGACATGGAGGACCCGGACAAGTTCAAGGAATACACCAAGGAGGTGCGCCGCATCTTCAAGGACCACCCGGTGCTCGGCGAGAGCCTGAAGCGCTTCGGCACCGGCGGGATCGTCAACACCACCAACGGGCGCAACATCCTTCCCACCCGGAACTTCCAGCACGGGCACTTCGACGGGGCCATGAAGATCTCCGGCGAGTGGTTCGAGGACCACGAGCTGAAGGGCGTCAAGACCAGCTGCATCCACTGCCCGGTCACCTGCGGGCGCGACGTCGACGTGGAGGGCGTCGGCCGCGTCAAGGGCCCCGAGTACGAGACGCTGGCCCTGCTGGGCAGCAACCTCGAGGTCTCCGACGTCAAGAAGGTGTCCGAGTGGAACTACCACGCCGACGATCTGGGCATGGACACCATCAGCCTGGGAGCCGTGCTGAGCTTCGCGATGGAGCTGCGCGAGAAGGGCATGCTCGACGCGCCGCTCTC
This sequence comes from Myxococcota bacterium, assembly GCA_041577695.1. Lineage (GTDB taxonomy): Bacteria > Myxococcota_A > UBA9160 > UBA9160 > PR03 > JASJBO01. The sequence goes on along the minus strand of JBFGIM010000033.1, from coordinate 18,662 downwards.
CTTCGGCGAGGTCGGGGGCGTCACCGAGGTGATCCAGGACATCGCCCATCGGCGCGGCGTCGGCGACGACCTGGCCCAGGGCACCCGGCGCATGAGCCAGAAGTACGGCGGTGCGGAGTTCGCCATGCACGTGAAGGGGCTCGAGCTGTCGGCCTACGACCCGCGCGGCTCCTATGCCCAGGGCGTCGAGTACGCCACCACCAACCGGGGCGGCTGCCACGTGCAGGGCGCCAGCATGTACATGGAGTCGACCGGGCCGCTCACCATCAATCCCCAGAGCCTGAAGCTCAAGGCCGATATCCCGGTGGTGCAGCAGAACCTGGCTTGCGCGATCAACTCGATGGTGCTCTGCATCTTCACCACCTACGGCATGATGCCCAAGGCGGTGCACGAGATGAGCCCCAACTCGTTCTCCTACAAGGTGCTGACCACCCTCTTCGAGAACAGCGGGCCGATGCTGCGCACGGTGATGGGCATCAAGGGCAAGCCGATGATGTGGTTCGAGAAGTGGCTGACCTACATCACCGGGACGCCGTTCTCGAGCGGCCATCTCCAGGAGATCGGCGCGCGCATCTTCAACCTCGAGCGCATGTACAACCTGCGCGAGGGCATGAGTGGCGCCGACGACACCCTGCCGCACCGCATCCTGCACGAGCCCACCTTCAAGGGCATGAGCTCGGGGCACCCGCTCGACAAGCTGCTGCCGCGCTACTACAAGATCCGCGGCTGGGACGCCGCGGGCGTGCCGAAGCCGAAGACCCTGGAGCGGCTCCAGGTGCGGGCCTGAGGCGCGCCGTGAGCATCACCGTCGAGCTGACCTACGACATGAGCAAGGCGTTGGGCACCCAGCGCTTCCAGGTGGACGCCGCCGCCACGGTGGCCGACGTGGTGGCGCAGGCGCGCCAGCGCTTCGGCGAGGGCGCCGAGGAGTTCCAGAAGCTGTCGCGCGTGGCCGCCATCGCCGTCAACGGCGTGCTGGTCAACCACAAGCGCGGGCTCAAGACGGCGCTGGCCGACGGCGACACCGTCGCCTTCGTGAAGGCGGCCGCCGGCGGCTGACCCGCCGCGCTCAGAGCGTCTTCAGGAACTCGATCAGCGCGTCCTTCTTCTCGTCGCTCAGGTCGGTGCCGTAGTCGTGTCCGGTGGCGGCGTTGCCGCTGTGCGCGGTATCGAACTCCATCGGCCGTACGGGATCCGAGACGTTCTTGTAGCCGATCGCGTCCGCGTCGTACTCGCGCGATCCGACGAAGAACTTCGCGGCGCGGTCCTCCGGCTTCTTGAGCAGCTCGCGCAGGTTGAGGACCGAGCCGTTGTGGAGGTACGGCGCCGTCGCCCACACCCCGTAGAGCGGCCACGAGACGTACTCGCCGGGCGCGCACCACACCGCACTCTCGGGCTCCTCGCCGCCCGCCACCATGATCTTCTCGACGGTCTCCTCCAGCAGGAGGGGGAAGCACTGGCCGTCCATCGGCGCGGCGAAGCTCAACGCGCGCCCCGGGTCGGTGCCGATGGCCGCGAGGGCGATCCGCTTGAGCGGTGCGGGCTGTTCGGTGCCGAGCTTCGGGTGACATCCCGCACAGGTCTCGTCGAAGATCGCCTCGCCGGAAGCCACCAGGCCCGGGTCGGGCTGGCTGAACGGCCAGGAAGGCGCGCCGAGGCTGCGCGACATGGCTTCGAGGGTCAGGAGGTTCTCGAAGAGCACGGTCGACTCGAAGGTGGTCTTGTCGTAGACGGCGCCCAGCGCCAGCGCCTGGCCCACGTTGCGCTCGCGCAGCGAGTCGGTGTTCGCGTCCCAGTGGTACCAGGGGCGGTGTCCCATGCCCCAGAGGAACGGGTAGTTGACCGGAGCGTCGAGGGCGACGTTCTGGCCGAAGAGGTTGATCCGGGACGAGCCGAAGGCGTCCACCCGTCCGAACCCCGCCCAGGTCGACGGGAGTCCTCCGCCCCCGGCGAGTCTCAGCAGGAACTCGACGCGGGCCTTCAACATCCGCAGCGAGCGCCAGAAATCGCCGACCAGCAGTGCGTGCTCCGACACCAGCGCGTCGGGGTCCAGTTGGGCGAACGGGTTGTTCTCGGCCGGCTCGAACTCGGGCGGCGCCATCACGGTGACCTGTCCGAGCCAGGCGCGACGGAACTCCTCGCGCTGCGCCAGCATCGCGTCGGTCACGAACGGGCGCCCGAACGGCTCCTCGGCCACCTGCTGCCACGTCTGCCGATAGCGGGCGTAGGCGCCCTCGCGCGCCACGCCGGTCCAGTCCGCCATCGAGGGGGCCTTCTCGCTCTGCTCGGCCTGCCAGATCGATTCCAGCTGGTCCGCCAAGGCGTTCTCGAACGGGCCTGCCGCGCGGAGCGCCTCGACGGTGGGGTAGGCGGCGTAGAACGCGCGGGCGAATTCCTCGTGAGTGGCGACGTCGGTGGGCCCGAGCTGGAACTGGACGTCGCCCTGCGGCGTGGGCCCGCAATCCACCTGCAGCGCGCGGGCGATGAAGGCGATCATCTCGAAGAAGCTCGTCGCGGTGTGCTTGGCCGAGGTGCCGGCGTCGTGCAGGAACTTGATGGTGTCGAAGAGGTTCGGGCCGCCGGGGACGCGCACGGTGAGGTCGCCCTGGGTCACCTCACCCACGTGGCAGGCCGCGCAGGTGATCCCCGTCATGCGGACGCCCATGAAGCGCGGGTCGCCCGAGTGGAGGCCGGTGAGGCCGACCGGGATCTGGCAGGTGGCCTCCGGATCGGGCAGCAGTCCGAAGCGCTCCACGTCGTCGAGGAAGGGGCCGGCGTCGGAGCCGGTCGAGAAGTCGTGCAGCGCCTTCAGCCAGACCAGCGGGAAGAGCTCGCTGCCCTCGGCCAGGTGGTAGTAGATCCGGGTGTCGTAGGGCTGGGGCTGGAGGGTCGCCGTATTCGTCGACGGGCCGCATTCGGGGCACAGTGCCTCCTCCGGGGGCGTCGGAGTCGGCGTCGGAGTCGGCGTCGGTGTCGGGCCGGTGCCGTTGCAGTCTCCACATCCCGAAAGGGTCAGCAGGAGCGCGGCTGCGAGGCATCTCCGAAGCTTGGCGTGCACGGTGCATCCTCCCGGATCGATTCCCACCCCACGTCAGTGTGACAGTCCCCGGGTCGCGGCCGCTGTGACTCGCTTCACAGCTCGCTCCCCTCCGTCATTCCCCCAGCACCTCCAGGTAGCGCTCGCGGATGGCCTCGATCTCGTCGTCGAGGCCCTCGGCGGTCCATTTGGAGGTGTCGATCGGCGGCAGCACCACCGCCTCCACCGTGGCGGGGCGCACCACGTTCGCGTCGCGCGGAAGCGCATCGAGGACGTTGCGGAACACCACCGGCACGATCGGAACCCCGGCCTGCATCGCCATGTGGAAGGCCCCCTTCTTGAAGGGGCCCAGCCGCGGCGTGCGCGAACGGGTGCCCTCGGGAGCGATCGCCAGCGAGCGGCCCTCGCGCAGGGCCTGCACCGCGGGCTCCAGGGCCTCGATCGCCTTCGCGGTGTTGGCGCGGTCCACGAACACCAGCCCAGCAATGCTGAAGAGCGGCCCGAAGATCGGGTTGTGGCGGAGCTCTTGCTTGCCGACGCCGGTGACGTCGCGCCGCAGCATCTTGAGCATGAGCACCGCGTCGAGATCGCTCTGGTGGTTGAAGATGAAGACCGCCGGACGGTGCGACCAGAGATGGTCCTCGCCCTCGACGCGCAGGTCGATCCCGGCCAGCGAGGTGGCCAGGTCGCTCCACAACGAGCCGGCGATGTTGACGCCCTCGCGCCGCGATTGGTTCAACAGCCCCGCGGCGGCGCCCGCCCACACCGAGGGCACCAGGCTGCCGTAGACGAGGGCGGTCCGCGCCACGTCGCCGAGGCTCGGGGTGCCGCGGCTGTGGAAGCGACGGACCGGCCACTGGCGCTCCTTGGCGATCTGGGCGAGCTGGCGGTTCGGATTGAGTGGTCTCGGCCGGCCCACCAGCTCGAGCAGGGGCAGGTCTTCGTGGCTGTCGGTGTAGAAGTAGCTCTCGTCCAGGTCGAGGTCGTGGGCGGCCGCCAGCTCGCGCCCGGCCGCGGCCTTGCCCTCGCCGTAGCAGGTGGGATGCACCACGCGCCCGGTGAAGATCCTGTCTTCGACTTCGAGGCGGGTGCACCTCACGTGGGGGATGCCGAGCTCGCGCGCCAGCGGCTCGGCCTGATAGCGCGTCGCCGACGAGATGATCGCCAGGGTGTGGCCCATCTCGCGGTGCGCCCTCACCAGCGCGCGCGACTCCGGGTAGATCTCGGTGGCCAGGTGCTTCTCGAACACCTCCTGACCGATCTCTTCGAGCACGGTTTCCGCCAGCCCCCGGTACGCGGCGGTGGTCGCGGCCATCATGCCCGAGAAGCCGGTGCGCCCGACCGCGAAGCTCAAGCCGCCCAGCAGCGACTCGGCGATCTCGCGCGGCGCCATGCGTCCCGACAGCAGCCGCTCGCGGAAGAAGGCCACCGCCGAGAAGCCGGCCAGCAGGGTCTGATCGAGATCGAAGAGAGCCGCCACCTTCGGGCCCGAGGGTCCCGCGCGAACGTCCTCGGTGACGCGCTGATGGAGGGGCATGGAGTGACATTGTACTACGAAGCGAGCCTCGTGCCGGCCCGCGCGGAGGGCGCCCGTTCAGAGGTGGGGGACCACCCACTCGCGCCAGGCGCGCTCGGCGTCCTCCACGAGACCCAGCCGCACCGCGCAGTCGAGCAGCGCCACGCGATCGGCGGCGGGTCGCCGCGGCGCGCGCGGGTGGATGGCGTCGCTCGCCAGCCTTCCGGTCAGCTGGAGGAAGAGGGCGGCCGCGTGCTTGTAGGCCGGGATCGGCGCGCGGAACCCCACGTTGCCCAGGTGCTGGAGCGCGTCGTTGCGGGTCAGGAAGCGGGCGTCGCCCGCGGCCAGGGCGCGGTCGCGGGCGGCGAATGCCTCGGGCGCGAAGGTGGCGAGGCCCAGCAGGTAGTCGCTGCCGTAGGCCACCATGTCGATCGCCAGATCGTTGCCGGTGTAGACCCGGAACCCGGGCCGCCCGCGGTCGCGCGCCGCAAGCCGGCGCAGCTCGGTGTCGCGGTCCAGGGAGGAGTGCTTGGCCCCCAGGAGCCCGGGAATCGCTGCGATCCGCGCGAAGGTCTCGTCGTCCCAGATCTCGCCGTGGGGGGCGAAGCGCGGCGACAGCTCGAAGCCGAGCGCGCCGCGCGGCGCGTGGGCGACGACGGCCTCGTAGAGCTTCGCCTTCTCCGCCGCGTCCATGCCGTGCATGGCGCGGCACTGCACGATCACGGGCGTTCCGCCGCGGGCCTCGATGGCGGCCAGCGATGCGCGATAGCGGGTCACGGGTTCGCCCGCCGCGTCGGCGTACGCACCGGCGTAGAAGGGGACGTCGGCCCCCAGCGCCCGGCGCGTCGCCGCGAGCACCGCGTCGCGCTCCTCGGGCGCCAGCAGGTCGCCGAAGCCCGTATCCATGTTGACCGCCACGTCGAGCCCCGCATCGCGGGTGTGCGCCACGTGGCGCTCGAACTCGTCCCAGTCCACCGCGCCGTCCGGGGTGTAGGGAAGCAGGGCGGCCGCGATGCCGTGGACGCGCCGGCCCGGCTGGAGCCGGTCGAACGCTTCTCGCAGCGAACCCGATGCCGGGCTCACGATGCGCGCCTCGCGCGTCGTTTGGCGCGCTCGAGCGCGTCGCGCTCGGGCCGCTTGCGGTAGAACGGGTCGAGGGGGTAGCAGCCCGAAACCAGGCCGTTGCGCGGCGCACTGGTGCAGTCGCTGAAGGTCCGGCAGATCCGCTTGCGCGCCAGCGGGCCGCCCGCCAGCACGTCCGCCGGCAGCTCGGGATAGGAGAGCGCCATGCGGCCGACGCCGACCGCGTCGAACCAGCCCTCGCGCACGCACGCCTGGGCAACGTGGGGAAGGAAGTCCTGCAGGTAGGTCCAGCCCGAGGACACGACCACGGCTTCGGGCACTGCGCGCTTGAGGGCGCGCGCCGCACCGAGCATGCGGACGACGCCGCACAACGGATCCTCCGGAGGCGGATAGCCGTCGCTGGGCGGATAGGCCGCCGGCCGCTGCAGGTGGGGCGCGTAGTAGGGGCTCGCCGCGGTGGCGTTGATCCAGGTGACGCCGAGCCCGACGAGGCCGCGCACCAGCTCGATGGTCTCGGCCAGGTCGGACCGTTCCGGGTGCTCGGGATCGAGACCGAAGCCCCAGGCGTAGGGCAGGGAGTGGGGCTCCATCGCAGCGCTTCCGGCTGCGGCGTGGTGCGGCACCGTGTCGAAGAGCGACAGTCGCACGCCGATGCGCAGGCCTGGGGCGGCGTCGGCGACGGCGGCCACGAGCTCGTGGAGCAGGCGCGTGCGATCGGCCAGCGAGGGGCCGCCGTAGCGGCCCGGCCGCCGTCGCGCGGACAGGAACTCGTGGAGCAGGTAGCCGTGGCAGTGCTTCACGTCCACGAAGGCGAAGCCCTCGGACTGGGCCAGCCGCGCCGACTCGGCGAAGGCGCGCACCAGCGTCCCCACCTCGTCGTCGGAGAGCACGGCCGAGTCGTCCGCCACGCCGACGCGCCGGTCGAGCAGCGGGTGGCGATAGGCGACCCGGGGCCGCCGCCGTCCCGGGCTGGGCATCGACCAGCGCCCGCTGTGGGTGAGCTGGAGACCGACGAGCGGTTCGGGCCGGTCGCTCTCGCGGGCCGCGGCCAACAGGGTCTCGCGCAGGCGCCCCAATGCCGGCGCCGTGTCCGGTCCGATGCGGAGCTGGTTCGGGTTGGCCCGCCCGTCCTCCTGGACCGCCACGGCTTCGCCGCCCCAGATCCAGCCGGCGCCGGAACGACCGAAGTGCTGCCAGCGCCGGACGGTGAGCTCCGAGGGCGCGCCCTCGCGGGTGGCGTCCCAGCCTTCCATCGGCTGGATCACGAAGCGGTTGGCGGCGGCCGCGACGCCGGGGCCCAGCGCCAGCGGCGCCGCCAGCGGAGTGGGGTCGAGCGCCTCGTCGCAGGGGAGCGGCTCGAGGCCGAGCTGGCGACAGCGCTCGCCCAGCGCGGCGGCATCGCGCAGCGAAGCCATGCGCGGGACCCGCTCGCTCAACGGCCGAGCTCGGCCAGGGTGGCCCGCAGCCAGCGCAGGTCGGCCGCCAGCTTCTCCTCCAGCGGCTTCGGCTCGAAGCTGAGGAATTCGATCGACATCGGGCCGGCGTAGCCAGCCTCGAGCGCGGCCGCCAGCAGCGACCGATAGTCGAGCACGCCGTGCTCGAGCGAGCCGCCCGGCAGCAGCGGACCGCCGTCGGGGTTGGCGCGGTAGTTCTTCAGGTGGAAGTAGGCCGCGCGCCCGATCAGCCGGCGCGCGTCGTCGGGTTGCGCGTCCACCGCGCCGGCCGGCAGGAAGTCGAGCACCTGGTAGTTCAGCGCGAGATTCGGTCGCTCGACCGCATCGAGCAGCTGCTCCACGCGTTCGGGCGTATCCGCGAAGGAGCCGATGTGGCGCTCGACCACGACGGTGGTGCCCGCCGCCGCGCCGTCGCAGGCGCCGCGCAGCATCGCCACCACCGCGTCGAGGTCTCCGACGGCGGCCTCCGCCCAGACCCGCAGCAGCGGTGCGCCCAGCAGGGCCGCCACCTCGGCCTCGCGTCGCGCGTGATCCGGCGTCACGTGCGGCGCATGGCCCAGATAGGAGCCGTAGGTGAGGACCGGGACTCCCGCACCCGCGACGGCGGCGGCGGCCGCGGCCACCGCCGCGTCCGAAGCGCCCATCTCGAGATGGGGAGCGCGGGCGGTCACCTCGATGCCGTCCAGGCCGTTGGCCGCCACCAGCTCGGCGGCGGCGGCGAGCGGTCGGTCGAGCGCGGAGATGGAGCAGAAACCGAGCGGATTCATCGGATCTCCCGATCAGGGTTGTCGTCAGGCGATGCGCGGCCAGTCCTCGCGCCGCACCTCGTGGGCGAAGGGCTGGCCGCTGGCGAAGCGCTCGATTTCGTCCAGGGCCAGCGCCGCCAGGCGTCGGGTCTCCGGTCCCAGGGCGCCGGCGATGTGCGGCGTGAGCCAGACGTTGGGCAGCTCGTAGAGCGGCGAGTCGGCGGGCAGTACCTCGGGATCGGTGGTGTCGATCACCGCATCGATGCGACCCGATACCAGCTCCTCGGTGAGGGCATCGCCGTCCACCAGGACGCCGCGGGCGGTGTTGATCAGGATGGCGCCGTCGCGCAGCAGCGCGAGCCGGCGGCGGTCGATCATGTGACGCGTCTCGGGCAGCGCCGGCGCGTGCAGGGTCACCACGTCGGAACGCCGCAGCAGCTCATCGAGCTCGACCGGGGTGACGCCCATCGCCCTCGCCTCGGCTGCATCGAGGTACGGGTCCGAGACCAGGACGTCGAAGTCGAAGGGCTGCAACAGCTCGATCAGCCGGCGGCCGATGCGCGAGGCGCCGACCACGCCGACCACCTTGTCCAGGTTGCCGAGCCCCGGGTACTCGGCGGGCCACAGCCGCCAGCCCCGCAGCTCGCGGTAGCGCTGCGCGATGCGGAACACGCGCTTGTTGGCCAGCAGGATGGTGGCCAGGGTGTACTCGGCCACGGGCACGGCATTGGCGGCCGCGGCACAGCTAACCCGCACACCGCGGTCGAAGCAGCTCTCGGTGACGTGGTTCTTGACGGTGCCGGCGGCGTGGACCACCGCGCCCAGCTTGGGAGCGCGGTCGAGTGTGGCCGCGTCGAGCACCGGACAGCCCCATCCAGTGAGCAGGATCTCGATGTCGGCCAGCACCCGGTTGGCGCGTTCGTCGTCGAGCCGCGCCAGTGGCTCGGGGTCCGTCACCGTGCACAACGCCGCCAGGCGCGCTCGATCCGCGTCGCTCATCAGGTCGCGTGTGAGGGCGGGCGCCATGGCGAGTGCCGCCCTCGGTCGGTTCCGGGTCATCCGCGCCTCGTGCGTCTCCGGGTCGAGAACCGCGAGTCTAGCGGTGGAGCCCACCGGCGGGCATCACTTCGCGCGCGCCGGCGTCCCAGTCGAGCCGCAGGGCTCCCGTGCGCCCCTTCATGGTGACGACGCGATCGCCGCGCTCGGCGTGAACCCACGGGTTGCTCATGCGCGGGTAGCCCCGCAGCGAGACCTCCTGGCCGCGCAGCCGGAACGGTCCCTCCCAACCGAAGTGGACCTCGCCCTGGCTCGGCGAGGTGTAGGCCACCTCGAAGGTCCGGATCAGCGGCACCGTTCCCGGGCTGGGCGTCACATGGACCTCCGCGGCGAGCACGGCTGCCACGAACGCCCGGAACGAGCCCCAGCGAGCGGCGCTCCCCATCTCCACGATCCAGACGTTGTCGGGGCCGCCCGGTGCGACGAGGTCGAAGGAGTTCACGATGGGACCGTCGTCGGAGGGCGGCAGCGGCGCCAACTCCTCGGGCGTGTAGGCCTGCCACACGGTGTCGCGCCAGGAGTAGAGTGCGATATAGCCATCGCGGTAGCGGCCGAAGGTCCAGTGGCCCTCCTGCACCACCTCGTCGAAGTGGTCCTGCGGAAAGTAGGCGTGGGTCTTCGGCTCGTAGCCGAAGAGTGAGTTGGAGGCGTAGAGCGGCGAGTAGATGTGGACGGCAACGTTCTCGTGTTGCGCCGAGCGGGGCAGGGCACCCGAGCCGGTCCAGTAGCCGGGCGTGCCGTCGGTCCGGCTCACCCAGCGCTCGGGAAGTTGCACGGGCACCGCGGGGATGCCGGTGAAGACCATCTGGTAGGGGCCGAGCGTCGCCTGCCAGGTGTGCGCCTGGGACGAGTTCGCGCCCTTGCGGTAGTCCTGCGCCGTCGAGAGCATGTAGTCCGCCGTGCGGTAGGTGTAGGTGTTGACCTCGCTCAACACGCCCAGCGCGACCTGGGGCCAGATGTTGCTGGCGATGGTCTTGGCCACGGGGATCGCGGCGATCGGGTCGGGCCCCAGCAGGTTGCGCAGGGCCACGAACGGCTCGAGGAACTCGGTCGGCCACAGGTTCCACTCCTCGGCGCCCCGGATCGTCAGCGGCACCACCTGCCAGGCCGTCCACGCCTCGAGCCCCCACCAGAAGGTGAAGTTCTCCGGGGTGAACTCGAAGGAGGTGCCCGGCGGCGGGGTCGGGTCGTCCTCGAGCGGGGCGCTTTCGTCCAGGGCCACGCTGATCCGGGTGCGGTCGATGATGCGCTCGTCCGAGTGAGCGGCCTCGTAGATGACCCTCGGCAGCCGGTAGTGCTTGGAGCGCGCGAAGAGCGTGGCCCCCGCCTCGCCGGTGGAGGCATGGCCGATCTCGTCCTGCTGGCCGAAGAGCAGGTGCACGAGCCCGAACGTGTCGTTGGCCGTGACGGTGTGGATGTCCTTCATCTCGGTGCGGCCGTGGGTCGCGCCGAGCTGGTCGCCGAAGTCGTGGGTCGCCAGGTCCATCATCAGCACGTCGAGTACGATCGCGGCCCGCTCGCGGATCTCGGCGTCGTCGGCGTACTCGATCAGGGTGAGCAGCGGCGTCGCGTCCTTCTGGTAGTAGATGTTCGAGTGCCACTCGACGAAGCCGATCTCCCAGCGCTCGTCCAGCCAGGCGAGGATGCGCTCGCGCGCGCGCGTCTTGTGGTCGATCCCGCGGCGCTCGTAGTCGGCGCTGCAGTCCGCGGTGGGGACGAACCCCCGGATCGTGAAGCACGCTTCCGGGAAGCGCTGGCCCATCAGGTACTCGATGGTGTGGTAGAGGATCTGGTGGTTCTCGGTCCAGTAGATGCTGTTGTCCCAGTCGCGCTCCGGATCCGCGGGGTCCGGGAGCGGCGGCGTGGGGTCGGTGAACCAGAACTTGAACTCGAGCAGGGACGAGCGCACCCGGTCCCACAGCGCCGGCGTCAGATAGGGATGGTCCTCGTACCCCATCAACGCGTTCACCAGGTAGAGGCCGTCGAAGTCGCGGGTGTCGCGGAAGTTGTCGAGCTTGTCCCAGGTATTGGACCACGCGTCCGCGTCGAGCGCGCCCACCGGCGCGGTGTAGGTCGGATCGCTGCGGTCGCGCTCCATGTGCGCGATGGCGTTGAGAATGCTGCCGGTCTGCACCGACGTGGCGAAGCGCAGGTATTCGCGGGCGCGCAGCATCTGCTGGCCGGGCGGTACGAACCCGGCCTGGGGGGCAGCGGGCGCCCGTCCGGCGCCCGGCACGACCAGGAGTGTGGCGAGGAGCAACAGCCAGCGGAAGCGACGGGGAAGGCAGTGCCGCACGTCGCCATGTTACCCGAAGATGGGCGTTTTCCCCCAGTCCGCGGCCTGTACGGGGCCGCCCGCGCCCGGTATCGTGCCCGCCTGCCATGTGCCAATGCCTGTCCTTGAACGCGCCGCCGCCCTCCCTGGCCGCAACGCCCGGAGCGTCCGCCGACGAAGACTTCGACGCCGGGCTCCGCGACGCGACGCTGGAGCAGCGCGACCGGGCGTTGGCGCTCTCGCGCAGTCAGCCGTGGGCCGACGTGCACGCCCACCCCGGCCGCTGCTTTCTGCTGGGGCTGCCCCCGACGCATCCCCTGGCGGGCCTGCCGACCCTGCCCGAGACCTTCGAGGCGTTGGCTGCCCATCCGTTGCCGGTGGTGAGCTTCGCCACGGTGGCCGACCTGGGCGTCATCGGCGCTACCGGCGAGGGTGCGCTGGCGGCGGTGCGCGACTTCGAGCCGGGCGAGGCGTACCGGGACCACCGGCGCCAGGTGGCGGCCCTGGCCGAAGTGGCCGAGCGCCCGGGCATGCGCCCGATCCGTTCGCCGTCGGACGTGGCTGCTGCGCAAGCCGCCGGCGCGGTTGGAGTGCTGGCCAGCTGCGAAGGCGCGGACTTCCTGGAGGGCCAGACGCACCGGGTGGCGGAGGCGTACCAGGACGGCATCCGTTCGATCACCCTGGTGCACTACCGCGTCAACGAGCTGGGCGACATCCAGACCGCGCCGCCCCGCCACGGGGGCCTCACCGACTTCGGCCGCCAGGTCGTGCGGGAAATGAACCGCCTGGGGCTCGTGGTGGACCTGGCCCACGCCACCTTCGAGACCACTCGCGACGCGCTCGACGCGTCCGACGCGCCGCTGTTGATCTCCCACAGCCATCTCACCAGCGGGGCGGACCCGCATCCGCGCCTGTTGACGCCCGAGCACGCCCTGGCGGTGACCCGTGCCGGTGGAGTGATCGGCGCCTGGCCCGCGGGCTTCGCTGTGGACGGCTTCGAGGCCTTCGTCGAGGAGGTGATGCGGCTGATCGATCGGGTCGGGCTCGACCACGTAGCGGTCGGAACCGACATGGACGCCAACTACAAGCCCGTGCTGTCCAGCTACCGCCACTTCCACGACGTGGCGGCGGCACTGCTGGGCCGCGGACTCGGCGACGAGGAGGTCGGAGCCGTGCTCGGCGGCAACTTCCTGTCGCTCTTCGAGCGCGTGACCGGAGCCGCATCGGCGGGGGTGCGGGCGTGAAGCGCTGCACCGCCGCCGATGCCGTAGCGATGCTGCGCGCCGAGGACACCCTCGCGGTGCCGCTGGGCCCCGGACAGCCGATCGGCCTGCTCCACGCCCTGGCCGAGCGCCAGGATTGGAAACAGCTCACCGTCTTTGCGGGGCTCCTGTGTGAGCTCTTCCCGATCTTCGCCCGCCCCGGGGTGCACCTGCGCTCGGCCTTCTTCGGACCCGCCGAGCGAGCGCTGCGAGCCGCCGGTCACGACGTGGCGTTCCTGCCCGGCGACTTCCGCCGCTTCCGGCTCTTTGCCGAGCGCATGTCGCCGCGCGTGCTGGCCACGGCCGCCGCGCCACCCGACGCCGACGGTCGGCTGAGCCTCTCGCTGCACGCGGGCGCCACGGTCGACGAGATCTTCCGCTGCAGTCGCGACCGCGACCGGCTGCTGGTGGTGGAGACCACCCCGCGTCTGCCGCGGACGTTCGGCCTGCCCCCGGCGCATCCGCACGCGATCCACGTCGACCAGGTGGATGTGCTGGTGGAGGGGGAGTGGCAGCCGACCGCACTGCCCGATCCGCCGCCCACCGATGCGGAGCGCGCCATCGCGGAACACGTGCAGCGCTACGCCCACGACGGCAGCACGCTCCAGACCGGCATCGGCGGGATTCCGAGCGCCGTGGTGAAGCTGCTCGCCCAGGGACCGGGGGGCGACTACGGCATCCACAGCGAGATGTTCACCACGGGTCTGATGCACCTGCACCAGTCCGGCAAGGTGAGCAACGCGCACAAGGGCGTCTACGACGGCTACTCGGTCACGACCTTCGCGATGGGAACGCCGGACCTCTACGAGTGGTTGGACGGGCAGGAGGCGGTGCGATTCCTGCCCGTGGACCTGATCAACAACCCCACCACCATTGCCGCCAACCGCAACATGCTGTCGATCAACGGCGCGCTGATGGTCGATCTGGCCGGCCAGGTGGTGGCCGACACCATCGACGGGCGCCAGCACTCGGGGATCGGCGGTCACGAGGACTTCACCTCTGGCGCCAGCATGGAGTCGGACGACCGCTCGCTGATCTGTCTGCCTTCGACCGTGGCCATCGGGGGGCGCACCCTGTCGCGCATCCGCGCCCGGCTCGACGCCGGCGCCATCGTGACGACGCCGCGTCACCAGCTCGACGTGGTGGTCACCGAGTACGGGGCCGCCGAGGTGTCCGGCTGCACCGTGAAGGAGCGCGCCCGGGCGCTGGCCTCGGTCGCCCACCCCGATTTCCGGGACGAGCTGCTCGCCGCGGCCGAGCAGATGGGATAGCGGGGAGGCGCCGAGGAGAGCGATGCCGGAAGGCCCGCAGAATCTCTTCGACCTGAGCGGTCGGGTGGCAGTCGTCACCGGCGGCAGCCGTGGCCTCGGGCGCGCGATGGTGCAGGCCTTCGCGCAGAGCGGCGCCGACGTGGTGATCGCCAGTCGCAAGGCCGACGCTTGTGAGGCGCTGGCCGACGACGTGCGCCGGCAGACCGGCCGCGAGGCGCTGGGCATCGCCTGCCATGTCGGGGTGTGGGCCGACTGCGATCGGCTGGTGGAGACCGCCTACGACCGCTTCGGGCGGGTGGACGTGCTCGTCAACAACGCGGGGCTCTCGCCGCTCTATCCGTCGCTCGGCGAAGTGAGCGAAGCGCTCTACGAGAAGGTGCTGGCGGTCAACCTGAAGGGCCCCTTCCGACTCTCCTCGCTGGTGGGCGAGCGGATGGCACGGGGTGAGGGCGGCTCGATCATCAACGTCAGCAGCATCGCGGCAGTGCAGCCGACCCCCGCCGAGCTTCCCTACGCCGCCGCCAAGGCCGGTCTGAATGCCATGACGGTGGGGATGGCGCGCGCCTTCGGCCCGAGCGTCCGCGTCAACTGCATCATGCCCGGGCCATTCCTCACCGACATCAGCAAGGCCTGGAACCTGGAAGCCTTCCACGAGGCGGCGCGGCGCACCATCCCGCTCCAGCGCGGGGGCGAGGCCCACGAGATCGTGGGCGCGGCACTCTACCTGGCCAGCGACGCCTCCAGCTACACCACCGGGGCCGTGCTCAAGATCGACGGCGGCGCGGCCTACTCGCCGGCCTGAGCGGCCGTCTGCCGGGGCGCGTCGGGTGCTGCGAAGCGGGCCCGCAGCCAGCGGCGTGCCGGGCTCGCCCCGCTAGAGCGAGCTCGAGCCGAGGCTCGCGTCTTCCTCGGCACTGAGGTGCAGTCCGCACTCCTGCTTCAAGCCACGGAAGCGCGTGGCGCGGGCGTCCTCTCCGGCGCCCGCGGGCCGGCTGGAGTGCCAGTCGCCCACCGTCGCGTAGCCGTGCTCGAAGAGCGGGTGCAGCGGCAGGTCGTGTCGCTTCAGGTAGGCGTAGACGTCGCGCGTGCTCCAGCGAAGCAAGGGGGACACCTTGTAGCGGCCGTCCTGGTGGCCGAGCACCGACAGGCCCGCCCGGTGGGCGGTCTGCTCGGCGCGAACGCCGCTCATCCAGGCGCTGGCGCCGAGCTCGCGCAGGGCGCGCTTCATCGGCTCCACCTTGCGGATCTGGTCGTAGCGGTCGAGCGCTTGCACCGAATCCTGCTCCCACAGCCGGCCGTGCAGCGCCTCCATGCGCGCCGGGCTCAATGGGGACTGGTAGACGCGGAGGTCGAGACCCAGGCGGTCGGTCAGGGTCTCGGCGAAGCGATAGGTCTCGTCGGGCAGGTAGCCCGTATCGACCCACACCACCGGGATGTCGGGCCGCACGCGGGTTGCCATGTGTAGCAGCGCCGCCGACTGGATGCCGAAGCTGGTGCTCATGACCAAGCCCGGGCCGAAGGTCTCGGCGGCCCAGGAGATCACGCGTTCCGAGCCGACGCTCTCCAGGCAGGCGCCGAGCGCCGTCAGGTCGGGGGTGGACGTCGGGGTCGCGTTCGCCAGGCGGAGCTCGGAGCAGGGGATGGCCGAGGTCATGGGACCTTCTCCCGGGATGCGGACGCGCAACCCTGGGATGCCGGCGCCGCCCGGCGGGTTACACCCGCTCAGGGCTCCAGCACGACCCGCCCGAAGGCCTGGCGGCTCTCGATGTAGCGGTGGGCCTCCGCCGCCTCGGCCAGCGGGAAGCGTCGGTCGATCACGATCCGCAGGGCGCCGCTGGCCAGGTCGGCGATCCGGCCCGCGACCATCGGGTGGACACGGCCGCTGGCGAGCGCGAGCTCGGCCCCGAAGAAGACGCCCTGCAGGCACTTGTTGCCCGGCCGCAGCAGGTCCGGGTCGGCGCGGTAGTCGTCGCGGCCGGCCGAGCCGACGTAGGAGATCCGGCCGCGATAGGCAGCGGCCTCGATGCTGCCCTCCAGGGTGTGGCCGCCCACCGAGTCCACCACCACGTCCGCCCCGCGCCCGCCGGTGAGCTCGCGCACCGCCGCCACGAAGTCGGTGGTGCGGTAGTTGATGCCGTGGTCGAGCCCGAACTCCTTCAGGCGCTCGAGCTTCTCGTCGCTCGACGCGGTGGCCAGCACACGCGCCCCTGCCTGCTTGGCGAGCTGGATGGCCGCCATGCCGAGCCCGCCCGCACCCGCCTGGATCAGCGCCGTCTCGCCGCTCTGCAGCCGCCCGAACTCGAACAGGCAGTCGTCGGCGGTGCCCACCGCGATCGGCACACAGGCCGCAGCCTCCAGCTCGACGCCCTCGGGTACGACCCAGGTCTGTCCCGCCGCCACCGCCACGCGTTCGGCGTGGGAGCCGTGGGTCATCACCGCCACCACGGGCTGCCCGACGTGGCGGTCGCGGACGCCGCTACCGACCTCGGAGACGTTGCCCCCGCACTGGTAGCCGACGATGTGGGGCCGCGAGGCCATCAAGCCGCCCGCGCGGTGCAGCGTGTCGCCGCCCTCGATGCTGACGGTGCGCACGTCGATCAGGACGCCGTCCTCGCCACAGACGGGGTCCGGGACGTCCTCGTAGCGGAAGACGTCCGGGGCTCCGGTTTCGTAGTAGACGGCGGCCTTCATGTCGGGTCTCCGTGCTTGCGGGTTCGCTTGCCGCGGCGCAGTGCCGCCAGGGCCAGGAATGCGGTGCCGAGCGATCGCGCGGTGTCGGGCTCGGGCAGCGGAACCGTCTTCAGCCAGTCGACCTGGCTGGAGGGCGAGACCAGCGCCTCGCCCAACGGGATCGATTCGCCCGCGCCGCCGGGCTGGTCGAAGAGCTCGAGCACCGCCGTCCAGGTCAGACCGTCTCCCAGGTCGGTCGTCGCCGACGCCACGCCCGCGGTCTGGGCGTTCAGACTGATGCCGCCCTCGATGACGACCTGGACCTCGAAGACGAAGGGCTCGCCGTAGGTGAAGTCGAAGGGGCCCAGCTGGAAGGAGCCCATCCCGGTCGGGGGAGGGGCCTTGAACACGAAGCCGACCGAATCGGAGAAGAGGGTCTGGCCCGTGGACAGCGCGCACGGATTCGCCTCGACGGCGTCGGCGATGCAGGTGACGACGATCTCCTCGAACTGGTTGCCCGACGGATCGACGAAGACGATCAGTCGCGCCAGGACCGGCGCGAGCCAGGTGTCCGAGGCGTTCGCCGCGAGCTGGGCCGGGATCTCGATCTGGGCGGTGAAGCTGCCCGCGCTGCCGTCTGCGACGTGCCCCGGCGCCCGGAAGACCAGCACGTCCGACCAGCTTCCCACGGCCGAGGCACAGTGGCCCGGGAAGCAGAGGAATGCGAACTCCTGGAGCGAGAAGTCGGCATCGATCGAGGTGTCGAGCGCGACCGCGCCGTAGTCGACCGTTGCGTTGCCCGAGCCGCTGGCCCCCGGCACCGAGTTGGCTTCCGAACCCTGGAGGGGCCCCTGGCGGCCGCTCTCGCTCTCGGTCTCGAAGGTCTCGCTGCTGCCGGGATACAGCTGCCACATCAGCTCGGGCGGATCGGCGCTCGCGGCCACCGGGTACAGCATCACGTACGAAGCCAGCAGCGCCGCTCGCGTGAGGAAGCGCGGCCTCGGGCGGCATCGGTTCGGAGGCGGCAGCAACGCGGAGCGCGCGTTGGGGGAGAGCATGGAGCGGACCTCGGGAGCGGGAGGAGCTGGCCTGTCGGTCTGATACCGCATCTGGTGCGGCAGGCAAGCCGAGGCGAGGCCGATGGGCTGCTAGAATGCCGCCCGCGGGAGGCCCCGTCGCTTCGGGGTGGGCGATCGCGAGCGCCCGTCCGGCGGAGGGAGGGCCGCGTGGAGCTCGGCGCGCCGCAACAGGCGTCACAACGTCGCGAGGGTTGGATCGTCGCCGGGCTCGCCGTCCTCGCCGCCGTCCGCGTCTTCGCCTTCGCCGCCGCCTTTCCCTTCTTCCACAACGTCGACGAGCACATGCACGTCGACCTGGTGCTCAAGTACGCGCGCGGCTTCCTGCCGGGCCCCGAGGACGCGCTCTTCGAGGAGACCACGGCTCGCTACGTGATCTTCCTGGGCTCGCCCGAATACCTGGTGCAGCCGGACCCGGAGACCGGCCGCGTCATCCCGGATCCGGCCGAGCTGAACGAGCGCCGCCGCGCAGATCCGAAGCGCACCCAGCGACGGATCGACGAATTCGCCCGCGGCACCAACATCGAGGCGGAAGCTCCGCCCTTCTACTACGTGGTGACCGCCGGCTGGTACCGGCTCGGGCGGAGCCTCGGGCTGGGACCGCTGGCCTCGCTCTACTGGATGCGCTGGCTCGCGGTAGCCGCGGCGGCCGCGCTCGTCGTCATCACCTGGGTCGCCCTGCGCAGCCGCTATCCCGACGACTCCTTGATGCGGCTCGGGCCTCCGCTGCTGTTGGCCGGCTTCCCCAACGACCTCTTCTTCGGCGTGACCGCCGACGTCCTGACTCCGCTGCTGGGAGCGGGGGCGTTCTTCGCACTGGTGGGGATGCGCGAGGGTCGCTTCGGTCCGCGCGGCGCCGTCGGAGCCGGCCTGCTGCTGGCGTTCGCCTTCCTCAACAAGTACTCGAACGCCGCCTTCGTCGCGCTGGCCGGAGTGCTCTTCGGCAGCGCCCTGCTCGAGACCTGGCGCAGGCGCGCGTCGCTGGACTCGCTGGCACCGTGGGGTTGGATGGGGGTCGCCGCCGCGGCGGGCGTCCTGCCCTGGCTGGCGCGCAACGTCCTCGTGGTGGGCAGCTTGACCGGCACCCACCGGAAGACCGCGCGGCTCGACTGGGTGGCCAAAGCGCCTTCGGAGTGGTTCGACCATCCGCTCTTCAGCCTGTCGGGCTGGGCCGAGTACCTGCCGAAGCTCACCGCGAACTTCTGGCGCGGAGAGT
>JBFGIM010000032.1:0-23457 GCA_041577695.1 Myxococcota bacterium | reverse complement strand
GGCGCCGCCGCGCCGGCGCTGGCCGGGCGTCACCCAGAGCTGGTGGACCTCGGCCTCGTCGAGCATGCGACTCGCCAGGAGCGCGCCGCGGGGCACGCCGTTCTCGCACCACAGCCAGGCAGATGCGTGCGGACGCGTCAGCGTCTCGCGCCAGACCTGGGCCGTCGCCATGCCGGGGACGTCGAGCGCCGCCAGCGCAGCGGCATCCGAGGGGCCCGCGCAGCGCACCACGGCGGTCGGGCTCGCCAACGCCTCAGCCACGCGGGATCTCGATCTTCAGGGCGCGGATCTTGCGCGACAGGCTCTCGCGCTTCAGCCCGATGACTTCGGCGGTGCGCGAGATGTTCCAGTCGTTCTCGCGAAGCTTGTCGACGACGTATTCGCGCTCGAAGGCGCGGCGCGCCTCCTCGAGACTGCCGCGCTGGGATCCGCGCCGCACCTCGCCGACCCGGATGGTGTCGGGCAGCTCCTCGGCCCCGATGCGCGGCCCCGGCGTCATCAGTACCAGGCGCTCCATCAGGTTGCGCAGCTCACGCACGTTGCCGGGCCAGCTGTAGGCGCGCAGCAGGTTCATCGCTTTCGGCGCGATCTCCTTGGTGCGGGTGGCCGACTCGGCGCAGAACTCCTCGACGAAGGCCTGGGCCAGGATCGGGATGTCCTCGCGCCGCTCGCGCAACGGCGAGACCCGGAACGGGATGACGGCGAGGCGGTAGAACAGGTCCTCTCGAAAGTTCCCGGCGGCGATCTCGGCCTCGAGGTCCTTGTTGGTGGCCGCGATGACGCGCACGTCCACCTCGATGGTCTCGGTGCCGCCCACCCGCTCGAACTTGTGCTCCTGGAGGATGCGCAAGACCTTGGCCTGGGTCTTGAGCGACATGTCGGCGATCTCGTCGAGGAAGATCGTGCCGCGGTCGGCGAGCTCGAACTTGCCCTGCTTGCGGGCGATCGCCCCGGTGAAGGCGCCCTTCTCGTGGCCGAAGAGCTCCGACTCGATCAGCTCCTCCGGAATCGCCGCGCAGTTCACCTCGACGAAGGGGTGGTCGGCGCGCTTGCTCTGCACGTGGACCTGCCGCGCCACCAGCTCCTTGCCGGTTCCGTTCTCGCCGGTGATCAGCACCCAGCCGTTGGTGGGCGCCGCCTGGGCGATCTGCTTCTTGAGCGTCTGGATCGGCTCCGAAACCCCGAGGATCTCGTGGGCGCGCAGCGCCTCGGCGCGCAGCCGCTGGTTCTCGTGCTGGAGCTCGCTGCGCTCGAGGGCGTTGCGGATCGAGAGCAGCAGCTTCTCCACGCTGAGCGGCTTCTCGACGAAGTCGAAGGCGCCGGCCCGAGTGGCGCGCACGGCGGTCTCGATGGTGCCGTGGCCGCTCATCATCAGCACCGGCAGGTCCGGCCACTGGGCGCGGATGTCCTCGAGGATCTCGAGGCCGTCGCGTCCCGGCATGGCGATGTCGAGGAGCACCAGGTCGATGGAAGCGCGGTTGCGCTCGAGGATCTCGAGCGCCTTGGCGCCGTCAGCGGCGGGGGCGGCTTCGTAGCCCTCGTCCGAGAGCAACCCGCCCAGCGAGCGCCGGATGCTCTCTTCGTCATCGACGACGAGTATGCGAGTCAAGCGGACCCCCTGTCGGCAGAGCCGGAGCGCACGGCCCGGCCCTCCTGGTCGAGCGGAATCTCGACGATGAGCCGCGTGCCCCGAGGCGCCGCGTCGTGAACGCGCACGTAGCCGCGATGGTCCGCCACGATGCGCGAGACGATCGCCAGTCCCAGTCCGGTGCCGTGCTGCTTGGTGGAGAAATAGGGCTCGAAGATGCGCCGGCGATCGCCGGGCCCGATGCCGACGCCGTCGTCCACCACCTCGAGCCGCACTGCCTGGAGCGGGGCGTCGTAGACCGTGCGCAGCTCCACGTGACCCAGCACGAAGTCCGGCTCCTCCGTGCGGCGCTCGCGGATCGCCGCCAGCGCGTTGTCGATCAGATTGGTGAGCGCGCGACTGATCTGCTCGCGATCGAGATCGACCGGCGGCAGGCGGGGGTCGACGTCGGTCTTGATCTCGACGCCTTCGGTGCCGGCGTAGCGCGCCACCGCCTCCTCGACCAGACGGTTCAGGTCGTCGGGCCGGGGGTTGGCGGCGGGCAACCGCGCGAAGTTGGAGAACTCGTTCACCAACAGCTTGAGACCGTCCACCTGAGAGGTGATGACGTCGACGCATTCGTCGAAGACCTTGGCGTCTTCGGGCACGGCGGCCAGGCGCGGGCCGAAGCGGCGACGGATGCGCTGGGCCGAGAGCTGGATCGGCGTCAGCGGGTTCTTGATCTCGTGGGCGATGCGGCGGGCCACCTCGCGCCAGGCCTCCATGCGCTGCACCTTCACCAGCTGCGAGTAGTCGTCGAGCACCACCACCGAGCCGGGCGACTGGCCGTCCTCGTCCTTGAGCAGGGTCACCGTGACGAGCAGGGTCAGGGTGTCGTCGCCCGAGGCCAGGTGGATCTGCCGGCGTACGCTCTCGCGCACGCCCGGGCGCAGCTCGGCGGCCAGGTCGGTGATGCTCTCGAGCTGCTCCGGGTTCTTGACCACCGCCTCGATGGGCTGACCGATCACCGCGGCGCCCGGCGGGATCCCGAGCAGCCGTTGGGCCGACGGATTGATGGTGTCGATGCGCCCGTCGGCGTCGAGCGACACCACGCCCGCGCCGATGTTGCGCAGCACGATCTCCATCGAGTGGCGCTGCGCCTCCAGCTCGGCGTTGCTGGCTTCGAGTCCGCCGCGGGCGTCGCGCAGATCGCGGGTCATGCGGTTGAAGGAGCGCACCAGGAATCCGACCTCGTCGTCGGATTCGGTCTCGATCTCGACGTCCAGATTGCCGCGCGCCACCTGGGCGGTGCCCTCCGCCAGCGCCTGGATCGGCGTGGTGACGCCCTTGGCGATGCGGAAGGCCCACCAGATCGCGAAGAGCAGCACCACCAGCGAGAAGAGCAGCAGCTCGAGCTGGTAGCTGCGCTCGATGCGGCCGGCCTCGGGCTGGAGCCGCTTGTAATCGTCGTGGGCAGCGCGGATCTGCTCCACCTTGCGCGCGATCGAATAGGGCACGAAGTAGTTGACCACCACCGCGCCCACCGCCTCGGCTTCGCGGAAGGTGGACTCCACCGGCACGGCACCGCGGATCACGCTGCCACTCACGGTCTCCTCGACCCGCGACGCCGATACGCCCGAGAGCGCCGAGCTCACCAGGTCGCTGTCGGGGCGGGAGAAGTGGGTGGCGGGGATCTCGGGGTTCACGACCACCACCAGCTCCTCGCCGGTGGCGCTGAAGATCTCCACCACGCCCAGATCGTAGTCGCGCTGCTTCTCCTCGATGAAGACCTGGAGCGCCTCGAGGTTGTCCTCGCGCATCAGCTTGGCCTCGGTGATCTGCTGCGCGATGCGCCGCCCGATGCGCAGGGCGTTGTCGGCGGCGGACTCGTAGTAGGCGTCGGCGACGCTGCGGCTCTCGTCCAGGGTCTGGTCGATCTGGAGGCTGAACCAGGTGTTGATGGTGTTGCTGATGATCGAGGACGACACCAGGAAGAGCACCAGCGTCGGCAACGTCGCGACGAAGAGGAAGGCCAGCACGAACTTCAGGTTGAGATGCGAGCCCAGCGCCCCGCGCCGCCGCTCGAAGACGAGCTTCACCAGGTTGCGAGCGATCAGGTAGACCAGCAGGAAGATCAGGAAGACGACGACGGCATTCAGCACCAGGAAGGGGGCGCTGCCGCCGATCGAGAGCTGCTGGCGCGGCGTGGCGACCCACTGCTGCGCGCCCACCAGCACCGCGATGGCCACGCCCACGGCCACGCTCAGCCAGATCTCGCGGCGGCGGCGGCGGCGTTCAGCCAGCGGCAGCGCGGAGGCTCGTTCGGAAGCCTCCGACCCTTCCACCGGCGCTTCCGGAGCGCCCGGCGGCCCTTCGTTCGGATCCATGGGTGAGTTCGAGCTGGAAGACATCCCCTGGCGCCTTTGCATCGAGGGGAAAAACCCTCGTTTCCCGCGGAGACCGGGAATTGCAGCGGTCGTCCGGGAGCGTGCGGAGCGTAGCGAATCCCGTTCAAGCAAGGATCGCTCCGCGTCGATGAAAACCCTGGCATTGCGAGCAGATTGCCGCGGACCCTGCCGCGCGAGAGGACCCTTGAGCCGAGCCCTGACCCGACACCGCGAGCGTTTCGAAGCCGACCCCGGCGACCCGCAGGCCTTCGAGCTGCTCGAGGAACACCTTTCGCGCGCCTCCGACTGGGCGGGGCTCTGCGAGATCTACCAGCAGCACCTGACGGCCACCGACGGCGTGCTTCCCGCCGAGCAGCGGGCGCGACTGCTGTTCCGCCAGGCCCAGGCGGCCCAGCGCTGCGGCGGGCCGGACGCCGATGCGGAGGTCGCCGACGCCCTGGGCGAGGCGGTCTCGCTCGATCCGGACTTCGCGCCGGCGCTGCGCGAGCTGCAGCGACTCTCCGGCGAGACGGAGCCAGAGCCCACGCCCGCCGCCGAAGCGGAGCCTACTGGCGCGGGGGCCGACGCGAGCGGCGAGCTGGATCTGGACGGCGCCGACGATGCGCTGGAAGAGGCAGCGCCCGCTCTCGAGACCGACGCGGACGACCTCGGTTGGGTCGAGCTGCTCGAGCAGCAGGCGGCCGAGCCGGGACTCGATGCCACCGAACGCATCGAGCTGCTGGTCCAGATCGGTCGCGTGCAGCGCGATCGCCTCGACGATCCCGAAGCCGCCTGCGACGCCTACCAGATGGCGCTCACCCTGGATCCGCTGGCACCGGCACCGCTCCAGGAGCTGGAACAGATCCTCCGCAAGCTCGAGCACTTCGACGAGCTCGAACGACTCCTGCTGCAAGCCGCGGAGGCCGAGCCGGACTCGCCGGAGCGCTGGTGTGCCCTCGGCGAGGTGCGGGCCGGCGAGCGCGGCGATCCGGCGGGGGCCGTCGCGGCCTTCGAGCGCGCGCTCGCGATCCGGAAGGATCTGCCCCGGGCCCGCGCCGGGATGTTGGCGGCCGCCCGCAATGGCGGCGACGAGACCGCCCAGGCCCGGGCCCTGGCCTTCGAGGCCACGGAGTGCGACGCGACGCGCCTGCCGGAGCTGGTGCGCTCGCTCGTCGAGCGGGCCGACGCCGAGGTCGCTCTGCCCGCGGCGAAGCGCTGGGTCGAGCTCGCACCAGACTCGCTCGACGCGTTGCAGATGCTGGCGCGCCTCCAGGGCGACCTGGGTCACACCGACGAGCTGGTGGAGACGCTCGAGCGCATCGACCCCGCGCTGGAGGGGGTCGAACGCGCCGCGAACCAGCGACGTCTCGGCTACCTGCACGCCGCCGAGGGCCGAGGAGAGGCGGCGCTGGCCGCGTGGCGCGCCGCCGTCGAGAGCGATCCCGACGACATCGCCTCCCTCGAAGCCATCTTGCAGGCGCTGGCCGGCGACGATCGCGCCGTCGAGGCGCTCGAGGTGCTCGAAGCCCACCAGCAGCGCGGCCGTCGCGCCGCCGAGCCGCGCAGTCTCGCGCTGCACCGTGCCCGCGCCCTCGAGGGCGCCGGCCGCATGGACGAGGCGTTGACGCTCTATCGCGAGCTGCACCGGAGCTGGGCGGGCGTGCCCGAGGTCCTCGAAGGCTTCGAACGAATTGCCCGCGTCGTGGGCGACGACGAGACCCTGGCGGAATGTCTTCAGGAGCGCCTCTCGGCCACCTCGGATCCCGCGGCGCGCGCCGCGCTCCAGTTCGAGCGGGCGGTGCTGCTGGAGGAACGGCTGGCGCGCTCGCTCGAGGCCTGCGCCCTCTACGCCGCGTTGGTGGAGGATGCTCCCGATGCGACGGTGGCGTGCCAGGCGGAGCCGCGCCTGGAAGCCCTGCTGGAACGCAGCGGCGACTTCGTGGCGCTGCGCGACCACCTCGAACGGCGTCTCCCGCAGACCCCCCTGGAAGACCGGCCCTCCCTCCACGTCCGGGTCGCGGAGCTCTCTAGCGGGCTGGGAGACGCCGAGTCGGCGCGCCAACACCTGCGCCGCGCCCTCGACATCGAGCCCGATCGCACCGAGCTGTGGGAGCGCCTCGCAGGCCTGCTCGACGAGGAGCGCGACGCGCCGGAGCTGCTGGAGGTCCTGGAGGCGGAGCTGGCCGCAGATCCGTCGCCGCGGGACGAGCCGTTGCTCCGCGGCCGCGCGGCGCGGTTGGCCGACGCGGTGGGTGACGGCGAGCGGGCCGAGGGCCACTTCACCCGCCTGGCCGAGCTGGAGCCCGGGCATCCCGAGGCGCTGGCCTTCCTGGCGCCCCGCCTGGAGGCGCGCGGTGCGTGGGCGGACCGTGCGGCCCTGCTGGAAGCCGCCATCGAAGCCGGCGCGGAAGGCGACGCGGACGTCGAGACCGGCGTCGCGCTGCGCCTGCAGCTGGCGGAGGTCTTGAGCGATCGTCTGGAGCGCAGCGACGAGGCGGCGGAGCTGCTCGAATGGGTCTGCGACGCGACGCCCGACGATGCGCGCGCCTTTCTGCGGCTGTTCGAGATCTACCGCAGTCGCGAACGGGTCGACGAGCTACGGCCCCTGTGCGCCCGCGCAGCCGGGGCGGCGAGCTCCGCCGCGGAACGCGCCAACTGGTGGATGCGCCTGATCGACGTCGTCCGCGCCAGCGACCCCGAAGCCGCGATCGACGCCTGCCGCAAGGCGCTCGACGAGCAGCCCGGACGCGCGTCGGCGCGGGAAGCGCTGCGCGAGCTGCTGCGCGAGACGGGCGACACGGCGGGCCTGGTCGAAGTACTGGAACAGGACCTGCGCGACGGCGACAACCGCGCGCTCCGCGGCGAAGTGGCGGATCTGCTCGAAGGCCCCCTCGACCGACCACAGGATGCGCTTCCCCACCTGCAGCGCGCGCTCGAGATCGAGCCGGGCGACGGCGAGCTGCGCTTCCGGGCCATTGCACTGGCAGAACGGACCGGGCATCTCGACGTCGCACTCGACCTGCTGCTGTCGGGCCTCGAAGATCCCCTCTGGGCCAACCGTGCCGACCTCTGGCGACAGGCCGCCGACTGGCTGGCCGGTCCCATGGAGCGGCCCGCCGACGCGATCGAGGCCTACCAGAAGTGCGTTCAGCTCGACGGCTCGAACCCGGCGCCGGAACGGGCGTTGCGGTGCCTGCTGGAGGACGCCGGACGCTGGGAAGAAGCGCTCGCGCTGCTCGAGCGTGAGGCGGAGCGCTGCGACCCGGCGGACCGCCTCGGCTGGCTCGCCGAGGGCGCCGACTGCGCCCGGGCCCACCTCTCCGCGCGCGCCTTGCGCCCCTGGCTCGAGCGGATGGTGCCGCTGGCGAGCGACGATCCCGAGATGCTCGGGGCGATCGCCGACGCCCTGGCTCGTTCGGGCTTCTGGGCCGCGGCGGAGCGCACGCTCGCCCGCGCCACGGAGGCGAGTGCCGACGCTGCCGAGCGCTTCGCGCTGTACCGTGAGCGGGCCCGGATCCTCGAATACGAGCTCGGCGAGCCGGCCCGCGCGCTGGCCCTGCTGGAAGAGGCGCACGCGCTCGATCCGCGCGTGCCCTCGCTCTGGGTCGATCTCGACCGCCTGTGTCGAACGAGCGGACGCTGGCGCCTGCTGGCCGAGGTCCTGGAGCTGCGCGCGCGTCGCGCCACGGGCGCGCAGCGGTGCGCTCTGCTGGCGCGTGCCGCCGAGTGCACCGGCGAGCGGCTGGGCGAACTCGATCGCGCCGCGACGCTGTGGACGGAGGCGCTCTCCGGCGCAGCTCCGACGGAACGCAGCCGCTGGCTGTCGCGCGCCACCGACGCCCTGCGTGCGGCCGGTCGCATGCGCGACTGGGCTCCGCTGGCCGAGGAGGAGGTTTCGCGCCCGATCAGCGCGGATCGCGCGGTCGCGCTGCGCCGCGAGCTGATGGAGCTGTGGGCGGGCCCCCTGGCCGCTCCCGAGCGCGCCCTGCCCCACGCGCGGGCGCTGGCCGACGCCGCCGGCGTCGAAGCCGACCCGGCGCGCGAGACCCTCTTTGCACTGCTTCGGATCACGGGGCGCACGACGGAGCTGGCGCGGCGACTGGGCGAGCACCTGGAGCGCGCCCCCGCCGGGGCCGCGCAATGGCTCGAGCTCGGCCGCCTGCGTGAGGAGCAGCTGGCGGACCTGGCGGGTGCGAGCGCAGCGTATCGGGCTGCGGTGGATGCCGACGCTGGGTGCACGGCAGCCCTGACCGGCCTGCGGCGCTGCTGCGAACGGCTGGCGTGCTGGCGCGAGGTCGTCGAGCTGCTCGAGCGGGAGATCGACGCGGGAATCGTCGAGCCGGCCGCGGGATGGCTCCGGGCCGGGGAGATCCTGTGGCGCGAGCTGGACGAGCGCGACGACGCCGCCGAGGCCTTCGAGCGCGCCCAGGCGCTCGATCCCGCCTCGCTGGGCGCACTCCGTGGCCTCCAGGACACCACCGCAGCCGGCCAGGAGTGGCACGTTCTCAGGCAGCTGTTCCGCGCCGAGCTCGAGCTGCTCGGCGAGCGCGAACCCGAGCGGCGACGGGAGCTGTGGCTCGAGCTCGCGATGCTGGCATCGGGTCCCACGCCCAACGACGAGCGCGCCGCCGAGGCCTTCGAAGCGGCGGCCTCGCTGGGCGCCCTGGAACTGGAGCAACAGGCAGCGTGGGCCGCGCGGCTCGAACGGCTGGGCGCAACCGACCGCTGGATCGAGGTGTTCGGCGCCTGGTGCGACGCGGAGGATTCCCCGGCCGGTGCGGACGATCACCTGCGCCTGGCGCGGGCACTCGCCCGGAACGGCGAACCGGAACCTGCCCGGATGCGGCTCGCCCGGGTGCTGGAGCGGGCGCCTGGCTACGTCCGTGGCTGGGAAACCAGCGCGGAGCTCTGCGAGCAGATCGACGACCCGGCCGGCGCCATCGAAGCGTGGAGCCGCGCCGGCGAGCGCAGCGAAGGAGCGGCCGCGGCCGAGTTCTTCGTGCGTGCGGCTGCCCTACTCGGACCGGGAGACGAGGAGTGCGCTGCCGCGCTGCTCGAGCGCGCGTTGGAGAGCGATCCCGCGTCGGTGGAGGCGCTGGCGCGAAATGCGTGCGTAGCCGCCGCGCTGGGCCAGGCAGAGCGCTGCACCGGCAGCGCGTCGCGCCTGCTGTCGCTTGCGGGTCGCGCAGAGCTGCTGCCGCCGGAGCTGCGCCGCGCGGCGTGGACCCACGGCGCACGCTGCGCCTGCGAAGCGGAGCAGTGGGCCGCGGCGGCCGCTCTGGCGGCGGCGGTACTGGCAGAAGACGAGACGCAGCCGGAAGCACTCGCCGCCGCCGGGGTCGCGGCGTTCCACCTGGACGATCCCGAGACGTGTCAGGCCCGACTCGCCGCGCGCCTGGCGCAACCCGCCAGTGGTGCCGAACGGGCCGAGTGGCTCTCGATGCGGGGTGCGGCCCTCGAGGTCGGCGCTCACTGGGAGGCCTCACTCGCCTGTCACGCCGAGGCCCTCGACCTCGACGGTCGACTCCAGCGCGGCCACGCCGGCCGCGCCCGTTGCCTCGAGCGCCTGGGCCGGACCGACCAGGCCGCCGAGGCCCTCGCGGCCTGGGCACGCTGCGGCGGCGAAGGCGCTGCGGACCGCTGGCTGCGCGCGGCGCGCCTGCACGGCGCCGGTGGTGCCGCCGAGGGCTGGTTGCGCGAGGCGCTGGAGGCGGAGCGCGACCACGGCGCGGCGCACCTGGATCTGGCACGCGCCCTGTGGGCCGACGACCGGCACGACGAAGCCTTCGAGATCGCGACCCAGGGCGCCGAGCGTGTGCGCGACCCGGCCGTGGTCTCGGCGCTGGAGACCCTGCGCGGGCGGGTCTTCGAGCAACGCAACGATCTTACCAGCGCCCTCGATTCCTATCAGCGCGCCGCCGGCCTCGACCTGGATGCCTGCGAGGCGGCCCTCGCAGCCGGGCGACTGCTGTCGCGCGGCGGCCAGTGGCGCGAGGCGGCGGACCTGTTGGGCAGCTTCGCCGAACGGCATCGCGATCCGGGCGGCTGCGCCGAGCTCGAGGTGCAGCGGGCGCGTCTGTTGGCCGGTGTTCTGGAGGATCTGGAGGGTGCCGAGACCGCCTATCGACGCGCCTGTGAGCTGGCTCCGGAGCGCCGCGATGCCCGCGACGCGCTGGGCAACCTGCTGGCGCACCTGCCGAACCGCGGCCACGACGCGGCCTCGGTGCATCGACAGATCCTCGCCGAGACGCCCCAGCGCGGCGCCTCGATCCGCGCCCTCACCCGCATCGCCGAGCGCGAGGGCGACGCCGATCGCGCGCGCCGCGGCGCGACGCTGTTGCGGGCGCTGGGCGTGGCCACGAGGAGCGAACGGGAAGCCGCCGACCCGGCCATCGACTTCGCGGTGGAGCCGCGCGCCCCGGGGCCCGGGGAGGAGTATCGCCAGGCGCTGCTCAAAGCTGCGAAGATCCTGGAAGATCTGGGTGAGGTCCCCGAGTCGTCCACTCCGCAGACGTCCAGCGCCGTCGCCGAGGCCGTGCGCGAGACCGAGGCCGAGCTCTTTGGCGCCACGGCCTGGCTGCACTGCCCCCCCGAGCGCGTGGACAGCATGTTGAGCATGCTGGCCGAGGTCGCGGCGGGGTCTGCTCTTCCGGAAACGCCTGCGGGCCGCGTGGCCTGCGCCCTCGACAAGGGCGGCGTCCGCCGCCTGCGCCGGATCCTGGGCAAGGCGGGTCCCGACGTCGTAACGGGGTTCGATGTCGTGCGCTGGCAGATCGAGGGTCGGGCCCGGGCCGCGGCCCGAGCCGTGGACCGACTCTCGGGCGCACTGCGCCCGGTGCTGCTCGCACTGCTCGGTGCCGAGGCTCTCGAGGCCGATGTGGAGATCGAGACGCGCATCGCGGACTGCCCCGAGGCGCAGCTGCTGCTGACGCGGGCCCTGGAAGCCTGGCTCGAGAGCTGAGCGTTTCGGAGCTGTTAGCGGGCTGCGGCCTGGAGCGGAATCGGATCGATCTCGGGCGCGGGCAGGAAGTCGCCGACCTCGATCCGGCGCGCCTCTCGGTCGCCCGCCAGTGCCGCCACCAGCTTCTGGTGCAGCGCGTGCCCGCCGCGCTCGACGATCACGTGGCCGCGGATCGGCATCCCCAGCAACGCCAGATCGCCCAGCAGGTCGAGCACCTTGTGGCGGACGAATTCGTCGGCAAAGCGCAGGCCACCCCGGTTCAGTACGCGCTGGTCGTCCAGTACGACGGTATTGTCCAGCGAGGCGCCGCGCGCGCGGCCGTGGCGCCAGAGTGCCTCCACGTCCTGCACGAAGCCGAAGGTGCGGGCGCGCGCGATCTCGCGCTCGAAGGTGTTCTCGTCGATCGTCAGGTTGCGCAGCTCCTGGCGCCCGATGGACGGGTGCTCGAAGTCGACCTGGTAGGAGATCTGGAAGCTGCGCGCCGGCTCGACCCGGATCCGCTTCAGACCGTCGCGGATCTCGATGGGGCGGCGGATGCACAGCTCGGAGCGGGGCTCGCCCTGCTCGAAGATGCCCGCTGCGCGGATCAGGAATACGAAGGACGCAGCGCTGCCGTCCATGCCCGGGATCTCGGGGCCGTCCAGCTCGACGCGGACGTTGTCGATGCCCAGGCCGTAGAGTGCGGCCAGCAGGTGCTCCACGGTGTCCACGGTGGCGTCCCCGCGGCCCAGGGTGGTGGCGAGGTGGGTCCGGGCCAGCGAGCTCGGCGCGGCCGGGATCTCGACCGGGTAGGCGCTGTCGGTGCGCACGAACACGATGCCGGTGCCGGCGCGAGCCGGATGCAGCGTGAGCTGGACCGGCTCACCGGTATGGAGGCCGATCCCGGTACACGAGATCTTCTCCGCGATGGTCCTCTGTTGCATCTAGATGACACCCCCCACTCGACTGAGGCTCGATAGAGCAAGGGTCATGCCAACCGAGCGTCAAAAGTCTGTCGGCGTGGGGGATTTTGGGTGCCACAAAACCGCAACGATTTCAGATTGTTATAGAGGCACCTTCCGGTGTGCCGCAGCGCGTCGTCGAGTGCTCCGAAACTGCCGCTTGGAAGCGTGACATTCACATTACGGCCGTGACATCCACATCACGGAGATCGGTGCCTGCCGCGGAGCAACGGAGTCGGTCCTCGCTTGCGGATTCGCGGGGCTAGCGGTCGGAGCCGCCAGATCCCGAATCGGTCGCGGGCCCCGCGGAGTCCTGTGCCGCCTTCACCTCGGCCAGGATGTCGCGGGCGGAGGCGTAGCGCTCGTCCGGGTCCTTGCGCAGGCAGCGTCCGATGACGGCGCTGAGCACCTCGGGCAGCTCCGGCCGCTTGTCGCGCGGGTCGGGCGCCGGGGTGTGGACGTGGTGATACGGGATGTTTCCCTCGGTGAAGGGCAGCGTGCCGGTGGCCAGCTCGAAGAGGGTGACGCCCAGCGAGTAGAGATCGGTGCGGTGGTCGATGTTGCGGCCGAGGGTCTGCTCGGGGCTCATGTAGTACGGCGTACCCGAGACCAGGGTGGTGTGATTGCGCACTTCCTCGACCACCTTGGCCAGCCCGAAGTCCATGATCTTGGCCTTGCGCTCGCGGGTCCACATCGTGTTCGCGGTCTTGATGTCGCGGTGGACGATCTTCTTGTCGTGGGCGTAGGCGAGCGCCTCACACATCTGCCAG
Source organism: Myxococcota bacterium (assembly GCA_041577695.1). Classification (GTDB taxonomy): domain Bacteria; phylum Myxococcota_A; class UBA9160; order UBA9160; family PR03; genus JASJBO01. The sequence goes on along the minus strand of JBFGIM010000032.1, from coordinate 10,831 downwards.
AGCACGTGGAAGACTCCCGCCAACGGAATGGCGCCGCGCTTGCGGACGATCTGCTTCAGCGTGTGGCCGTCCACGTACTCCATCGCGATGTAGTAGCGGCCCTCGTCCTGACCGGCGTCGAAGACGGTCACGATGTTCGGGTGGTTGAGCTGCGCAGCGCTCTTGGCCTCGCGCAGGAAGTTCTTCAGGGCCTGGGGATTCTCCACGAGGCTCTCGGGTAGCACCTTGTAGGCGACGGTGCGGTCGAGCACGACATCCTTGGCCTTGTAGACGATCCCCATGCCGCCGCGCCCCAGCTCGCCGACGATCTGGTAGCGACCGGGGTGGCTGCGCGCGCTGAGCGCCTTGCCGTCGGTCGACTCGGCTGCGGGAGGCGAGGCGGTCCGTTCGCGCGTGGCGGTGAGACGCGCCTCGACGTCCTCGTAGTGGTAGTCGCAGGCGAGAATCTTCTCGTAGAGGTCCATCGCCTCGCGCAGGTCGCCGTTCTCCTCGCAGACGCGCCCCAGCGTGTAGAAGAGCGCCAGGTTCTGGTGATCGAGCTCCGCGCTTCCGATCGCCTGGCGCAGCTTCTTGATGGCGAGGCCGAGCTGCCCGCGCGAGCGGAACAGCTCACCGAGCATGGCGGCGGCGGCACCGAACTCGGCGTGATCGGCGGGGATCTGCTGCAGCACCTTGATCGCGGCGTCGTCCAGGTCCTGCGCCTTGAGCAGCCGACCCGCTTCCAGGAAGCGACCGGCGTGGCCCAGGGCCTCGGCCTGGTGCCGCACGTCACCGGCGGCGGCATAGCTGGCGGCCGCCTCGTCCCAGTTGCCGCCCTGGGCGAAGTTGTCGGCCGCAGCCGCGTGCTGTCCGGCAAGCCGGTGCATCTCGGCCGCCTGGGAGTGGTCGGCGGCGCGCTCGTAGGCGGTGGCGGCGCGCTCGTAGTCCTGGCACAACCGGTACAGGTCGGCAGCGGCGTAGTGGTCTTCGGCTTCCTCGAGGAAGCGCGCCGCCTCGGCGTGCTCTCCCTGGTTGCGGTGATGCTCGCCCAGGATGCGCGCGGCCTCGCGCTCTTCGCCGAAGCGCCGCAGCGTGTCTGCGGCGCGCAGCGGTTCGCCGCCCTCGAGGAAGAGCTCGGCCGCGCGTGCGAAGCGCTCGCGGCGCAGCGCGATCTCGGCGGCGGCCACCGGGCAACCGCCCTGGGCCAGCACCGCCTCGGCCTTGTCGAGGTTGCCCGCCTGCTCGTAGAGACGACCGCACTGCAACACCAGCTTGCGCATCTCGGCGTTCTCGGAGGCGCGCGGCCCGCCCTCTTCGGAAACCACCTGCTCGAGCGACACGGCAGCCTCGGCCCAGGCCTGGCAGCGGATGTAGGCCTTGGCCGCCTGCCGCGGGAACTCCGCCTTCCGGTAGCAGTCGGCGGCGCGGCGATGCTCTCCGATCTTCTCGAACATCTCGCCTGCCACGCTCATCCGGCCGGCCTGGAAGAAGCACTCGGCGGCCCGCTCGTGCATCTCCTGGGCTGCGAAGATCGAGCCGGCCGTCTCCGCATCGCCCGCCTTCAGGTGGAGCTCGGCGGCCTCCTCGAAGCGATTCTGGTCGTGGAGGATCTCGGCGGCGCGCGACCAGTCCTGGGCCTCGACGTAGAGCTCGGCGGCGCGGTCCAGCAGCCCGCTGACGAAGCAGTACTCGGCCGCCTCGTGGACCATGCCCTTGCGCACCATCGCCCGCGCCTGCTTGTCGACCTTGCGGGCCAGGCGGCGATCGAGCACCGGCGCGCCGTCGGCGGACGCCACCTCCGGAGCGCGGCGCCGGGTGAAGAGCAGGGTGAGCACGGCGCAGGTGACGCCGACCCCGAGGGCCACGAAGGGGGCAGGTCCGGTCAGCCACTCCGCGCCCTGGTTTCCGACCAGCGCGTCCCAGCGCTCGCGCAGCGGCGTCGTCGCGGGCTGCGACAGGCCACGGCCGACCAGTGCGCCCAGGACACCGGCAGCCACCAGGATCAGGGCCAGCACGAGGCCGGCGATGCGGGCCAGGATGCGAATGAGATTCCCCTCCGGCAGCGGCCCCATCTCGGGCCTCGGCCTCGGGCGTCTTATCGGCCGTGACGGGGGGACGCCTGAGTCGCCGGCGGCCAGGTCAGAACAGGCTGCGAGAGCGGGGGGCGGGGCGCCCCGGGGCGCCTGGCCGCAGCCCCAGATGCTCCCAGGCGCGCACGGTGGCCACCCGGCCCCGCGGCGTGCGGTCCAGGAAGCCGGCCTGGATCAGGAACGGCTCCACCAGGTCTTCCAGGGTGCCCTTGTCCTCACCCAGGGCCGCCGCCAGCGTGTCGAGGCCGACCGGACCCCCGTCGAACTTCTCGAGCAGGATGCGCAGCAGCGAGCGATCCATCCGGTCGAAGCCGGCGTCGTCCACCTCCAGGCGCTCCAGGGCGAAGCGGGTCCGTTCCAGGCCGATGGCGGCCGGAGCGCCATCGGCCCCGCGCCGCGGAGAGCCGTCCTCCTCCACCTCGGCGAAGTCGCGAACCCGTCGCAGCAGCCGCAGTGCGATGCGCGGCGTTCCCCGCGCCCGGCGCGCGATCTCACCGGCGGCGCCCTCTTCCACGGCCAGGCCCAGCCGTCCCGCGCAACGGATCAGGATCTGCTGGAGGTCGTCCGGCGGGTAGTAGTCGAGCCGCGCGACGTAGCCGAAGCGATCGCGCAGCGGCGCCGTCAGCAGGCCGGCCCGGGTGGTCGCACCCACCAGGGTGAAACGAGGCAGGTCGAGCCGGATCGAGCGCGCGCCCGGCCCCTGGCCGATCACCAGGTCGAGATGGAAGTCCTCCATCGCCGGGTAGAGGATCTCCTCCACGGCCGGGTGGAGCCGGTGGATCTCGTCGATGAACAGCACGTCGCCCGGATCCAGGTTCGAGAGCAGCGCCGCCAGGTCGCCGGGCCGCTCGAGCACGGGACCACTGGTGGCCCGGAGCTGTGCGCCCATCTCGCGGGCCAGCACGTGGGCGAGCGCCGTCTTGCCGAGACCCGGCGGACCGCAGAACAGGTGGTGATCGACGGGCTCGCCCCGTTCGCGGGCGGCCGCGATGAAGACGCGGAGATTGCTGCGCAGTCCGTCCTGGCCGACGAACTCGTCGAGCGTTTCGGGGCGCAGGGCCGCCTCGAGGCGGCGCTCGTCCGCCGAGGCGTCGGCGGCCAGCGCCTCGCGCCAGGGGGTTTCGGGGTTCACCGGGCCAGTCTCCGCAGCGCGTCGCGGATTACCGATTCGAGGCTCGCCTCGGCTGCGGCCGTCTCGAGCGCCGCCCGAGCGGCCCGCTCGGCGGACGCGCGAGCCGTGCCGAGATTGATCAGAGCAGATACCACGGCTTCGAGGGGCTCCGCGCCGGCGGACGGCGGCCGCGTCGCCACCGCCCCTGCTCCCAGCTCGCCGACGCGGTCGCGCAGCTCGACGAGGATCCGTTGGGCCGTCTTCGACCCGACGCCGGGGACGGCGCGCAGGGCGCCCACGTCCTCGCCGGCGATCGCCGCCACCAGCTCGGGCGGGCGGATGCCGGAGAGCACCGCCTGGGCCAGCTTCGGACCCACGCCGTTGATGCGGATCAGCTCCTCGAAGAGCGCGCGTTCGAGGTCGGTGTGGAAGCCGAAGAGCTGGAGCGCGTCCTCGCGCACGTGGGTGTGGATCCGCAACGACACGGTCTTCCCCTCGTCGGGCAGCGCCGCGTAGGTGTTCAGCGAGATCGAAACCTGGTAGCCGACGCCCCCGACGTTCAGGACCGCCGCCGTCGGCGCCTTCTCCCGCACCACACCCTCCAGCCACGCGATCATCGCGCCCGCCTCACCACCACGCGGCCCCCGCCGCTGCGCCCGCGGGTCGGGCGGCGCCCCGCACGGGCGCTCTGCGACGACACCAGTGCAGCCAGCGGACCGGCGTGGGCGTGGCAGATCGCGGCGGCGAGAGCGTCGGCCGCGTCGCTGGCGGGCACCCGGCCCAGCCCCAACAGGCGCCGCACCATGAGCTGGACCTGCCGCTTGTCGGCGTTGCCGGTCCCCACCACGGCGCGCTTCAGCTCGGCGGGTGCGTACTCGTGCACCGGCACCCCGGCCCGCGACGCGATCGCCAATGCCACACCCCGCGCGTGACCCAGCACCAGGGCCGAGCGGGCGCTGACGCCGGCGAAGATACGCTCCACCACGGCCACTTCCGGCCGGTGCAGCGAGAAGACCTCTTCGAGCGACGCGTGGAGGCTGCCCAATCGCGCCGGCAGCTCGGCGCCGCGCGGCGGCCGCAGCGTGCCGTGGGCGACGTGGAACACGCGACTCCCGTCGCGTTCCACCACCCCGTAACCGGTCACGATGGATCCGGGGTCGATTCCGAGGATCCTCATCGAAGCTCCCGCGCGGTCGGTCGCTGGCCGTCGTCCGGACCCACGCGCCTTGGTCCGGACCGGGGAAGGCCGGCGCATAGCCGTCTATTGGGGGGAGTTCGCGTCGGGATGCTAGCAGATGTCCACGGCGACTCAGGACGCCAGCGATTCCATCTCCTCGGCGGAGATGTCGAAGTTGGCGTACACATCCTGCACGTCGTCCAGATCCTCGAGCGCCTCGGCGAGGCGCAGCACCGACTCCGCGTCGCTGCCCGCCAGGGCCACGGTGGTGCTCGGCCGCATCGCCACCTCCGCCTCGGACGGCATCAGGCCCGCCTGGACGAGCGCCTCGCGCACCGCCTCGAAGCCGGCGGGGTCGGTCACCACCTCGACGCTGCCCTCGGCCTCGATCACGTCCTCGGCACCGGCCTCGACGGCGCATTCGTAGATCCGGTCCAGGTCGATGGAGTCTCCCTCGAGCAACAGCACGCCCTTCTTCTCGAACAGGTACGAGACGCAGCCCGATTCGCCCAGATTCCCGCCGTGCTTGGTGAAGACGTGGCGCACCTCGCCGGCGGTGCGGTTGCGGTTGTCGGTGAGTGCGGTGGCGAGCACCGCCACGCCCGCGGGCCCGTAGCCCTCGTAGACGATCTCCTGGTAGCGCTCACCCTCGCCTTCGCCGAGCCCCTTCTTGATGGCTCGCTCGATGTTGTCCTTGGGCATGTTGGCGGCGCGGGCCTTCTCCATGGCCAGTCGCAGCCGCGGGTTGGCGCCCGGGTCGCCGCCCCCGATGCCGGCGGCGGTGGCGATCTCGCGGATCAGCTTGGTGAAGATCTTGCCGCGCTTGGCGTCGGCGGCGCCCTTCTTCCGCTTGATCGTGGACCATTTGGAATGGCCGGACACGTTGGCTCTCCCCGGGGACCCGGCGCCGCAGGCGGCGTTCGGCGCCCTCCCGGTAGCACGCGGCCGGCTGCGGGGTCAACGCGCGCGCAAGTGCTCAGGCCAGCGGCCCCGTCTCCCGATAGGCAATAGGGCGCAATTGTTCTTGCCCCGCGGGGAGGCACAGCCTCACCCCGTGGCTGGGAGCGGAGCCGAAGGAGATCCAACGGGGATGGCGGTCGGTATCGATCTCGGAACCAGCAACACCTGCGTCGCGGTCTCGCGCGACGGCAAGGTGGAGGTGATCTCGAACCAGTACGGCGAGCCGATCTCGGCGAGCGCAGTGGCGTTCCTCGAGGACGGCTCGACCCTGGTGGGGAACCAGGCCAAGGCGCGCATCGCCAGCGATCCCACTTCGACGGTGACCTCGTCCAAGCGGCTGATCGGTCGCTACTACTTCTCCGAGGAAGTGAAGAAGGCCAAGGCGGTCTGCAGCTACGAGATCGTCGAGGGATCGAACCACTCGGTGCGCATCGCGGTGCGCGATCGCGAACTCGCCATCTCCGAGATCTCCGCGACGCTGCTGCGCGAGATGAGGGAGATCGCCGAGGAGAAGCTCGGCGAGCCGGTAACCCAGGCGGTGATCACGGTCCCCGCCTATTTCAACGACAACCAGCGCCAGGCCACCCGCGACGCCGGACGGCTCGCGGGCCTCGATGTGCTGCGCCTGCTCAACGAGCCTACGGCGGCGGCGGTCGCCTACGGCTTCGGGCGCGGACTGACCCAGCGGGTGGCGGTCTACGATCTCGGCGGCGGCACCTTCGACATCTCGATCCTCGAAATCGGGGACGACGTCTTCGAGGTGCTGTCCACCTGCGGCGATACCTTCCTGGGCGGTGAGGATTTCGACGACCGCTTGCTCGATCTTCTCTCGGACGAGTTCCACGCGGCTCACGGCATCAACCTGCGCCATGACCCGCGGGCGCTCGAGACGCTGAAGGCGGCGGCGGAAGAGGCCAAGAAGAGTCTCTCCGTCGACGACCGGGTCGAGATCCGGATCCCGGACATCGTGAACGACGCCGAGGGCAACCCGCTCTGCCTCGAGCGCGATCTGACCCAGCAGGAGTACGAGGGTCTGGTCGGCGACCTGATCCAGCGCACCTTCAAGGTCTGCGACGAGGCGGTCTCCCAGGCGGGACTGACCGTGCGCGATCTCGACGGCGTGATCCTGGTGGGCGGTCCCACGCGACTTCCGCTGATCCGCACGGCAGTCAAGGACTACTTCCAGTGCGAGCCCAAGGCAGACGTCGACCCCGATCAGGTGGTCGCCATGGGCGCCGCGATCCACGCCGCCTCCCTTTCGGGGGAGGCCGCGAGCTCCTGCCTGCTCGACGTCACGCCGCTGTCGCTGCGCATCGGTGTGGCCGGCGGCCTGGCCGAGACGGTGATCGAGCGCAATACGCCCGTACCCATCGAGCAGACCCGCACCTTCACCACCTTCCGCGACTTCCAGGAGTCGGTCCGCATCCGGGTCTACCAGGGCGAGTCGCGCAAGTCCGAGGGCAACGAGCTGCTGGGCGAGTTCGAGTTCACCGGCTTCAAGAAGGCGCGCCGCGGCGAGGTCGGCATCGATGTCACCTTCGAGATCGACACCGACGGCATCGTCAGCGTCACGGCGCGCGAGCCCGAATCGGGTCAGGCCGCCTCGACGCGCATCCACCTTTCGGCGGGAATGAGCGAGTCGGAGATCCAGGCGATCCTCGACGCCCACAACGCGGAAGAGCCGGCGGTGGCCCCCCCCGCACCCGCCGAGGCGGCGCCTGCCGCTCCGGCGCGGTCCGAGACCCTCAACATCGAGCCCGAGGCCCTGACGGCCTTCGACGAGGAGCTGGACCTGCTGGTATCGGCGCCGGAAGCCAGCACGACCGGGGCGTACCAGGCGACCCCCGTGGTCGGGCTGGAAGACGACGGACCGGACCTGCTGGGCGCTCCCGAGGATGCGAGCGCCGGCCTCACGGAGTCCCCCGACGACTGGGATGTCCCGCTCGACATCTCGGACGAGCCCCAGGATCTGCGCGCCGAGCACGAGAACACCGACCCCGTCGATTCCATCGATCTCTTCGACGAGGCGGGCACGGACCTCGCGGGCGAACCCGACCCGGAACGCTAGGAGCCCGCAATGCCGCCCCAGACCCTCGCCCCCGCCGAGATCCAGGCCCTCGCTGGGATCCTCGACGAGCTGGACTACTACCAGGTGCTCGAAGTGGACACGAAGGCACCGGTGTCGACGATCCGAAGCGCGTATCACCGCGTCTCGCGCCGCTACCATCCCGACCGCCATCGCGCGATCGACCCCGAGCTGCAGGGTGGGATCGGCCGCATCTCGAAGCGCGTGACCGAGGCCTACTCGGTCCTTCGCGATCCGCGCCGGCGCCGCGTCTACGACCAGCAGCTGGCAACGGCGCGCGAGCCGGGCCTGCGCGTTCCCTTGGTCGAGGCCCAGGCCGAGGCCCACCGGCAGCGTCGCGAGACCGAGGGACGTACCCCCAACGGCCGCAAGTACTTCGCGCTGGCCCAGAGCGATCTCGGCCGCGGCGATCGCTCGGCTGCCGAGCGAAACCTGCGCATGGCCCTCACCTTCGAGCCCGACAACGCCCGCTTCCGACAGACGCTGGCCGAGATCGGCGAGAAACGCTGAAGCGACCGGCCGGGCGCCCTCGGCGGCGCCCCAACCTTCCGGCTATGCTGCGGCCCGTGCTGGATCTGCGACGCCTGTCCATCTGTTGCGTGCTGGCCGTGGTCCTCGCCTGCGGAGGCGAAGAGGAGACGGCGTCGGCGTCGGCCTCGGCGCCCGACGCCAAGCCGCTGCCCGCTTTCAGCGGTACCACACTCGAGGGCAAGCCCTTCTCGGCGAGTTCGCTGTTGGGGCGGCGCGCCCTGCTCTTCTTCTTCAATCCGGAAGTCGCCGTGGCGGGCACGACGGCCGACGCGGTGGCTTCGGTGGCGCGCCTTCGCGCGGATCACAATTTCGAAGTGGTCGGGATCGCCATCGCGGCATCCTCCGCGACGTCGCGGAACTTCGTGCGCGAGCACGGGCTCGACTTCACCGTGGTCGATGACAGTGCCGCGCGCATCGCCCGCGATCTTCAGCTGAACGCGCCACTCCTGCTGGTGGGCACCGATGCCGACGGCAACATCAGCTTCGGCATGCACGGCGCACCGGAGGCCACTCCGGACGCGCGCGCAACCATCGAGGGCGTGCTCCGCAAACGGCTCCGCCTCCCCGCGGAGGCCACGGGTCCGGAGCTGTCACTGGGCGAGCGGCCCCGCGCTCCCGCGTTCAGCGCGCCCACCGTCGACGGAGAGACCTTCGCGCTGGCCTCGCTGGAGGGCCGGCCCACCGTCCTGATCTTCTTCCTTCACACCTGTCCCCATTGCCACAAGGCGCTCGAGTTCCTGAAGGAGGCGCTGCCGAAGATGCCCGAGGGCCAGCGCCCGGCGCTGGTGGGCGTCTCGCTCCAGAACCAGCCGGCCGTGGTGAAGGCCTCGCTCGCCTCCGACGGACTCGACTTCTTCCCGGTGCTGGTGGACCCGGACTCCGCGGTGCAGCGCGCCTACGGCATCGTGGCGGGCGTGCCGGACATCTTCGTGATCGACGGCAACGGCAGCTTGGTCACCCGCTTCCAGGGCTGGCGCGAAGACCGCGACCCGGCCCTGATGCGCATGTGGCTGGCGAAGGTCGCGGGGCTCAAGGTGCCGATGCTGTTGCACTCCACCGAGTTCAGCGGCAGCGAGGCCTGCGATGTCTGCCACGAGCAGCAGACCGAGACCTGGCTGCTCACCCAACACGCCTCCGCCTTCGACACGCTGGTGCGACACGGCGTGGACACCGACGGGGAGTGCATCGGCTGCCACGTGGTGGGGTACGAGAAGGCGGGCGGCTACCGGCTCGACGCTCCCACGCAGCACCTGGAGGACGTGGGGTGCGAGAGCTGCCACGGACGCGGCGGCCCGCACCTCTCGCCGGGCTTCGTCAGCGCCGGCAACTACGAGCCGATCTGTGTCAGCTGCCACGACCAGAAGCACTCGCTCGGCTTCGAGTACGCCAGGTTCCTGCCCCAGGTCTCCCACGCGGCCAACGCGCACCTGGCAGCGCTGCCGCTCGAGGAGAAGCGCAAGCTGCTGGCCGAGCGCGGCCAGATCCGCGCCGACCTGCTGCCCCAGGCCGCCGACTACGTCGGCTCCGAGGCGTGCCGTTCGTGTCACGCAGCCGAGTTCGACACCTGGTCGAAGAGCACCCACGCGCACTCGCTCGCCTCGCTCGAGAGCCAGGGCAAGGCCGGCGAGCAGAGCTGCCTCCAGTGCCACACCACGGCCATGGGCCGTCCGGGTGGCTTCCCGACCGGCGCCAGCCCCCAGGACCATGCCGACCTGGCGCGGGTGGGCTGCGAGTCGTGCCACGGACCCGGTGGCGATCACGTCGGAGAGAACGCGGCCCGGGTGGGAACCATCGTGTCGCTCGGCGACAAGTGCGATTCCTGTGTGATCCTCCAAATCTGCGGGTCGTGCCACGACGCCGCCAACGATCCGGGCTTCGAATTCGAGGTGCAGAAGAAGATCGACGCCCAGCGCCACGGCACCATCGACCCGGCCGCCGGCAAGGCGGCCTCGCTCTCGCGCGGCGAGTGGCTCGCAGTGATGGAGCACGCCTTCCGCGCGAGCGACCCCAGCTGAGCGTGGCGCCTCCCCCCGCGATCCCCGACGACACCCGCCAGCTCCTGGACCAGGCGCGCGCCTGGGTCGACGAGTGGATCGAGGAAGGCGTCGAGGTCTACGCACGCGAGGCCGCACCGGATCGCGTCGCCCGCGCCCCGGCGCCGCCGGTCTCACCGGCTCGGCCCGCAGAGCGGATGGCTGCGGCAGTCGAGCAGCCCGGGCTGCTGCGCGATCCGACGCCCTGGGGCCCTTCGCCCGATCTCGAACAGGTGCGCGCATTTCTCGGCGACTGCCAGCGCTGCCGCCTGGCCGAGGGGCGCCAGCAGATCGTGTTCGGAGACGGCGATCCCCACGCCGAGCTGCTCTTCGTCGGCGAGGGCCCGGGCGAGCAGGAGGACCGCCAGGGATTGCCCTTCGTGGGACGCGCCGGCGAGCTGCTGACCCAGATGATCGAGCGAGGTCTGGGCATTCCGCGCGCCAGCGTCTACATCTGCAACGTGGTCAAGTGCCGGCCACCCCAGAATCGCACGCCGCTCGCCGACGAGGTGAGCACCTGCCGCACCTTCCTCGACGGGCAGATCGATGCGGTGAAACCGAAGGTGATCGTGGCCCTGGGCAAGCCCGCCGCCAGCCTGCTGCTGGGGCGCGACGTGGCCATCACCCGGGTTCGCGGCACCTGGCAGGAGTACCGGGGCATGCCGGTGATGCCGACCTTCCACCCCGCCTTCATCCTGCGCCAGTACACCGCCGAGAACCGCCGCCTGGTCTGGAACGACCTCAAGGCGGCGCTGCAACGCGCCCGCGAGCTGGGCGGCCGTTCTCCCGCGTAGACCCGTCGGCGCCGCGCTAGGGCTTTTCCGGCACCGCGGCGGTCTGCTGCTCGCGGAAGGCGGCCAGACG
>JBFGIM010000031.1:0-24371 GCA_041577695.1 Myxococcota bacterium | reverse complement strand
TCAGCGACCCCGCCCACCTGTGCGCCCTGGCGCGCGCGGCCGACGCGTCCGGCTACGACGCCATCGCGATCTCGGACCACGTGGTGCACCCGGCGAAGATCGAGTCCGCCTATCCCTACACGGCGGACGGCTCGATCCGCTGGACCGAGGACACGCCGTGGCCGGACCCGTGGGTGGCGATCGGCGCGATGGCCGCGGCCACCGCACGCATCCGCTTCCTGACCAACATCTTCGTGTTGCCGCTGCGCAATCCCTTCCTGGTGGCCAAGGCGGTCGGCACCGCTGCAGTGCTCTCGGGCAATCGGGTGACCCTGGGGATCGGCGTCGGCTGGATGGAGGACGAGTTCCGGCTGATGGGCCAGGACTTTCGCCGCCGCGGCGCGCGGACCGACGAGATGGTGGAAGTCATGCGCAAGCTCTGGAGCGGCGAATTCGTCGACCACCGCGGCCGCTTCTACGACTTCGACCCGGTGCGGATGCTGCCGGCTCCGGGCGCGCCGGTGCCGATCTACGTGGGCGGCGTCTCCGAGCCGGCGCTGCGCCGCGCCGCGCGGCTGGACGGCTGGATCTCGGATCTCCACAGCGCCGACGAGCTGCGCGAGATCGCCAGCCGGCTGCGCGCCTACCGCGCGGAATATGGCCGCGAGGAGCGGCCCTTCGCCGTCGTGGGTGCCTGCCGCGACGCCTTCGGCGTCGACGGGATCCGACGCCTCGAGGATGCCGGCGTCACGCACTACGCCACGCTGCCCTGGCTGTTCTACCCGGGGCCGCGCGACTCGCTCGATCACCAGCGCGACGGCCTGCGCCGCTTCGCCGACGATGTGATCGCCAAGGTACGATAGGGGGCAGCATGGATCGTTTCGGGGACAAGGTCGTAGTGCTGTCGGGCGCGGCTTCGGGCATCGGGCGGGCGACGGCGTTGCGGCTGGCCGGGGAGGGCGCCCGGCTGGCGCTCTGCGACGTGCAGGCCGACGCCCTCGAGGCCACCGCCAAGGAAGTCCGCGAACGGGGCGCCGAATGCCTGGTCGACTGCTGCGACGTCGGGGACGAGGCCGCCGTGCGTCGATTCGTGGCGCAGGCCGTGGCGCAGATGGGCCGCCTCGACGCGCTCTGCAACGTCGCCGGCATCCTGCGCTTCGATCATACCCACGAGCTGGCGCTGGCCGACTGGGAGCGGGTGATGCGGGTCAACCTGACCGGCACCTTCCTGATGTGTCGCGAGGCGCTGCCGCATCTGGTCGAGGCGCGCGGCGCGGTGGTGAACATGGCCTCGAGCGCCGCGATGCGGGGCCACCCGTGGACGGCGGCGTACTCGGCGTCGAAGGGCGGCGTGGTGTCGTTCACGCGCGGGCTGGCCATCGAGTACGGCAAGCAGGGTCTGCGGGCCAACGCGGTGTGCCCGGGCGGGGTCGAGACGCCGATCCACCAGTCCTTCCACATCCCGGAGGGCGCCAACCCGAAGCTGCTCAGGCGCATCATGCCGTTCACCGGCTTCGTGGGCCCCGAAGAGGTGGCTTCCACCATCGCCTTCCTCGCCTCGGGGGAGGCTCGCCACATCAACGGCGAGACGATCCGGGTCGACGGCGGGATGTTGAGCTAGGCGCCGGGAGGGATCTTGCTGCTCGAAGGTCGCACCGCACTGGTCTCGGGGATCGGTCCCGGCATGGGGCGCGACATCTCGCTGGCGCTGGCGCGCGAGGGCGCCGACCTGGTGCTCGCCGCCCGGACCGAGGCGAAGCTCGCCGAGGTGGCGGCCGAGGTCGAGGGCGCCGGCCGCCGTGCGCTCGCCGTGCCCACCGACATCACCCGCCCCGAGGACTGCGAGCGACTGGTGGCCCGCGCCCGCGAGGCCTACGGGCGGATCGACGTGCTGGTCAACAACGCGTTCTCCATGGGCGGCTTCCATCGCCTGGACGAGGCCAGCGCGGACCAGTTGCGCGGTCCCTTCGAGGTGAACGTGATCGGCGCCATGGAGCTGACCCGGCGCGTGATCCCGCTGATGAAGGCCCAGGGCGGCGGCTCGATCGTCAACATCAGCTCGATGGTGATCCGCGACGTGCTGCCCCGCATGGGCCCGTATGCCGCCTCCAAGGCCGCCTGGATGGCGGTCACCCAGGGGTTGGCCCGCGAGCTGGGCGCCGAGGGGATCCGGGTCAACTCGGTGGTGCCGGGCTACATCTGGGGCCCCTCGCTCCGGGCCTACTTCGCACACCAGGCCCAGCAGCGCGGCGTGGAGCCCGAGGTTGTCTACCAGGAGGTCGCCCGCGAAACCGCCCTCGGTCACATCCCCACCTCGGAGGAGATCGCCGACGCCGTGGTCTTCTTCGCCTCCGACCTCTCGCGGGTCGTCACCGGCCAGTCGCTCGATGTGAACGGCGGCCACGTCTTCCACTGATCGTGGCGAGATTCCGCAGCAAGCGCGCGATCGTCACCGGAGGAGCGGCCGGCATCGGACTGGCCGCCGCCCGCCGGCTGTGCGCCGAAGGCGCCGCGGTGGCGTTGATCGACTGCGACACGGAGCCCCTGGAGGCCGCTGCGGCGGAGCTGGACGCGCCGTGCTTCGTCGCCGACGTGGCGGACGCCGCAGCCGTGGAGCGCGGCTTCGAGGTGGCGTGCGATCGGTTGGGCGGACTCGATCTGCTCTTCAACAACGCCGGAGTCGGCCAGGTGGCCTCCTTGCACCGCTACCCGCCCGAGGCCGTGCAGCGCCTGATCGGCGTCAACCTGCTCGGGATCTACAACGGGCTCCGCGCGGCGGTGCCCCGCATGCGCGCAGCCGGGGGCGGCGCCATCGTGAACAACGCTTCCGGCAGCGGCGTCCAGCCCACCCGCGGCGAGGCGCCCTACGCCGCCGCCAAGGCAGGCGTCATCGCGCTGACCCGCAGCGCAGCCCTCGAGTACGCCCCCGGGATCCGGGTCAACTGCGTGTCGCCGGGCATGGTGCGCACCGGGCTCTCCGAGGGCCTGTTCCGCGCGCCCGGGCTGTTGGATCCATTGCTCGAGACGATCCCGTGCGGGCGGGTCGGCACGCCCGAGGAGATCGCCGACGTGGTGCTCTTCCTGCTCTCGGAGGAGTCGCGCTTCGTCACGGGCCAGAACCTGCTGGCCGATGGGGGTCTCTCGCTGGTGGCCGCGGGCATCGACCCGGTGCTGCGCAGGGTGCTGGAGGCGCTCGAGCGGGAGTCCCCGGACTAGCCCCGTCAGAACGAGAAGCGGTGCACCTCGCTGGCGGTGCCCATGAAGGCCGAGTTCGTAGCGGGGTCCACCCGCAGCTCGAGCTGATCCACCGTCAGGGTGTCGCTGATCGTGGCGGTCTCGTTGGCGTCGTCGAAATCGCCGTCGCCGGTGCGGTCGATCAACAGGTCGATCGTGTCGGTGTTGCCGAGCGCCGCGGTCAGGAACGAGCCCGGGCGGAAGTCGACGTCGCAACCCTCGGGGCCGTCACCGGGAAGGGCGGTCAGCTCGCCGAGGTCGGCGAAGTCGCCGTCGCCGTTGGTGTCGCGGGCCAGCGTCGCAGAGCCGCCGCGGCCGGCAGTCGCGCTCCCGATGCCGGTCCATCCGCACCTCCGCTGTCGCGTTGCCAATCATCCTACCCGCCCGGATGTGCCCAAGTCGAGCCCAGACTTCTTCGAGGCAATGGCCCCAAGTGGCTGAAATTGATGAAATTAGTGGTTCCAGCCGGAGGTCCGGATTCGGGGCCGCGATGGCAGAACCGGCGCATCGTGACATCCTGACCGGCACCGGGTCCGCCGCGGGCCGGTCGGAGACCTGCCGATGGACCTCGACCACTTCGATCTGGAGCAGCTGCGCAGCCGACGCGGCGAGAAGTGGCGGCTGTACCCCGACGACGTGCTGCCGGCCTGGGTCGCGGAGATGGACTTCCCGTTGCCGCCGCCGGTGCGCGAGGTGGTGCAGGCCGCGATCGACCGCGACGACCTGGGCTACCCGCTGCACCCGATGCCGACGGCATTGCCCCAGGTCTTCTGTCAGCGCATGGAGGAACGCTTCGGCTGGACCGTCGAGCCGCGCCGCGTCGAGCTGCTGACGGACGTCGTGCAGGGGATCTACGTCGCGATCGCCCAGTTCAGTGCGAAGGGGGAGGGCGTCGTGGTGCAGACCCCCGTGTATCCTCCCTTCCTCACCGCCGTGCGCGAGACCGGCCGCCGGCGCGTCGACAATCCGCTCGCGGCGTCCGAGGGCGGTCGCTGGGAGCTCGACCTCGATGGTCTCGCCGCCGTCACCGATCCCGACGTGCGGCTGCTGCTGCTGTGCAACCCACAGAACCCCACCGGACGCGTGCTCGACCGCGGCGAGCTGGAGGCCATTGCCGCGCTCGCGGTCGAACGCGATTGGGTGGTCGTCTCGGACGAGATCCACGCCGACCTCGTCTACCCGGGGACGGATCACATTCCGTTCGCTGCGCTGTCCCCCGAAGCGGAGGCGCGGACGATCACGCTGACCTCCGCCACCAAGGCCTTCAACATCCCGGGCCTGCGCTGCGCGGTGGCCGCGTTCGGCAGCGACGCGCTGAAGCGGCGCTTCAACGGGTTGCCGCGTCACGTCCGCGGCGGACTCGGATCGCTGGGACTCGAGGCGACCGAGGCGGTCTGGCGGCGCGGTCAGCCGTGGCTCGACGAGGTGCTGCGCTACCTCGACGGGAACCGCGCCTTCGTCACGGGTTTCCTCGCCGAGCAGCTGCCCGAGGTGGGCTACCACCCGCCCGAAGCCGGCTACCTGGCCTGGCTCGACTGCCGCGCCCTGGCGCTGGAGCCTTCGCCACACGCCTTCTTCCTGGAACGCGCGCGGGTCGGCTTGTCCGACGGGCCGGCATTCGGGCCGCCGGGGGAGGGGTTCGTCCGGCTCAACTTCGCCACGCCGCGGGCGTTGTTGAGCGAGATCCTGGAGCGCATGGCCAAGGCCGTGCGCGAACGCGTACCTTCTGGCGCATGAGCCTCGAGATCCGCGACCCCGAGATCATGGGTGTGACCGACACCTCGCTGACCGTCTGCTTCCGGGTGGAGGACGGTTCCGGCCCGGTCGACGCGTCGGTGGAGGTGCGAATCGACGGCGAGCTGAGGGCCGTGAGCGAGGGACCCGCCGGCACGCGCCAGCTGCGCATCGAGGGGCTGGCACCCGGAACGAGTCACCGGGTCGAGCTCGGCGGTGCAGGCGTCGCGGCGCCCGAGCGCGACCGCTACTTCCCGGAGCAGGTGCGCACGCTGGCGGCGCCCGCGGCAGCCCGCACCGCGACCTTCGCCACCCTGAACGACCTCCACTTCGGCGAGACCCGCTTCGGCGGCGTGCTGACCGAGGACCACGAGTACGGCGAGCCGGCACCGGACTTCCCGGAGGTGCGCGCCGAGGACACCGACGTTCCCTACTGGAAGATGATGAACGAGGACGCCGTCGCCGAGATCAACGCGGCGGGCGTGGACGCGGTCGTCATCAAGGGCGACATTGCCGATCGCGGCCGGCCCGAGCAGTTCGGCTGGGCGGCCGAGACCTTCGCGCGGCTCGACGCGCCGCACCACGCCTTCCTGGGCAACCACGACTACTACGCCCGGCAGGAGGGTCAGGTGGTGGATGGCTACGCGCTCCTCGGTCAGCCGCCCGCCCCGCGCGTGGTCGAGCTGGGCGGCTGGAGCCTGTTGCTGCTGGAGACGGCGCTTCCCGGTGAGCACCACGGGGTGTTCGGAGACGAGCGCCTCGCCTGGCTGGACGAGGCGCTGGCGGAGACCCGCGACTCCGGCCGGCCCACGCTGCTCTTCATGCACCACCAGCCGGTGCCGCCCGAGCACCGCGACAGCTATCCGAACACGATCGGGCTCGAACCCGAGCACTCGCTGCGCTTCTACGATCTGGTGGGCGCAAACGCGCAGGTGAAGGGCGTGCTGATCGGTCACACCCATCGCAACCGGGTGCGCGGCCACTCCGCCGCCGCGGGCGTGCCCTTCGTCGAAGTGAACTGCACCAAGGACTACCCCGGCGGCTGGGGCCACTACGGCCTCTACGAGGACGGCAGCTTCCGCCAGGAGGTGCGCCGCACCGGAACCGATCGGGCGCTGTCCCACTCATCGCGCTGTCGGCACTGCTTCCGCGGGCTGTATCGCGAGTTCGCCCTCGGGCCGCTCGAGGAGCGCAGCTGGGTCGTCGGGGGGCCCCCTGCATGACCCGCGCGATCTCCGCGCTCCTCATGGGCCTCTTCTACGTGCTGGCAGGGATCAACCACTTTCGAGATCCGGACTTCTATCTCCCCATGATGCCGGACTATCTTCCGGCTCATTTCCTGCTGGTACAACTCTCGGGGGTCGCCGAGATCGCGCTCGGGCTCGGCGTCTGGATCAAGCCGCTGCGGCGCTGGGCGGCCTGGGGCGTAATCGCACTGCTGATCGCGGTGTTCCCCGCCAACCTCCACGTAGCGCTGCACGACATCCCACTGGGTGACAACCCGGAGGGGCTCGGGGTCTTCAACTGGGTGCGGCTGCCGCTCCAGGCGGTCCTGATCGCGTGGGCCTGGTGGCACACGCGGCCGGACCCGGAGCAGACCGGGTCGTGACCGGGTCTCCGCAACAGCGGCGCAGCCTGCTGGCCAAGGTTCCGCTGTTCGCGGAGCTCGACGAGGCACACCTCGACGCGCTGGTCGAAGCCACCACCACGAAGCGTCTCAAGGCGCGGGAAGAGCTGTTCCACAAGGACGACGAGGGCAGCCAGGTCTACGTGATCGCGTCGGGACGGCTCAAGGTGGTGACCACCTCCGCCGACGGAACCGACGTCGTCTTCAACATCCTCGATGCCGGCGAGGTGGTGGGCGAGCTGCCGCTGCTGGCCGGCGGCCGCCGCACCGCCACCGTGGCCGCGTTGGAGCCCTGTGAGCTGTTGGTGCTGCACCGGCGTGATTTCCTCCAGTTCCTGCGCACCCATCCGGAGGCGGCGGTGAGCCTGCTGGCGGTGCTGGCCGAGCGCCTCACGCGCGTGAGCGAGCTTGTGGAGGACACGGTGTTCCTGAACCTGCCGGCGCGTCTGGCGAAGAAGCTGCTCCACCTCTGCGACCAGTACGGCGAGCCGGAAGGCGAGGGTGTCCGCCTCACCCTCAAGCTCTCGCAGGCCGAGCTGGGCAACCTGGTGGGAACGTCGCGCGAGAGCGTCAACAAGCAGGTCCGCGCCTGGAACGAAGCAGGCGTGCTCGAGATGGAGCGCGGGGAGATCCGCATCCTGCGTCTCGCGGAGCTCGAACGTCTCGCGGGACTGGTCTACTCCTGAGCTTGCTCACCACCATGGCGCCGGCTACCCCAGACCGATGCACGCGCACCCCATGACCCGGAATGTCTATCGCGCGCGGACGCTGCTTGCGACCGTCGCCGCGGCGCTCCTGCTCGGCGCCAGCGCCGGAGCCGAGGGCGAGGACGCCACCGCGCCCGCGTTGCCCTCGGGCGACGAAATCGCCCGGCGCGTGAACGCGCGGGACGACGGCGTTTCGATGTCGCGTGTGATGGTGATGGAGCTCACCGATCGGCGCGGGCGCACCCGCACCCGGACCACCCGCTCCTTCCGGCGCTACTTCGGCGAAGAGAAGCGGGCGATCCTGTTCTTCCTGGAGCCGAACAGCGTCCGCGACACCGCCTTCCTCAGCTACGACTACCCCGAAGCCGGGCGCGAGGACGATCAGTGGCTCTACCTGCCGGCCCTGCGCAAATCGCGCCGCATCGCGGCAGCGGATCGAGGCCAGTCCTTCGTGGGAACCGACTTCACCTACGAGGACCTGAAGAAGGAGACCAAGCTCGGGATCCACGACTACCACTGGAAGACCCTGGGCCAGGAGCAGGTGGAGGAGCGCCCCTGCTGGTTGCTCGAGGGGGTTCCCGTGGACGAGACCATCGCCGGGCAGCTGGGCTACGGCCGGGTGCTGCTGCGGGTCGATCTTGCCTGGAACCTGCCGGTCTTCGTGGAGTACTGGGATCTCGCCAACCGGCTCCTGAAGACGGTGCGGTTGTCCGATGTCCGGGAGGTCCAGGGGATCTGGACCCCGCACCGGGTGGAGGCGCGCAACCAGCACACGGGTCACGCCACGGTCCTCGCCTTCGAGCAGGTGGACTACTCGGTCGAGCTCGACGAGGCGCTCTTCACCGAACGGGCCCTGCGCCGCGGGCCGCCGTGAGTCCGGCCCCGTTTCGCGCTATGCTGAATTTAATGGAGGCATGGCCATGACGATCGCCCGCCTGCAACGCCGACTGCTCCTCGCACTCGTTTTGAGCGCGGCTCTCGCTCTCACTCCTCTCACGGCCGGCGCCGACCCGCACGATTCGGAGGAGTCCGGTCACCCGGTTCGGATCGCTGCCTACGTGTTGCACCCGATCGGGGTGCTGCTCGACACGCTGATCATGCGACCCGCCCACTGGCTGGTGCATCAGGGCCCGCTGATGACGTTGTTCGGCCACGAATCCTGATCCGCGCTTCGCTCCCCTGCGGGGGAGGCCGGTTGGCACCCTTCGCTTTTCCTTGTTCCTGCTTCTACTGCACGGTACAGTCCTTGCATGAAGTTCGTGCCCGAGCGCGCCCGCGCCACGGTGATGAGCGCCCGACTGCTCGTCGCCGCCTGTGTCTGCGGGTTATCGATCGTCGCTTCGTCGGCGCCGGCGCGAGCCACGGAACCGCCCCTGCTCATCCGCGGAATGACCTTCGTCTCGACGCAAGGCGCGCTCACCGAGATCGTGCTGGAAGCGGAGAACGCGCGGATCGACGCCGACAGCGACATCGCGGGTCTCGATCGCGTCCACGCGCGGCTCTCCGCCCCGGACGGTTCCGTCAGCCTCGACCTCACCTGCAACGAGGGCGAGTTCGACCTGCGCACCAGCCACTTCGTCGCCAAGGGCGACGTGCGTGGGCTGTTGGCCGACGGCCGCAGCTTTCGCGGCCCCTGGCTTCGCTTCGATCACGACACCGGCATCGCCTTCACCGACGCGCCGGTCGAGATCACCGACGGCAGCCGGACCTTTCGGGGCGGCGGATTCCGTTACCACGTACGCGAGGGCCGCTTGCGCCTGACCTCTGGCGCATCGGTGGAAGAGGAGGCGCCGTGAGGCGGTCTGTGTGGAGTAGGGCGATTGTGGCGGCTCTGGCAGTGGCTTGGATCGCCTCCTTGCCGGTCGCCGAAACGGCGGCGGAGCGCACGCAGTCCTCTAGTGAGGCGACGGTAGCGCCGAAGAATGCGTTGAGGATCGGCGTCGCTTCCTTCGAACGGCGCGCCTCGGGGGGGATGGAAGTGCCGGATGTCGCCCAGCTGCTGGCCGACCGCGTCGCCGCGGATCCGCGCGCCGAGGTGGTGGGTCCGGCGACGTTGGGCGCCGGACCGGCGACTCCGGCGCAGCCGGAGGCCGTGCGGACCTGGGCCGGCCCCCAGGGCCTGGATGCCGTCGTGTTGGGACAGGTCACCCAGCTCGGACGCAGCACCAGTGTCGACGTCAGGCTCTGGTCGGGGATGACGGGCCAGGCGCTGGGCACGTACGTCGAGGAGGCGGCAGGTCCGGGCGCGTTGCCCGAGGCGATCGACCGCCTGGCGACTCGCCTGGTGGACGCGGTGGCGGAGCCCGCAGTCGCGGCCCAGCCTCCGGTGGCGTCGCCGCCGCCGACCGGCGTGGCCGAGTCCGCGACCGAGTCGAAGCCGAAGGCGCTGTCCCGCACCGGGCTCGATTCGAGCAAGCCGCTCGCCATCTACGCCAACGAACTCGAGGCGATCGAGGGGCCGAAGGGCGAGCGCACCATCAATTTCCAGGGCGGCGTGCGGGTCGAGCAGGAAGACGTCGAGCTGCGCTCGAACGCGCTGAAGGCGTTCTACCCGGCTGGCTCCAGCCAGCCCCAGCACCTCACCGCCACGGGCAACGTGCGCGTGCGCCAGGGCGAACGACACATGTCCTGCGACCGCGCAGACTTCGAGCAGAAGGACCAGCGGCTGATCTGTACCGGGGACGCCGAGCTGCGCGAAGGCGAAGACCGCGTTCGCGGCAAGCAGATCGAGATCTTCTTCGACAGCAGCCGCATCCTGGTCAAGGGCGGCGCCCGCCTCAACATCAACCAGGAGGGCAGCTAGCCGTGCGCGAGCCGGTCCTCGCCGCTCACGGTCTTCGCAAGAGCTACGGCGAGCGCGAAGTGCTCGGCGGCATCGACCTGTCCGTGTCGCCGGGCGAGGTCGTCGGTCTGCTGGGCCCCAACGGCGCCGGCAAGACCACCACCTTCAATCTGATCGTCGGGAGCGTGCGGCCCGACTTCGGCCACGTACGGCTGGGCGGACACGAGATCACCCACCTGCCGATGTTCCGCCGCGCCCGACTCGGCATCACCTACCTGCCCCAGGAGCCGTCGATCTTCCGGCGCCTGTCGGTGGCGGACAACGTCAACGCGATCCTCGAGACGGTGGAGCCCAACCCGTCGATCCGGCGCGAGCGGTTGCGCGAGATCCTCACGGAGCTGGGGCTGGCCGACAAGGCCAAGCTGCGCGGTTCGTCGCTCTCCGGCGGCGAGCGCCGTCGCGTGGAGATCAGCCGGGCCCTGGTGCTCGATCCCAAGTTCATGTTGCTCGACGAGCCATTCTCGGGGATCGACCCGATCGCCGTGAGCGACATCCAGAAGATCGTCGAGCAGCTGCGGCTGCGCGGCATCGGCATCGTGGTCACCGACCACAACGTGCGCGAAACGCTTTCGATCTGCGACCGGGCCTACATCATCAAGGACGGTCGCATCCTGCGCGAGGGCGCGCCGGCCGAGATCGCCGACGACAGCACCGTGCGCGAGATCTACCTCGGCGAGAACTTCAGGCTCAACTGACCCATGGCACTCGAGATCAAACAGCAGTTACGCCTGAGCCAGCAGCTCGTCATGACGCCGCAGCTGCAGCAGGCGATCAAGCTGCTGCAGCTCTCGCGTCTGGAGCTGGCCGACGTGGTCCAGCAGGAGCTCCAGGAGAACCCTGTCCTCGAAGAGGGCCAGGAGGCCGACGAGGAGCTGCCCCGGAGCGTGTCCGACGAGTCGGAGGCGCCCGAGCGCACCCTGGCCGACAGCGGGGCCGAGGCTACGAACGATCGCGAGGCCAGCGACGCCGAGAAGATCGCCGACATCGATTGGCAGAATTACGCCGACGCCTACCCGCAGACCGGCTTCCAGGGCGGGCGCGAGGAGGAGGAGCGCCGCTCCTTCGAAGCCACGCTGACCCGGCGCGAGACCCTCTCGGAGCACCTGCAGTGGCAGATCCAGCTCTCCTCCCTGGAGGAGGACGAGCGCGCCGCGGCCAACTGGATCGTGGGCAACCTGGACGAGCACGGATACCTGCGCGCCGAGCTGGCGGAGATCTCGCGGCGCTCGGGCGTGGCGCTCGAACGGGTCGAGTCGGCGCTCGCCAAGGTGCAGAGCTTCGATCCGACCGGCGTCGGCGCCCGCGACCTGCGCGAGTGCCTGTTGCTCCAGCTCGACGCGCTGGAGATCGACGACCCGCTGGTCCGGGCGTTGGTGGGCGACCACCTGGACGCGCTGAACCGGCGCGACTTCCGCGGGCTCGCGCGCACGCTGGCGGTAGCCGTCGAGGAGGTGTCCGCGGCCGCCCAGGTGATCGGGCGGCTCGAGCCGCGACCGGGTCGACCCTTCGGTGGCGAAGACCCCGTCTACATCATCCCGGACATCTACGTCCACAAGATCGGCGACGACTACCACGTGGTCCTCAACGAGGACGGGCTGCCGCGGCTGCGCATCAACCAGCTCTACCGGGACGTGCTGACCAACGGCGGTGACGTCGGCAAGGACACCCGCGAGTACGTCCAGGGTAAGGTCCGCTCGGCGCTGTGGTTGATCAAATCGATACACCAGCGCCAGCGCACGATCTACAAGGTGATGCAGAGCATCATCAAGTACCAGCTCGAGTTCTTCGACCGCGGCGTGCAGTACCTGCGGCCGCTCAACCTGAGGGACGTGGCCGAGGACATCGGCATGCACGAGTCCACGGTGAGCCGCGTGACCACGAACAAGTATGCGCACACGCCGCAGGGTATCTTCGAATTGAAGTTCTTCTTCAACTCGAGCATCAACCGGGTCGAGGGCGACGCCATCGCCAGCGAGAGCGTCAAGGAGAAGATCCGCCGCATCATCTCGGCCGAGGATCCGCGCCGCCCGCTTTCGGACCAGCGGATCGCCGAAATGTTGCGCAGTGCCAACATCGACATCGCGCGGCGAACGGTCACGAAGTATCGCGAGGCGATGAACATGCTCTCCTCGACGAAGCGCCGGCAGGTCGGCTAGTCTCGCCGGCCGCAGCGGGGGTCTCGATGAAGATCAGCGACATCCTGGTTCCGGAGGCGATGGTCCTCGACCTCGCTGGGCGAACCAAGCGGGATGTGCTCGCCGAACTGGCGGGCGCTCTCGCGAAGGCCGAGTCCGGCGTCGATGAAACCCGCCTGCTCGAGGTGCTCGTCGATCGCGAGACGCTGCAGAGCACCGGCATCGGCGAAGGTGTCGCGATCCCGCACGGCAAGCTGCCCGGTCTCTCGCGCCTGCTGGCCTCCTTTGCCCGCACCCGCGAGGGGATCGACTTCGACTCGATCGACGGTCAGCCGACGCATCTCTTCTTCCTGCTGGTGGTGCCCGAGCACGCGGGCGGTCAGCACCTGAAGGCACTCGCTCGCATCTCGCGCTTCCTGCGCGACGGCCAGTTCCGCAATCGCCTCCTCGAGGCCGAGAACGCCGAAGAGGTGTTCCGGGCCATCGAGGAGGAAGACGCGAAGTTCTAGCCGGGAGGGACTGTGTCGGTCCGGGCCCACGGAGCCCTGGTCGAAGTCGAAGGCCTGGGAGTACTGCTGCTCGGGCCCAGCGGCGTCGGCAAGAGCGAATGTGCATTGGAGCTGGTCCGGCGCGGCCACCAGCTGGTGGCGGACGACGTGGCGGTGCTGGAGCGGAACGCCACCGGGCACCTGATCGGCACCAGCCCCGAGACGATCCGACACTACATGGAGCTCCGGGGCATCGGAGTGGTGTTCGTCCCGGATCTCTTCGGAGCCGAATCGGTGCGCGAGCGCACCGAGGTCGCGCTGGTGTGCCGGCTGGAGCCTTGGCGCGACTCGCTCGACGTGGAGCGGGTTGGCATGGAGCGGCCCATCGAACCCTGGGATGGCGTCGAGCTTCCGCTCTTCGTGCTTCCGACGCGACCCGCCGCGAGTCTGGCCACGCTGGTGGAGGTGGCGGTGCGCGACCATCAATTGCGGGCCCGCGGCGCCAGCGCACCGGACCGCCTGGATGCGAAGCTGCGTGGTGGCGGGAGGAGGGCGGGGTGAGTGAACCCGAGGGACGCATCATCTTCGTCACCGGTCTCTCCGGAAGCGGCCGCACCACGACCATGAATGCGCTCGAGGACCTGGGCTTCTACGCGGTCGACAACATCCCGCCGCCCCTCGTCGAACCCTTCGCCGACCTGTGCGAGAAGGCGAGCCCGCCGATCCGCAACGTGGCCATGGCGCTCGACGCCCGGGAGCCGGCATTCCTGACCGGGGCGCCGCCGCTGGTGCGCCGGTTGCGCGAACGCGGCGCCCGGGTCGATCTGCTCTTCCTCGACTGCGCCGACGCCGTGCTGATCAATCGATACCGGGAGACGCGCCGGGTCCATCCGCTGTCGCCCGCTGGCCCCGTGGAGGCGGGGATCGAGCGCGAGCGGGCGCTGCTGGCCGACCTGCAGGGTCTTGCCGACCATGCGCTCGACACGTCGGCCATGAACGTGCACCAGCTGCGGGACGCGGTGGTCGCGTGGGTTTCGGGCGAGACCCGGCGCAGCGTGATCAACCTGATCTCCTTCGGCTACCGCTACGGGATCCCGTCCGCCGAGCTGCTCTTCGACGTGCGTTTCCTGCCGAATCCCCACTTCCAGTCCGAGCTGCGCCCGCTCTCGGGGCTGGACGAGCCGGTGGTGGACTTCGTGCTCAAGCAGGACCACACCCAGGAGTGGCTGACGCGGCTGGCGCCGTTCCTGGACTTCGTGCTCGAGCGCTACGATGACGAGGGCAAGGCCTATCTGAGCATCGGGGTGGGATGCACCGGCGGTCGGCATCGCTCCGTCGCCCTGGTGCGGGCCCTGGCGGAGCGCCTGCGCGCAACCGGCCGCAGCATCAACGTGGAACACAGGGACATAGAGAGGGGAATCTGAACGATGGGCGTCGTCATCGTCACGCACTACCGATTGGGCGAGGAGTTCCTCCAGGCGCTGCGGCTGATCGTGCCCGACGCACCGAAGTTCGAGGCGGTTTCGATCGATCCCAAGCAACCGGTCGCCGAGATGCGCCAGGCCATCTCGGAGGCGTTGCGTCGGGCCGACCAGGGCGAAGGCGTGCTGGTGCTCACGGACATGTTCGGGGGCACGCCCTCCAACATGAGCCTCTCGTTCCTCGACGAGCACCGGGTCGAGGTCGTGACGGGCCTCAATCTCCCGATGCTGATCAAGCTCGCCACGATGCGCGAGACCAAGCCCCTGGAAGAGCTCGCCGCTTTCGTCAAGGACTACGGCCGGCGCAACATCTCGGTCGCCAGCGAGATCCTGCCGGACGGGCAGCGGTGAACGACGCCGAGTCTTGCGACGGCTCCTTCACCGTGGCTCGCGAGCTGGGCTTCCATCTGCGGCCGACCGGTCGCTTCGTGAAGCTGGCCGCCGAGTTCGACGCCGAGGTGGAGGTCGCGGTGCGCGAGGGCGAATGGGTGAGCGGCCAGAGCCTGCTGGCCCTGGCCTCCCTGGGGGCCAGCCGGGGAACCCGGCTTCGGGTGCGCGTCCGGGGTCCGGACGCGGTGGCGGCGCTCGAAGCGCTCGGACGCCTGATCGAGGAGCCGGTCGAGCCCGATTGAGGGCATCGCTCCACTCTCCTACACTGCCGCGCTTCGACCCGATTCGTCCCCGGAGGAAAGATGGCCCCTGCGCGCTCGCTGTTCACGTCGGAATCGGTCTCGATGGGGCATCCCGACAAGATGTGTGACCAGGTCTCCGACGCCGTGCTCGACGCGCTTCTGGCCCAGGATCCCCGATCGCGTGTCGCCTGCGAGACCCTGACCAAGACCGGCTTCGTGATGCTGGCCGGCGAGATCACCAGCGGCGCGCACGTGGACTACGAGGCCATCGTCCGCGGCGTGATCCAGGACATCGGTTACACCGACTCGGCGCTGGGCTTCGATGCAGGGAGCTGCGGCGTCCTCGTCGCGCTGGGCCAGCAGTCTCAGGACATCGCCCAGGGCGTCTCCGAGGGCGAGGGCCTCCACAAGGAGCAGGGCGCCGGCGACCAGGGCATGATGTTCGGCTTCGCCTGCGACGAGACGGCGGAGCTGATGCCGGCTCCGATCCACCTGGCCCATCGGCTGATCGAGCTGCAACGGGCCCACTTCGAGTCGGGTGAGATCGGCTATCTGCGACCCGATGCGAAGTCACAGGTGACGGTCGAGTACGACGCCGACGAAAAGCCGGCACGCATCGACGCGGTGGTGCTCTCGACCCAGCACGATCCGGACGTGACCCACGCCCAGCTGCGCGCCGACGTCATCGAGAAGATCATCCGGCCGTCGCTCCCGTCGGCCTGGATCGACGACGACACCGTCTTCCACGTGAACCCGACTGGCCGCTTCGTGGTCGGGGGACCGATGGGTGATGCGGGCCTCACGGGCCGCAAGATCATCGTCGACACCTACGGCGGCATGGGGCGCCACGGTGGCGGCGCCTTTTCGGGCAAGGACCCGAGCAAGGTCGACCGCAGCGCCGCCTACGCGGCGCGCTGGGTGGCGAAGAACCTGGTGCGCGCCGGACTGGCCTCCCGCTGCGAAGTCCAGCTCGCCTACGCCATCGGCGTGCCGGAGCCGGTGTCGGTGCGGGTCGACACCTTCGGAAGCGGCTCGGCGGACCGCGCCACCCTCGAGCGGCTGGTCCGCAAGCATTTCGACCTGACGCCCAAGGGCATCGTCGACGGCCTCGACCTGCTGCGTCCGATCTACCGGGCCACCTCCTATCACGGGCACTTCGGTCGCGAGGACCAGGGCTTCCCGTGGGAGCGCACCGAGAAGGCCGAGGCCCTCGCGGCCGACGCCGGCCGCTAGGCCGGGCGCCCGGGGGAATCCGCTTGCGGTACCAGAGGTTCCGTGTCATATCCAGCCCCGGGATGGGGGGGCGGATGCGAATCCTGGGAGCCCGCGGTGCGGCGCCGTACGCGCTGTTGCTGCTGCTGGCGACGACTGCGGTCGCCGTCACCGGCCCGGTGGCGGGCGCCGCCGGGGCCCCGCCTTCCGAGGACCTGATCACCATCCGCGTGCTGCTCCGAGAGCGCGTTTCGACCGTCTCGATCCGCCCCTTGGGCGCCGCGGCCCCGACTTCCATCCGCGCCCACCGCGGCGCGCTCCAGCTCGGCGATGGCAGCCTCCAGCCGCGCCTTGTGCTGGCCGCGCCGGGACCCCACGAGCTGGACGGGGTTCCCTACCGAGGGTCCCTGGAGATCGTGGCCGGCGAGGGCGGCCTGGCGGTGCTGAACGAGGTCGATCTCGAGGCCTACGTCGCGGGGATCCTGCTGGCCGAGGTCTACGAGGGCTGGGGTTCGGCGGTGCTGCGGGCCCAGGCCGTGGCCACGCGCACCTACGCGCTGTACCGGCTCGAGCGAGCCCGCGACCCGCTCTTTCACGTGCGCGCGGGCCCGGTGGACCAGGCCTACGCTGGAGTCCGCGTGGAGAGCGATGCAGCCTGGGAGGCCGTCCACGCCACCCGCGGCGAGTACCTGGCCTGGGGCGGCGAGCCGATCCTGGCGGCGTACCACGCCGCCTCCGGCGGACGCACGGCGAGCAGCCGCGAGGTGTGGGGTCGCTCCCTGCCGTATCTCGTGAGCTTCCCGGTGGAGGGCGAGCACGAATCGCCGGACACCTACTGGCGGGCACCGTTCACCGGCGCCGAGATCGGCGCGGCGCTGGGAAGCGCCGGCTGGTCGGTGGGCACCGTCACCGAGCTGCGCGTCCTGGAGCGGAGCGTCAGCGGACGGGTGAACCGGGTGCGGGTGAAGGGGCGCCGCGGCAGCGCCACCCTGACCGCGCGGCAGCTGCGCACTGCGCTGGGGCCCGCTCGATTGCGGAGCACGCTCTTCGAGATCCGCGCGCAACAAGGGCGCTACGTGTTCGTGGGCTCCGGGCGCGGGCACGGGGTCGGCATGAGCCAGTGGGGTGCCTACGCCATGGCGGTCCGGGGCGCTGGCTACCGCGAGATCCTGTTCCACTTCTATCCCGGCGCCACGGTGCGTCACCTGGAAGAGGCGCTCCCGGCCAGCCTCTCCGGGGCATCCATGGGAGGCGCCCGATGAGCGCGTTGCTCGGAGTCGTGCTGTTGCAGGGCGACGCGGCGCAGCCCTCGCCCTTCGGCATCCTGTTCCCGATGGCAGCGATCTTCCTGATCTTCTACATGCTGCTGATCCGACCGCAGAACAAGCGCCAGCGCGAGCACCAGGACATGCTGAAGGCGCTGGGCAAGGGCGATCGCGTGGTCACCAGCGGTGGGATCCATGGCACGGTGACGGGTACGACGGACGACGTGTTGACCGTCGAGATCGCCAATCTCCGCGGCGAGCGGCTGCGGGTGAAGGTCGACCGCGCACGGATCGAGCGCCTGATCGAGAAGAGCACCTCGGAGGAGAAATCGTGAGTTCAGCGACCCGCTGGCGGGCCCTCGGGGTCGCCGCGCTGTTGCTCCTGCTCGGTTGGTTCGCGCTGGGCAACGCCTTCGAGCCGGAGCGGCGCCGCGAATCGGCGCTGCTCCCCGATGACGGTGTCCGCCTGGGTCTCGACCTCCAGGGCGGCATCCACTGGGTGCTGAGTCCCGACTTCGACGTACCGGTGGTGCGCGAGCTCGACGTGCTGCGCGCGGGCATGGCAGCGGGGTTGGAGGAGAAGGGCAAGAGCTGGGCGCGGGCGGTAGTCATCGACGGCCAGCTCGAGATCGAGGCCCGCGACGCCACCGATCTCGCCGCGATCCGCGAGGCAGCCGACGCCACCGGCGTGTTGCGCGTGGTGCGCGAGTCCGCCCCCGAGGTGGTCTTCGTGCTCACCGACGATTGGGTCCGCGAGGTGCGCCAGCGCACCATGCTCCAGGTGCTCGAGGTGCTGCGGCGGCGCATCGACGACCCGGTCAAGGGCGTGCCCGAATCGGTCGTCACCCGCCAGGGCGAAGAGCGGGTGCTGGTGCAGATCCCGGGTGGCCAGATCGACCGCGAGGAGGCGCGCAAGCTGCTCGAGGAGACCGCCTTTCTCGAGTTCAAGATCGTGATGGACGGTGCGCCGAGCGAGGAGCTGCTGCTCGCCAAGTATCCCGACGGCCTGCCCGAGGCCACCCAGGTGGTGAAGGAGTACGACGACACCAGCGGCGAGAAGCGCGTGGTGAATGCCTACCTGGTCAAGAACACCGCCGATCTCACCGGCGACTACCTGACCGACGCGCGTTCCCGGCTCGACAACCGCTACGGCTGGGTGGTGGACTTCTCGTTCGACTCGGAGGGAGCGCGCCGTTTCGGCAAGCTCTCGGGCGACAACATCGGGCGACAGCTCGCCATCCTCAAGGACAACGAGGTCTACAGCGCGCCGACGCTCCAGAGCCGCATCGGCGGTGGCCGGGGCTTCATCCACGGACGCTTCCGACCCGAGAGCGCCTCGACCCTGGCCATCCAGATGCGCGCGGGCTCGCTGCCGATCCCGGTGCAGATCGAGGAGGAGCGGACGGTTGGGCCGGCGCTCGGGGCGGACTCGATCGCGGGCGGCCTGCGGGCCTCGATGATGGGTCTGGCACTCGTGGTGCTCTTCGTGATGCTCTACTACCGCCTGTCCGGGTGCTACGCGAGCGTCGCGCTGCTGACCAACCTGGTGATGATCCTGGGCGTCATGTCGATGGCCGACGCCACGCTCACCCTGCCGGGCATCGCGGGTCTGGTGTTGACCGTGGGCATGGCGGTGGACGCCAACGTCATCATCTTCGAGCGGATCCGCGAGGAGCTGCGCTCCGGCAAGTTGCCGCGGGCCGCGATCCGCACCGGCTTCAACAAGGCGCTGTGGACCATTCTCGACGCGAACATCACCACGCTGATCACCGCCATCGTGCTCTTCGAATACGGCACCGGGCCGGTCAAGGGCTTCGCCGTGACGCTCTCGATCGGCATCGTGACCAGCGTCTTCTCGGCGCTCGTCATCACGCGACTGATGTTCGAGATCTATCCCGGCAACCGAACCGTCTCGACGGTCTCGATCTGAGGAGCTAGGCGTGTTCGAGATCGTTCGCCCCGACACCCACATCGACTTCATCGGCAGGTGGAAGCTGTGCGCGATCGCCTCGCTGGTGGTGATCGCGGTCGGCATCGTCGCCGCCGTCGGCGGCGGCCTGCGCTGGGGCATCGACTTCGCAGGAGGCACCGAGGTGCTGGTGCGCTTCACCGGCGCCGAGCCGGTGGAGGAAGGGGTGATCCGCGACGCGGTGCGCGGCGCCGGCGTCGAGGACCCCGCGGTGGTGCGCTTCGGCGACGAGAGCCAGCGCGAGTACCTGATCCGCTTCGGCGGTGAGTTGGACGCGGAGGCGGGCGAACCGTCCCCGACGGCCGCGGCCGAGCCTGCGGCGGATGCACCCACCGCGCCCGAGGCAGCCGAGGCACCCGAGGTACCGATTGGCGGGTTGGTGGCGGACGGCACCAACGAGATCGTCGACGAGCTGGTCGCGGCGCTCGGGGAGCAGGTCGGGGCCGTCGAGCTGGATCGCGTCGAGTTCGTCGGCCCCCGAGTAGGCGCCGAGCTGCGCCGCGCCGGCGTTCAGGCGCTGCTGATCGCGGGTGTCCTGATCCTGGTCTACGTCGCGTTTCGCTTCAGCCTGCGTTTCGCGCCCGGTGCCGTGGTCGCGCTGCTCCACGACGTGCTCATCACGTCGTCGATCTGGGTGCTGCTGGGCCAGGAGTTCAACCTCCAGGTGCTGGCGGCCCTGCTGGCGATCGTCGGCTACAGCCTGAACGACACCATCATCGTCTACGACCGCATCCGCGAGAACATGGAGCTGCGCACCACCTTCGACCTGCCGGAGGTGCTGAACCGCAGCGTCAACCAGACCCTGTCGCGGACGATCCTCACCTCGGGCACGACGTTGGTGGCGGTGACGGCCCTGCTGGTGCTCGGCGGCGACGTGATCCGCCCCTTCGCCCTCGCCATGGCGATCGGCATCTTGGTCGGGACCTACTCGTCGGTCTACATCGCCGCGCCGATGCTGCTGTGGCTCGAACAGCGCTTCGGTTCGACCGCCGCCGAGGGAGCGGCACAGAGCAAGCGGGCGAAGACCGCCCGCGTCTAGCTCTTGGTCGGGGGCACGGCCGGGGAGGGAGCCCCGGAGGCGCTGGCGGCCGGCGCGGACGCCGGCTTGTTGGATCCCATCTGGATCGAGCCGTTGATCACGGCGCCTTCCTGGACGACCAGCCGCGGCGCGTTCACGTCGCCGTTGACGAGGCCGGTGGCCTGGACCTCGACCCGGTCCGAGCCGCTCACGTTGCCGGTGGCCTTGCCGATCACGATCACGCTCTTGGCGTGGATGTCGGCGTCGACGATGCCGTTGGCGCCGATCGTGAGCTGGTTGTTGGCCAGCTCGATCTTGCCCTCGACGTGTCCCTCCACCACGAGGTCCTCGCTGCCGGAAAGATCGCCCTTGATCTTGATGGACTTGCCGATGTTCGCCATGTCTCCGCCTCCGTAGGGGGCTGCGTCGCGGGCCACGGTTCTACTCCTCTCCGCCGCGCTCCTGCCGGCGGTGGGATCGGTCGCCTCGAGCGGACCGCCCGGGGGGCGGACGTCGTCCAGCTCGCGGCTTCGACGCTCGAACAGACTCACTGCGCCTCTCCCGATCCGGCCGCGCAGCCTAGCGCAGCACCGCGGCCTCTTCGACGAGGATGCCGTGTCGCTCGAGGATGGTTCCCTGCGCCCGCTCGAGCTCGGTGATCGAGGCGCGGTAGATCTGCTGGGCGCTGATCTTCTGGGTCTCGGCCAGCACCAGGTCCTCTTCTCGCTGCAACACGTCGAAGGGGGTGGACTCGCCGTACTCGAGCCGGACCCGCTCGGCGCGCAGCTGCTCCGCGGCGGCAACCCGGCCTCGCTCGGCGGCATCGATCCCCTGGATGGCGGAGCGTAGCGTTCGGGCCGCGATGCGGATCTCCGTGATCACGTTCTGCTCGAGGCGCCGCAACTGGGTGCGGGCGCGGCGCAGCTCGAGCTCGGCCAGGGTGTGTTCGTGGCGGGCCCGCACGTTGCCGAGGGGGATCGAGAAGCGCCCGCCCAACGACCATTGCTTGGATCCGCCGGCGTCGAAGTAGTCGTCCAGGGAGTCGCCGAACTCGCGGTCGATGCCGACGATCGGCGGCGGCGGCGCACCGGGGTTGGCGAAGTTGAAGCGGTTGGGGTTGTCGCGGCCCGCCAGTCCCTGGTAGCCGTAGCTGCCGACCACGTCGAGCTGGGGCAGGCGCTGGAGGCTGGCGAACTTCTGCTCCAGCGCGCGTTGCTCGATGACGCGCCGGGCGGCCGCCAGCTCGGGGCGCTGCGAGAAGGCCTTCTCGGCGGCGCTCTCCACGTCCACGTCGGTGACCGTGAGGACGTCGGGCGAGTCGGTGAGCACGATCTCGACCGCCGAGAGCGGCGCCAGGTAGGGCCCGAGCACGATGTCGATCAGCAGGTCGGCCTGATTGCGCTCGGTGGCGTCGTCGCGGATCAGGCTGAACTCGCGGTTGGCGACGCCGGCCTCGGCCTCGACCACCTCCACGCGCGAGACGACGCCCACCTCGAACTGCGCCTCGGTCTGCTCGAGCAGCGCCTGCGCGGTCTCGAGGCTCTTCTGCGCCACGCGCGTGGCCTGCTGCGCCGCCACCAGTCCCCAGTACGCGTCCTCGGTGCGCCGCACGGTGTCCATCAGCGCGGTGCGGAAGTCCTCGTCGGCCACGTTGACACCGACCCGCGACACGCGCACCGCGGTCCAGGGCTCGCCCCAGAGCAGGCCCCGCAGCAGCGGAACCTGCAGCGCCGCCGACAGGCTCGAGCGGAGCTCCGGCGAGAGCGAGGCGATGCTGGAGTTGGTCTCCACGTCCTGGCCCGCGAAGGTGATTCCGTAGGAGCCGCCGATCAGCGGGATCAGGCCGTTGAGGCCGGTCTCCGCTTCGTGGATGCGTTCGTCGAGGCTCGAGTTGACCTGTAGCGCGCTGGCGATCGGGATCTCGCTATCGGAGAGGCCGCCTCGGGCGAAGAACTCGGGGTCGAAAGCGCCCAGGGTCACGCCGAGCACCTCGCGGGCGACCAGCGGATCGATGCGGCGCAGCTCCACGTCGAGGTTGTTCTGCACGGCCATCGCGATGGCGTCGGCGAACGAGAGCTCGAGCTTCCCGCTGAGCGTCGACGCCCCGGTGACGGAGGCTGACCGAGGCGGGGCGGCGGCGGGGTCGGCGGCCGCCGCGGGGCCGGGGTTCAGGCCGATCCCGAGCAGCAGCGCTGCGATCGGAGCGAAGCGAAGAGAAGACATCTGGGGAAACCTCCGGCGGCCGAACGTAGCGAAGTGACGCCGCGCCCGCGGCGAGCCTGCCTCCGCTATGCTGCCGGCGATGCGGGTCGCCGCTCTGCTGCTGGCCGCCGGCCGCGGAGAGCGGCTGGCCGCCTCCGTTCCCAAGGCATTCGTCGCGCTGGCCGGCCGTTCGCTGCTGGCCCGCTCCTCGGACGCGTTGGCGGCGTGCGCCGCGGTGGAGTGGATCCTGCCCGTGATTCCCGTCGGAGAGAGCGAGCGCTACCGCGCGCTCGAGGAGCGAGAGCTGGCCGGAGCGACGAAGCTCCTGCCCGCGGTGGAGGGCGGCGCCGAGCGCCAGGACTCGGTCCGGGCGGGGCTGGCCGCGCTGCCGGTCGAGGCGGAGTGGGTGGCGGTCCACGACGCCGCCCGCGCGCTGGTGAGCAGCCAGGACGTGGCCCGGGTCATCGCGGCAGCCCGGAACGAAGGCGCCGCGCTGCTGGCGCACCCCGTTGCCGACACCGTGAAGCGGGTTCGTGAGGGTCGGGTGCTCGAGACGCCGCCGCGGGACGAGTGCTGGGCGGCGCAGACGCCTCAGGTCTTCCGCGTCGAGCTGCTGCGGAAGGCGCTGGAGCGGGCTGACGCAGAGGGCTTCCAGGGCACCGACGACGCCTCCCTCGTGGAGCGCCTCGGCCGGCCGGTGCGGGTGGTTCCCGGTGACCCCGGGAACCGCAAGATCACCGACCCCGACGACCTGCGCTGGGCCGAGGCCCGGCTGGGCCGCGGCTAGGACATGGCCAGCGCGCGCATCGGCCAGGGCTTCGACGTGCACCGCCTGGTGGCGGGGCGACCGTTGCGGCTCGGGGATCTGGAGATTCCCCACGACAAGGGTCTCGAGGGGCACTCCGACGGGGACGTGTTGTGCCACGCGGTGACCAGCGCGCTGCTGGGCGCCCTGGGCGAGGGGGACCTGGGAAGCCACTTTCCCTCGTCGGATCCGCGCTGGGCCGGCGCGCGCAGCGGCGATCTGCTGGCGTCGGTCGCCGAGCAGCTCCCCGCCCGTGGGCTCCACCTGGCGAACCTGGACGCCACCGTGGTGGCGCAGGAGCCTCGCCTGGGGCCGCACCGGCAGGCGATGGAGCGCTCGCTGGCGGCGCGGCTCGGCGTGGACGCGGCCTGTGTGAACGTCAAGATCACCAGCACCGACGGTCTGGGGGCCATCGGGAGAGGCGAGGGCATCGCCGCCCAGGCGGTGGTGCTGCTCGAAGCAGCGACGTCGGAGGGCTGAGGGGCGCAGATGGACGAGCTGACCTTCTTCAACAGCGCCGGCCGCCGCAAGGAGGTCTTCCGACCGCTCGAGGACGGGCACGTCCGCATGTACAGCTGCGGTCCCACGGTCTACGCGCCGCAGCACATCGGCAATCTCCGCTCCCAGCTCTTCGCCGATCTGGTGAAGCGCACGCTGCTGGCCGAGGGCTACGCCGTGACCCACGTGGTGAACATCACCGACGTCGGTCACCTGACCGACGACGCCGATGCCGGCGAGGACAAGATGGAGCTCGCCGCGGCGCGCAGCGGGCGCCGTGCCGAGGACATTGCGCGGGAGTACACTGAGCAGTGGCTGCGGGACCGGCGGCGCACCGGATGCCTGGAGCCCGAGGTGCTCTGCAAGGCCAGCGAGCACATCGCAGAGCAGATCGAGCTGGGCCAGGCGCTCGAAGCGCGCGGCTACACCTATCGGATCGACGACGGGCTCTACTTCGACACGAGCAAGTTCCCCCGGTACGCGGAGTTCGCCCGCCTCGACCTGGCCGGGCAGGAGGCGGGCGCCCGGATCGGCGACGTGACC
>JBFGIM010000030.1:0-24580 GCA_041577695.1 Myxococcota bacterium | reverse complement strand
TTGCGCGCGTCACCCTGGCACCTGTACTTCCCGGAGTTGCTCGACGAGGGTTTGGAGCCCCACGAGGTACCGGTGTGCTTCTTCTTCGAGAGCCACGAACCGAACTACCACGTGGACATCTCGGACACCATCGGAGCGAAGACGCGCGCCTTCTGCTCCCACGTCTCCCAGTTCGGGCGGCGGGTGGACCGCTACGAGCCCGAGATGCACCCGGAGGATCGCGCCGGCTTCGAGAAGCTGGTGCCCGGCTACTGCGCCCACGTCGGACAGGCGGCGGGCCTGCGTTTTGCCGAGGCCTTTCGTCGCACCACCGATCCTTGAGCGCGAGATGGGCGGTCGTGCCTCAGAGATTCATCTGCTTGGGCGGCCGCACGACCATCTCCGCGATGTTGACACGGATCGGCTGGGTGACGGCGTAGTAGACCGCTTCGGCCACGTCCTCTGGGCTGCCCAGTAGCTGGTCCAGCATCGGCTGAAGCTTCTCCAGCACCTCGTCGGGAAGCTTCTGCCCCTTCTTCACCTCGATGTCGGAGCCGGTCATCTTGGCGAATCCCGCCAGGAACTCGGGATCGAAGTTGCGGGCGAAGTTGGTGGCGATGGCGCCGGGCATGATGTTGACCACCCGGATCTTGTCCTCTTCCAGCTCGGCCCGGAGCGTGCTCGAAATGCAGTTGACCGCATGCTTGGTGGCGCCATAGACGCCCGAGTCGTTGCGCTGTGCCGCGACCGACGAGATGTTGACGATGTGTCCCTCACTTCCGCACTCGCGCATGGCGCGGATGGCGGCCTGGCTGCCTACGAGCAGCGCCAGCACGTTCACCTCGAGCATCTGACGCCACTCGTCGGGGTCGGCGTCAGCGATCTTGCCCGGGTAGGAGAGGCCCGCGTTGTTGACCAGGATGTCGACGCGACCGGTGTCCGCCAGGGCGCCGGCCACCAGGTCCTGGAGCGCCTGGGTGTCCCGCACGTCGAGGACCGCCGCGGTGGCCCGACCGCCGGACTCCTCGATGCGCTTGGCCGAGGCATCCATGGCGGATTGGGTGCGTCCGGTCATGTAGACGTGCGCGCCGGCGCCGCCCAGCTTCTCGGCGATGGCGCGGCCGATGCCACTCGACGCTCCGGTCACGATGGCGGTCTTGCCGTTCAGGGCTGCCTTCGACATCGGGGTCCTCCTGCGCGGGTGCGCGATTCGAGCTCGTCAGCGTAGTCGAGAGTCCCGCCCCGCGCTCGGCTACGCTGAAATGGTGGAGCTTCGCGATTCGATGATCCTGCTGCGACCGTGGCAGCACGGCGACGAGGGTCGACTGGTCCACCACGCCGACAACCGGCGCGTGTGGCGCAACCTCACCGATCGCTTCCCCCACCCGTACCGCTGGGACGACGCCCACGCCTGGGTTGCACAGGCCGGCCGCTTCGAGCGGCTGCCGGAGCACTTCGCCATCGTCGTCGATGGCGAGGTAGTGGGCGGTGCCGGCTGCGAACGCCTCGCCGACCTGGCCCGACGCAGCGCCGAGGTCGGCTACTGGATCGGCGAAGCGCACTGGGGCCTCGGATTCGCCACGCGCGCGCTGCGATTGCTCACGGACTACGCCTTCGAACACTTCGATTTCGAGCGGCTCCAGGCCGGTGTGCTCGACTGGAATCCCGCCTCGCGCCGCGTGCTCGAGAAGGCGGGCTACCGGTTGGAGTCGCGCCAGCAGCGGGCGGCGTTC
The DNA here is from genome assembly GCA_041577695.1 of Myxococcota bacterium. Lineage (GTDB taxonomy): Bacteria > Myxococcota_A > UBA9160 > UBA9160 > PR03 > JASJBO01. The sequence goes on along the minus strand of JBFGIM010000030.1, from coordinate 22,868 downwards.
AAGGACGGCGTGATCGCCGACCTGTGGCTCTACGTGAGACTGCGCGGTGATTCCTAGAAGGAGTTCCGCACCAGCAGGCTCGAGAAGGCCAGGTGGTAGAGCAGAACCCCGTAGTAGAGACCGAAGGCGGCGAAGATGCCGATCACCGCGATCGGCCGGCGGCGGTGGTGCCACAGCAACCACGACCCCAGCGACACCAGTGCCATCTTGGACGCCACGAAGAGCACGGTGTTCCCGTGGACCAGGTCGCGCAGGAACGCATTCGCTTCCAGGGCCAGACCCGCCTCCACCCAGAGCACGGTGAAGACGGCGTCGAAGAGGTTCAGCACCAGCACCGCGCCGACGATGCCGCGCAGCCAGCGGAAGTGCTCCGGTGTGCCTACGGGCAGGAAGGTCGCGCGCGCCTCGGGTGCGGGGCTGGACATGCGCCTTCCATCGGAGCACCGGGGCGCGGAGTTGAACCGCGCGCGACCGGTCGAATCCCGTGGCCGGTTTCAGGCCTTGGCGCTGGGCCTCGACGAGACGGCCTCGTGCCAGCGAGCCAGGTTCTTCTGGTCGGGCCCGATGGTGATCCCGGTCACCCGGCCGAAGTCGATGCCGCACAGGGCGGTGATGTCGGCGATCGTGTAGCGCTCGCCCGCCACGAACTCCCGGTTGGCGAGCTCGCCGTCGAGCCACGCCAGCCGCTTGAGGGCGCTCTCCTTGCAGACGGCGCCGAACTCGGGCACCTGGGGAATGCGTCCCTTGAAGAAATCGTGGGTGTTGCGGAACGACTGGGCCGTCATCAGGAACACCTCGAGCTCCATGCGCCGCTGCCACATCTCGACCCGCGCCCGGTCGACGGCGTCGGTGCCAAAGAGCGGCGGCTCGGGCTGGATCTCCTCGAAGTAGCGGCAGATCGCCACGCTCTCGGCGATGTGGCTGCCGTCGTCGAGCTCCAGCACGGGTACGCCGCCCAGCGGATTCCGGGCGAGGTAGGGCGGCTGGCGGTTCTCCGCCTTGCCGATGTCCACCTGCACGGTGGGCACCTCGATGCCCTTCTCGGCCAGGAAGATGCGAACGCGCCGCGGGTTCGGCGCCATCTTGGAATCGTAGAGCTTCACGGGGGACCTCCTTGGGGAGGTCATGATATCCCTGCGCGCCCGGTGCGCGAGCGAAGGCGCCGCCGCGCTAGATCAGCCCCATCAGGAAGAGCTTGGCGGCGATGCGGGCCGCGGTGCGCAACGCCTTGACCACCTCTTCGCCGGCGTCCTTCTTGGCGTACTCGGGGCACAGCCGGGCGCGGCGTTCGGTCAGGCGGCCGATCTGCTGCAGCGTCGCCTCCTCCCACAACTCGTTGTCGCGGTCGCGGGCGCGGTCGGCCACCTCGGCGTAATGGGCGATCTGGCGCGTCATCCGGCGGCACTCGCCGTAGTACGGCTTGGCGTCGACCGGAACCGGGGCCAGCAGCAGGACGGTGATGGCGAGCAGCAGTGCGGCACGCATGCGGATCCCCTCGAAACAGCTCTCGCGGGCTGTCCCTGGACCCATCGGCGGAACCGGCCGCGGGGTGTAGACGCATCCCGCATGGCACGCCCCGCGGGGATCAGACCGAGGGAAAGGTCTGGTCCGACTCCCGCAGGACGGTGAGGGCCGAGACCAGCACCCGGCCCTCGGCGTCGCAGAAGCGGGTCTGGACCCAGACGTTGCGGCCGCGCCGCTGCAGGATCTCGCTCCGGGCCACGAAGCTCCCGACCACCGGATCGAGGAAGTCGATGCGCATGTTCACCGTGGCCAGCCAGAAGCGCGGACCAGGATCCTCGCGATGGCCGGCCCGCAGCGTGTGCAGGGCGATCAGGTCGACGTAGGTGGGCGCGAAGCCGCCGAAGAGCTGGCCGCGGGGATTGCGCACGTGGTCGGGCAGCGGAACGTCGAGCTCGAGATAGCCCTCGCGCTCTTCGATCACGCGCCACTCGGGGGCGTGCAGGAAGTCGCCCGCGGTGTGCCCCGGTCCCATCAAGCGGCCGGGCGCCGCGTTGCGCCACGGCGGACGGCTCGCGCCGGCGCTCACAGCCGCCTGGCCAGGGCCCGGGCCGAACGGTGCGCCAGCGCCATGCCGGTGAACATCGGATTCACGGCGGGGCTCAGCGGGAACACGCCGGTGTCCACGATGTAGAGATTGTCGAGGTCGTGCGCCCTGCACTCCTCGTCCACCACACCGCGGGCCGGATCGCCGTGCATCCGCGTGGTGCCGAACACGTGTGTGGAGGCGCACACCAGCTCGGCCGCACCGGGCGGATCGCGCCGCAGCACCTCGGCCTCCTCCAGCGAATGCAGCTCGTCGGGCACGCCCGCCACGCCGGGCAGGATCTTCTCCGCACCGGCGGCAAAGAAGATCTCCGCCATCGTCCAGACCGCGCGTCCCAGGATGTGCGCGTCCTCCGGGTGGAAGCTCCAGCGCATCGACGGGTCGAGGCCGCGGCCTCTCGCGCGCACGCGACCGCGCGACCGGTGGCAGCTGGCGATGGCGTCGAAGATGGCGGCGCGGCGCATGTCGAGCAGCGCGCGCTTGAACTCGTGGCCGATGCCCGCCATGCGCACCGCCAGCACCCCGGGCGGTGCCCACATGGTCTCCAGCTTGTAGCGATCGCGCAGGAAGTGGAGGCTCTCGTAGCCCTGGGTCGCGCCGAACACGGGCGCGGTGGGCTCGGGAAAGACGCCGAGCACCGAGGTGCCGGGATGGAACATCAGGTTCTCGCCCACCTGCCCCGAGCGGTTGGCCAGGTTTCCGCTGCGCTGCAACAGGATCGGCGTGGCCAGCACTCCCGCGGCCAGCACCACGGCGCGCGCCTTCACGCGGAACGTGTGGGAGCGAGCGCCGGTGAAGGGGGCGACCACCTGACCGCTGACGCCCAGGACGCGGCGCCCGTCCGTCTCGATCTCCTGCACCTGCACCGAGGTCAGCACGCGGGCGCCGTGGCGCAGCGCGGCCGGCACGTAGGAGACGTCCATGGATTGCTTGGCGCGCGCACGGCATCCCGTGAAACACTCACCGCTTCCACGACAGTCCACCACGTTGCGCTCGATAGGCCGGGAGCTGTAGCCGAGCGCCTCGCAGCCGTCGCGAAACAACAGGTTGCGCCTGCCCTGCACGTCGTCGGGAGTCGGCGCGATCCCCAGGAACTTTCCGACGGCGTCGTAGTGGGGGTCGAGCTCCGCACGCGACGAGTGCTCCAGGTCGTGCCCGCTGGCCCACTCCTCCAGCCGGAAGTCGGGGGCGCGGCCGCAGATCGCCGAGTTGACCAGCGAGCCTCCGCCCAGTGCGATGGCCTGCATCGTGGGCATCACGTAGCCGCTGGTGAAGCGGAGACCGCCCTCGCGCATGGTGCGACTCATCGAGCGCGCACCGTCCAGCTCGAACTCCTCGGGGACGAAGGGCGGCCCCTCCTCCAGCAGGACGACGCTGCGACCGGCGGCCGCCAGCTCGTAGGCCGCCACCGCTCCGCACGGACCGGAGCCCACCACCACCACGTCGGCCTCCTCGCGGAAGTCGCGGTCGTAGTCGGCGAAGACCCGCACCTGGCCGGGCCAGGCGCGCGGGTCGGCGAGCGCCGCCGGCAGGCTCATCCGGGCGTCCCGCGATAGGCGGGATCGAGCGGACCGAGCGGATCGAGCGCGGCGCCGCCGGGGGCGCTGCGGTCCTCGGGGCGCCAGCGCACGCTCGATCGTGGCTGCCCGATGCGCGGATAGAGCAGGTCGGCGTCTACCACCGGCGACTCGATCGCGAGCGGCGCGAGGCCCATGCAGCGCAGCACCTCGGGCGAGCTCAGGTAGGCCATGGTGAGCACGGTGCGCAGGCTGGTGAAGACGACCCGGCGCGCCCGCATCGGGCTGGCACCCCACGCCTCGAGCGTCGCGCGCTGCTGCTCGGGACGCAGTTTGGTGAAGCGCCGGAAGCCGTCCAGGCCCGGGGCCGGGAAGATCAGCGTCACGTGCTCGAACAGGAAGAAGAGCAGGCGCACCAGCGTGCGGTTCCGCCTCGGGAGCGAAGCCAGATAGCCGTCGAGGTACTCGGGGATGCCCGCTTCGACGCCGGACAGCGGGATGTCACCTCCCCGGGGAAGGGTGGCGTCGGCCGCTGCGGTGACGAAGGCCGCTTCGTGGGCGGACAGCCGCGCGTAACGGCGCGCAGGCGCCGGGTAACCTGCAAAGAGGCGAGCACCCGCCCAGAGCAGCAACGCGATGGCACCGATCAGCCCGAGCGTTCCCAGCGTCATGCCGACGAGCATAACGCGGGCGTGGAGCGAGTTCCCGGATCCGCCCTCACAACCGGCCTTCCCAGAAGTGGCGCTCCTCGCGGTCGGGATCCGAGACCAGCCCACACTCGCGACCGAACTCGAAGGTCGCGCGCGCGGACTCACCGTAGGCCGTCCATCCCGGATCGCCGCCGCGCGCAAAGGCGAGCCAGTGGTCCTGTAGCCGCGTCGCCAGGCGCTGTGCCTCTTCGCCGCTGCCGGCGAAGGCCGCGGCCCGCTCGAGCGTGCCGAACACGAAGGGAACTTCGAGCCCGTGACACGATCCCAGTGCTCCGTCGAGAGCCGGCGACGACCACCGGAAGCGGTACATGTGTACCGAGCCGCCGGCGCGACCCTGGGCCTCGGCGAGTCGGATGGCGGGGATACGGAACACGCGGTCGGTCTGGAACGCGAACCAGAGGTCGCGGGGCTCGGCTGCGCCGCGCTCGGAACGCGCGGCGCGGTAGGTCGCGATCGCCTTGCGAGCCAGGGCGGCGGGGTCCTCTCCGGTACCGGGCGGCTTGCGCACCAGGCGCCGCATCAATCCCGCCTCGTCCAGGTTGCGCGCCTTGGCGTCGGCCAGGCCGTAGAGTCGCCATTCGTCGAGATTGGTGCCCACCAGCACCTCGACGTCTCGCGAAGCGCCCGCCGCCAGGGCTTCGAGAGGATCTTCGGGCAGCAGGTCGTCGCCGCGCGCGGGCTGGAAGGCCGGCCCTTCGATGTCGCGCCAGCGTTTCTCAGCCACCGCCTGCTGCGCGTCGAGCACGCGATCCAAACCGAGGGCGCGCAGCGCGTCGGGGGCAGCGCCTTCGAGGACCGTGTGGAATGCGCCGGAGATCGCCTCCGCGACGTGGGGCTCGGACACGTTGTGGGCGGCACCGCTCTGCAGGATGGCCCGTCGGAACAAGCCGCGCGACCGCGGCGACGCCAGCAACGCGCCGATGCTCATGGCCCCGGCCGATTCACCGAAGACGGTGACGCACTCCGGATCGCCGCCGAATCGCTCGACGTGTTCGCGCACCCACTCCAGTGCCGCGATCTGATCGTGGAGCCCGCAGTTGGAGGCGAACGCCGGGTGCAGCGCCGCACCGTGCAGGAAACCCAAGGCACCGAGGCGGTAGTTGACCGTCACGACCACTGCGTCGCCGCGCCGCGCCAGCACGCTGCCGTCGTAGATGGGGAGTGATCCCGCCCCGGTCGTGAATCCCCCGCCGTGGAGCCACACGAGGACGGGTCGGCGTTCCGCGTCGAGCCCCGGCGTCCAGACCTGGAGCGACAGGCACTCCTCGGCAGAGGCGATGTCGCCCATGCCGAGCATGCGCATCATGGCACCCGGTCGCTGCGGCGATGCGGGGCCGGGAACCGACGCGTCCAGCAGGCCCGACCAGCACGGCTCGGCGACGGGGCGGGCCCAACGCTCGGTGACGCGCGCGAAGGGTACGCCGCGGAAGACGGCCAGACCGTCCTCGATGCGCCCCTCCAGGACCCCGCTGCGCACCTCGACCCGAACCTTCTGCCGCACCCGCACTCCTCTCCTCGTCGGCGTTCCGAAGCGATGACCCGCCGCAGCCGGCGACGGGCGGACGAGATCGCTAGGTTCCGGCGTCCGAGCCCCTCCCGGGGCAACGAGACGAGGAGAATCGCCATGGCGTCCGTCGTCCGCAACTGGGCCGACGTCCTCCGCACCCAGAACCTCTCCCCGGGGCGCGAGATGGACCTCGTCTCACGCTGGCTGTTGATCGTCCGGGCCAGCGTCTTTCCGATGACGCTGAGCTCCGCGGTGATCGGCGGCCTGCTCGCCGTGGCCGGCCCCACCGAGGCGCCCTTTCACGGACTCTACTTCGCCGAAGCCCTGATCGGGCTGCTGCTGGCCCACGCGGCCAACAACATGATCAACGACTACTTCGATCTGGAGGGTGGGGTCGACTCGTCGGAGTACGTCCGGAGCCAGTACGCGCCCCACCCGATCCTGTCGGGGCTCATCTCGAAGCGCGGCCTGATCGCGGCCATCGCGCTGACGAACCTGGCGGACCTGGCGATCCTGGTCCACCTGACCTCGGTGTGGGGCTGGGGCGTGGTCGCCTTCGCACTGGCGGGGCTCTTCATCAGCGTGTTCTACGTGGCGCCGCCGCTCAGGCTGAAGCACCACGGGCTGGGCGAGCCCGGCGTGTTCCTGGTCTGGGGCCCGTTGATGATCGGCGGAACCTACTTCGTCACCACCGGCGTGGTGCCGGCCTGGGTGTTCGCTGCGAGCCTGCCCTACGCCCTGCTCGTGATGACGGTGCTCTTCGGCAAGCACATCGACAAGCTCGAAGCGGACCGCGCCAAGGGCATCCGGACCCTGCCGGTGATTCTCGGCGAATCGCTGGCGCGGCGCGTGGCCCAGGGCCTGATGGTGGGCTTCTTCGCGCTGATGATCGCCCTGGTGGCCGCGGGCGTCCTGAGCGTGTGGACGCTGCTGGTGCTGGTCGCAGTACCGCGGTCGGTGCAGGTGATACGCGTCTTCGGCGCGCCGCGGCCCGACGCTCCGCCGCCGAACTATCCGATCTGGCCGCTCTGGTACGTGGCCTGGGCGTTCCTACTGACGCGCCTCGCCGGCGCGCTCTTCGCCCTCGGGCTGATGGTGGCTGCCTTCCTCCCGATCTTCGTCTAGCCCGGGACGGCGACTCAGTCGCGGAACGGGCGCGGCTCGAACCACGGAAAGAAATCGGGAAGGTCGCGCGAGACGCGTCCCGGGAAGCGCGGCGGTCGCTTCTCCAGGAAGCTCTGTACGCCCTCGTAGGCGTCGGGCGACCGGCCCAGGGCGTAGATCGCCTGGGAGTCGACCTTGTGAGCCTCCATCGGGTGATCGGCCCCCAGCATCTTCCACAGCATCTGGCGGGCCAGCGCCACCGAGATGCCGCTGGTGTTCTCGGCGATCTCGCGCGCCAGCGCGCGGGCGGCGGGCAGCACTTCGTCGTGGGGCACCACGCGCGAGACCAACCCACCCTCCAGCGCCTCGGCGGCGGGAAAGACGCGTCCCGTCGCCACCCACTCCATCGCCCGCGAGATTCCGACCACCCGGTGCACGAACCAGGAGCTGGCCGCCTCCGGGACGATGCACCGGCGCGCGAACACGAAGCCGAAGCGCGCTCGCTCGCTGGCCAGCCGGACGTCCATCGCCAGCGTCATGGTGGCGCCGACGCCCACGGCCGGGCCGTTGACCGCGGCGATGATCGGCTTGAGGCACTCGAAGATCCGCAGCGTCAGGACGCCGCCTGCATCGCGGTGTTCGGCCCGGCTCTCGGCGCTGCTCGAGTCGAAGGTGTCGCCGCCGCTGCCGAGGTCGGCGCCGGCGCAGAAGCCCCGGCCGGCGCCCGTGACGATGACGGCGCGAACGTCGTCGTCCGCGTCGATCGCATCCAGCAGCTCCAGCAGCTCGCGGCACATGCGGTCGGTGAAGGCGTTGAGCCGGTCGGGACGATTCAGCGTCACGGTCAGCACGCCGTCCTCCTTCTCGGTCAGCAGCGTCTGGTAGCTCATGGAGACCTCCGGTTCAGGATCGTTCGAGAGTCACGCCCGGCGCAGGCTCGGGTCGGTACAGCGCCGCGGCGCCGGCGGCGCGCAGTGCGAAATCGAGGGGAGCGGTCTCGGCGGCGGGCCACAGCGCGACGATGGTGCCGCCGTCCCCGGCGCCGGCCAGCTTCGCGCCGGGAGCGCCGGCCTCCAGGGCCGCCTCGATCAGGCGCTCGTTCGCCGGGCCCGAGCCTCCGAGGCCGCGTTGGATGGCGTGGTTCTCGTTCATCAGCACACCGAAGGCATCCCAGTCGGCCGCGGCGAATGCCCGTCGCGCTTCGTGGGCGATCCGTGTCACGCGTCGGTAAGCAGCCAGCACCTCCGGCTCGCCGCGTCTCCACCGCTCCCGGATCGGCGCGTGAACGGTGCCCGAGTGGTGGCTCACGCCGGTGAAGGCCAGCACGAAGGGGAGCGGCTGGCGGCTCGGGGGCAGTGCCTCCACCCGTGCGGGCTCGCTGTCGCCGCTCACCTTGGCATGGAAGTCCACGAAGTGGAGACCCCCGAAGGTGCAGAGGTAGTGGTCCACCCAGCCGCAGGCGATCCCGAGCAGCTCCTGCTCCACGCGCCGGGCGCGTTCCGCCAGGGCGTGTCCGCCCGATTCGACGCCGCTCCAGGCGAGCAGCGCCCGCAACAGCGCCACCAGCAGGGCGGTCGAGCCGGCCAACCCGCTGCCGAAGGGGATGTCGCTCTCGTACGCGATGCGAACCCGGGGCAGCGCGTCGAGGTCGGCCAGGACCGCGCGGACCACGTCGAAGGCGTCGCCGCGCAGGGTGAGGTCTTCGGGCCCCCGTACGCGATGGTGCGCTGATCCGGCCACGAGCTCGAGCCCGTCCGCGGGCTCGAGCTCCACCCGCGCGCGCAGCGGCACCGAGCAGCCGAGCACGGCGCCCGCGTAGAGGTCCGACGGATTGCCGATCAGGTTGGCGCGCGCCGGCGCGCTCGCGCGGAGGCGGTTCGCCACCATCAACCCAGCTCGAGCGCCACGGGCAGCGAACCCGCGGCTCCCACCCCGAGCTCGATCTCCCACACGCCGCTCGCTTCGGTCCAGCGCAGGCGAGCCACGTCGCCCTCCGGCTCGGCCAGGCGCGGCGGGCGCGCTGCCCAGCCCAGGATCCGCACCGATTCGCCCGGGGCGCCCCGCACGGTGAAGTGCAGCACGCCATCGCGCACCTCCACGTCGCCCAGCCGGCGGTCGCCGGCCGTCGCGTAGCGCTCGGGATCGCCGACCACGGCGACTTCCCCGGGCAGCAGCGGCACCAGGACCCGATAGTCCCACCCGCGCGGCTCCAGTCGGAAACTGAGCTCGGCATCCCGCTCGAGATGCCGCACGCTGCGGCGACGCCAGTCGTATTCGAGCAGCGGTGCGCGCAGCCGCTCGTCGTCGAGATCGCCCAGCTCGAGACGCACGGCCAGGGGCTCGTCCTCGCGCCAGACGTGCAGCGTGACCCAGTAGATCCAGCGACCGGCGGGATGGTCGCTGTAGGTCGCCGCGGTCAACGGATTGGGCTCGAGCACGGCGTGGCCGTCGAAGGAACGGTCGAGGGCGGCGAGCGGTACGTCGGGCTTCACCAGCATCCCGTCCGCGCGGCAGGTGCGCATCAGCAGCGCCCGATCGCTGCGGCCGATGCGGTCGCCGATGCCGACCGGACCCGCCGAGAGCGCGGCCAACAACGCCTCGACCTCGGCGTGCGGGTCGCCGTCCAGACCTTCGCCGTCCGGCGCGCTCAGGAAGACGTCCTTGAAGGGCAGCAGGCCGAGCGCCCGGGCCAGCGCATTGCCGTAGAGGAACCAGGCCCACAGTGCGGCGTTCCCGATGACATAGCGGTAGTCACCGCTGGTGCGGATCGAAGAGATGCAATCGAGGGTCACGCTCTGGAAGAAGTCTGCGGGCGACGCCATGCACCATTGGAGCGTCAGTCCCTGCTCGTTGGCGGCACGGTCCACACCTTCCTGCCACGCCCGCGCCCGGCCCGGCGCCTCGCGTAGACCGCGCACGCCGAGATAGGCCTCGATCAACCAGTCGTGTTCGAAGGTCACCGCACCCCAGGCGGCCGCGTGCTGCATCAGGTGGCGGTAGATGCGGTCGTCTTCGGGATGGGCGCGGTCGCCATCGCGCCAGGCCGACGTGTCGTCGAAGTAGGGCGAAGCGCTCGAGAAGTGACGGCAGTGCAGTATCAGCGGCGGATCTCCGAGTCGCTTGCGCAGGGCCGGAATGCCGTCCGGAAGCACGTCTTTGCGCGCATCCCAGCGCACCAGTCCGGTCGGGGGCACCACGTGTTGCTCCGTGTCGAAGCTGCGCAGCTTCTCGTGCGGATAGAACCAGGAGTCGAGCTGGAATGCGCGGGTCGGTATGCACTCGGCCGCGAGGTGCTCGACCACGCCCTCGAGGGTCTCGGACACGTCCAGGCCCGGAGCCGTACGGTACCAGTAAGCCGATCCGTTGTCGGTCCAGTACGACAGGTGCGACAGGCCGGCGTCGGCATAGCGGCCGAGGCGCCTCGTGGCATGGCGTTGCCGCAGGTGCTCACCCCAGGCGTCGAGACAGGCGCGCGGCCCGCTGTCGCCCCACAGCGCCACTTCGGTGGCGAAGCCCGCGGGCACGGCGGCCAGATCGCCGTGCCAGCCGCAGCGAAGCCCTTCGTCGTCGTCGGCGCCGCGCTCCACGGCGATCACCTGCTCGTGGAAGGCGTCGAGCGGCGCGAGCATCAACGTGCGTCCGTCGGCGGCGCGCAGCCACAGTGGCATCACCACGGCGGGACGGAACGGCAACAGGAAGAAATCGTCGAGCGCGGGGCCGGCAGCGGTAGGCAACGCGAATTCGGTGTACTGGTGACCGAAGGCGCGGGTTCCGGCGGGCGGGGCGGCCGCTCGCGGCCGAAACCGCCAGGCGACCCGGGGGCGATCGAAGCGCCCACTCGCCAGCGACCCGAGCGGCCGCTCCGCCTCGAGGCGCAGCACCAGCAGGGGCGTCTCATCATAGGCGCGAACGCTGGCGAGGATGCCCGACTTCGACGCGCGAGCGCCGAGTTCCACGCCGCTGTACGCGCCCAGCTCGTCCAGTCCCTCGAAACGCTGCGCCGGTGCGAGCGGAACCGCGTCCGGCGCCAGCAGGTCCAGGGGACCCAGCCAATCCTCGCCGTCGCCCCAGGTGACACGTAGCGCTCCTCCGTCGGAGACGACGGCCAGGCCTTGCGCGGCCTCCAACATCGGCTGTCGCTTCATGGGCGCTCCGAACGGTGGGCCGCCGGTCTCGAGCACGGGCTGCCCGAATACCGACGCGCGATGTTGGCGGCGCTACCGGTAATGCCTGCAAGACTCCGCCGGGAGCGGCCGCGCCCGATCTACTCGAGCACGACCCGGTCGCTCCCGTCGAAGCCCGGCGCGTAGACTGCATAGGCGACGGCGACCCGGCCGCTCGCATTGCGGTAGGCGTGGGGCGTGCCCCGGGGCACGTAGAGGATCGATCCTTCGCCGACGGCGCGCTCCTCGTCGCCCAGGCGCATGAAGCCGTCGCCGCGCACGATCACCACCCAGAGGTCGTGGTCGTCGTGACGGTGCAATTGCTCGCGATCCCGGATCCACACCACGTGATGGCTCGTCGCGCCGTCGCGACCCACCTCGACGATCCGGAACGCCTCTCCGGGCTGGAGCGTTTCGGAATCGGCCAGGACGGCGAGCGCCTCGGTCCGGCGCCCGTCCGGGAAGATCCCGTCGAGGACGGCGGGCGGCGAGGATGTCGCGCAGGCGAAGAGCGCCAGGGCCGGGAGGATCGCGCGGCGGGGGCTCATGCAGCGGTCAGGTACTGCACGCTGAAGAGCTCGTCCGCGTCGGTCCAGATGCGCCGGACCCGGAGTCCCGCCTCGGCAGCGAGCTTGGCAAAGCCGGCCGGATCGTACTTGTAGGAGTTCTCGGTGTGGATGCTCTCCCCAGCCTCGAAGAAGAAGGGCTCGCCGGTGATCGTCACCGTGCACGGCAACTCGGCGACCAGGTGCATCTCCACACGACTGGCGTTGGGGTCGTAGCGCGCCTCGTGACGGAAGTTGTCCAGGGGAAAGTCGGCTCCCAATTCGCGATTGATGCGAGTCAGCAGATTGCGGTTGAAGTCGGCCGTGACGCCGCGGGCGTCGTCGTAGGCGCGCTCCAGCACGGTGACGTCCTTCTTGAGGTCGACGCCGATCAACAGCGAGCCGTCCTCGCCGGCCACGTCGGCCATGGAGGCCAGGAAGGCGCTGGCGTCCGAAGGAGCGAAGTTGCCGATGGTCGACCCGGGGAAGTAGACCACGCGGTGATCCGGATCCCGGCTCGGCTCGGGCAGCTCGATGTGCTCGGTGTAGTCGGCGCAGACCGGGAGGATGTCCAGTTCGGGATAGCGGGTCGCCAGCGAGGCGCTCGACGAGCGCAGCGCATCTTCGGAGATGTCGATGGGTACGTAGGCAACCGGCGACTCGAGAGCGTCGAGCAGCAGCCGGGTCTTGCGGCTGCTGCCGCTCCCGTACTCGACGACGAGGCAGGCCGGGCCCAGCTGCTGCGCCATCTCAGCGATCCGCTCCTCCATGATGCCCAGCTCGGTGCGGGTGGGGTAGTACTCCTCGAGCTCGCAGATCTCCTCGAAGAGCTCGGAGCCGCGATCGTCGTAGAGGTACTTGCAGGGAATCTCGCGTGACTTGCGGCGCATCCCGTCGAGGACGTCGCGGCGGAACGCGTCGAGGTCGGTGCCGTTGTGGAGGAGCAACTCGGGGTTGCGGCTCATCGCGGATCACGCGCCAGCCGGATGCCGCTGAACTGCCAGCGTGCGCCCGGGTAGAAGAAGTTGCGGTAGGTGGCCCGCACATGGTCGCCCGGAGTGACGCAGGAACCGCCGCGCAGCACGAACTGGTTGCACATGAACTTGCCGTTGTACTCGCCGATCGCGCCCGCAGCGGGGCGGTAGCCGGGATACGCGGCGTAGGCGCTGGAAGTCCACTCCCACACGTCGCCGAAGAGCTGCTGGAAGCCGGCGTGCGAGCCGTCCGCGGGGGCGGGATGAAGCCGCTCGCTCTCGACGAAGTTGCCTTCGACGGGAGCCCCGGCCGCACACACCTCCCACTCGGCCTCGCGTGGCAGGCGCACACCCTTCCAGCGCGCGTAGGCATCCGCTTCGAAGTAGCTGACGTGGCACACCGGCTCTTCGGGCGCCACGGCTCGCGGCCCGCCCAGGGTGAGCGACGTCCACGCGTCCCCGTCGCGCTCCCAGGTGCCGGGCGCCCGCCACCGCTCGCGACACACCGCCGCCCAGCCGTCCGAGAGCCAGAGCTCGGGTCGGCGGTAGCCGTCGTCCGCCATGAAGGCCAGGAACTCGCCGTTGGTCACCGGACGGGTCGCCAGCTCCGCGGGTTGCAGCAGGACCTGATGGCGGGGTGCCTCGTTGTCGAAGTGGAAGCCGTCGCCGTCGTGGCCGCAGTGGTAGACGCCGCCTTCGATCGGCGACCACTCCAGCGGCGTCGCGTCCGTCGCATTGCCCACGGCGAGATCGTCGCGATAGGTGGGCCGCAGCGGATTGCAGGAAAGCAGGTGCTTCAGGTCGGTCAGCACCAGCTCCTGGTGCTGCTGCTCGTGGTGCAGGCCGAGCAGGATTACCGAAGCCACGTCGGCGGGGGGACCGTCCTCCTTCTCGAACAGCCAACCGACGTGTCGGTCCACGTGGCGTCGATAGGCGAGGATGTCGCCGAGCTCGGGTCGCGTCAGCAGACCGCGTTGCGGTCGCGGATACTGCTCGCCGATTCCGTTGTAGTAGGAGTTGAAGAGTACCCGGTAGGACGGGTCGAAGGAGCGGTAGCCGGGGACCGCGCGCTCGAGGACGAAGGTCTCGAAGAACCAGCTGCTGTGGGCCAGGTGCCACTTGGTCGGACTCGCATCTGGCATCGACTGGGCGGCGCAGTCCTCGGGCGAGAGCGGCGCTGCAATGCGCTCCGTAGCGGACCGGATGCGGCGGAAGCGGTCGGAGAGCGACTCACCGGGGTGCATGGATCGGGCAGGTTAGCACGCAGAGCCGGCCTGCAAGCGCGCCGATCGTTCCGCAGGAGATTCACTTTGTTTCGCGGCTGCGCCCGCTCCGCGGCGGGAGGCGATGCCCGCACTCCGGGACGCGCGACGATCGCTCATCCGGTGGTCTCGATCTCGGCGCGCAGCGCTTCTCCCGCCTCCAACAGGTGCTGCGCCGCATCGGGTACCAGGGTCGACATGAGGATCTCGTAAGCGGCCTCGGAGCCCGCGTCGGCGAAATCGGAGGCATGGGGCAGATAGCGGATCCATCCGTTGGCGATCGAGACCACGGCGCCGGCTCGCCCGCCGAGGCGAACGCGCCAATCGCGCCCGACCGCCACCGTGGCTTCACCGGGAAGCCCCAGTAGCCACGCATCCCCGAGGCGCAGCACCTGTACCGGCACGCGCGGGCGCAGTCCACCCGCAAAGCGCGGTGCGGTCCGATCCCGCAGGTAGGCGCGTGCGACAGCGATGCGACGACGTGCTTCCTCGCGGGGCAGCGCGGCCGTGCGTTGGTGAACCGCGGCGAACCACTCGGACACGCCACGGCGCGCTTCCGGATCGAGTTCCAGGGCGGCGGCCGCCCGCAACCGCGATGCCTCGAGCGCGTCGGCGCGCACGGCCTCGACGTCACCACCGTGCACCGGAACCTCGAGCTCGGACGCAGCCGCTGCGACCGGAGCGTCGTCGCGGGTGGAGACGTCCAGCGCCGCCTTCGCCACCGCCCGGCCGACTTCTGCGCCCAACACCTCGGCGGCTCCAGATCCCGCACCGAAGCTCTGATCCGGAATCGCAACGTCGAGCAGGCCGCGCGTGCGGGGATCGACGTCCGCGTGCGCGCCGAGCGCGAACATCGCCATCGCACCGGGCATCTCCGACTCGATGAAGCGCGAGGCGTAGCCGGGCCAGTCCGCCGAGTACGCCAGGTTCTCGTGACCGAGCACCGTCGGATGACAGCCGTATACGTAGAGCACCGCCCGCGGCGCGCCGTCTCGGCCGTCGATGCGTACCAGCAGCACCTCGGGATCGGCGGAGGCCCCGGCGCGGCGCCGGTTGCGACCGATGTTCGCCTGGGCGCGGCCCACACCCAGGCGAGCCGGCGCGGCGGCTCGCTGCGCCGCGCACGCGACCTCGACGGCCGCGTCGACGATTCGTCGCGCCTCCTCGGAGACCGGGGCGCCGGCCAGCCAGGCCCCGAAGCCCGTGTCCGGGCCCGAGTGGGTGTGGACGCAACCGAGCATCACGCGCGATGCGGGCACGCCCGTGCGCCTGGCGATGCGTTCCCTCGCTTCCGTCGCCTGCGGGAGCGAGAGCAGGCAGACGTCCAGCTCCACCAGCAGTAGACTCGAACCCGATTCGAGGTAGAGCGCGCGCGCCAGGAGCGGGTCGTTGTGGTCCTCGGCCACGCCGCGGCGGGCGCCGTAGCCCATCATGGCGCCCCCCAACGGCGGCGCGAGCATTCTCCTCCCGATGCCGGCTCGCAGCGTCACGGGGCTACCTCCGTTCCGGCCACGCCCAGCTCACCCCGCAGCGCGACCCAGGTCACGCCCATCAGGATCAGCAAGGCTCCCAACAGCGACTGGGGTCCCACGGCTTCTCCGAGGAAGAGCAGACCCACCACCAGGCCCACCACCGGCTGCAGGAAGATGAAGCCGGCCATGGTGCCGGCGCTCACGTCGCGCAGCGCCCGGCTCCAGGTGTAGGCGCCGCCGGCCGTCGCCAGCAGCGCGAGCGTCACCAGCCAGCCGAGTGCCGGCAGCGCGCGTGCGGGGTCGAAGGATTCGCCCAGCGCGAACGGGACCAGGGGAATCCAGGAGAGAGCGGCCGCCCAGAGCGTGACCCGCATCGGACCGTGTCGTTCCAACAGCGGCTTGGCGGCCAGGGTGTAGATCGCCCAGGACAGGTGGCCCGCAGCGATCAGCAGATCCCCACCCGCATCGGCCTCGCCCAGCGACGCCCCCGGCGCGACGATCAACGTGGCGCCGGCGGCGCCCATCACCACCGCCAGGGCGCGGGTGGCGGTGAGTCGTTCTCCGAGCAGCCACGCGCCCCCGATCAGGATGCCGATCGGCTCCAGGGGCGACAGCAACGCGCCGTGGGTCGCGGTGGAGCGGTCGAGGCCCAGCGAGTTGAGCACCTGGGGCAAGGCGAAGCCGGCCCACGACAGCGTGACCAGCAGGCCCAGGTCGCGGCGGCTCCAGGGAGCGTGCGGACCGCGCGCGCCCTGCATCCGCGAGGCCATCGCCAGCAGCACCAGCGTGCCCAGCAGCTGCCGCGCCACCACCAGGGTGAAGGGCGAGAAGCCGCCCAGGGCGAGCTTGGTCAGCGCCGGGGAGACGCCGCCGATCGTCTGGGCGGCCGCGATCCAGAGCAGGGTGGAGAGGCGCATGGGGCGCCGCCCAGGTTCGCGCATGGGCGCGGCCCCGGGTAGGGTCGGGCTGGACTTCCGGGAGATTCATGATGGGTGCGAATCGTTCGCGATGGAAGCACGGAGCATGGTTCGCGTGCCTCTTCGCCGTGCTCGGCGGCTGCCGGAGCATCGAGTCGGAAGGGCCGCCCCTTCACGAGCTTCGGGTCGTGGACCTGAGTCACTCCTTCGGAGCCGAGACCATCTACTGGCCCACCGAGGAGGGCTTCGTCCACGAGCGCGGCTTCGCCGGAATGACCGACGGCGGGTACTACTACGAGGGACACCACTTCCGCGCCGCCGAACACGGGGGAACCCACGTGGACGCCCCGATCCACTTCGCTCGCGGGCAACGCACGGTGGACGAGATCCCCCTGGACCAGCTCGTGGCCCCGGCCATCCGCGTCGACGTGCGGGCTGCGTGCGACGCCGATCGCGACCACGCCGTCGGCCTGGACGACCTGGCCGCCTGGGAATCGCGGCACGGCCGCATCCCGGCCGGCTCGATCGTATTGATCGACACCGGCTTCGCCGCGCGCTGGCCCGATCGGGTCCGCTACCTGGGCACCGATCAACGCGGCGACGCCGGTGTGGCCGGCCTCCATTTCCCGGGGCTCTCCGCCGACGCGGCCCGTTGGCTGGCGGACGAGCGCGACATCGCTGCGGTGGGACTGGACACCGCCAGCATCGATCCGGGCATCTCGAAGACCTTCGAGACCCATCAGGTGCTGTTCCGACGCAACGTGCCGGCGTTCGAGAACCTGACCTCGCTCGAGGCGTTGCCCGTACGCGACTTCTGGGTGGTGGCGTTGCCGATGAAGATCCGCGGCGGCTCCGGCGCCCCGCTCCGGGCCGTAGCGCTGCTGCCGGCGCCCTAGCCGGGCGCGCCCGCTCTCCGGAGCGGGCCGGGCAAGACCTGCTGGCTAGGAAGCGGGGACCAGGTCGAGGGCCGCTTCGAAGCTCGCGGCCGGCGCGGCCGCCGCCGCGCGCTCCGACTTCAGGATCTGGAGCACGGCGCCGGCGCATCCGCCGCAGCCGGAGCCCGCCCCGCAGGCGCGGCGCACCTCGGTCAGGTTGCCGGCCCCGCGGCGCACGGCGCGGCGCACGTCGCGCTCGGTCTTGCCCAGGCAGTGACACACGATCAAGGCATCTGCTCCCGGCCGGAGCCAGTGGCTTCTGCGCCACCGGGTGGGGGTCGACGGCTCGGACCTGTCCGAGGCGGTAGACCGTAGTCCAGATTGAAATTGAAATCCATTGTCGATTTCAGAAACGGCCCCCGGGCGGTGTGTTGGAAGGGAGCCGACGCAGGCTGCACTTGCCGCCATCCCATGTGGCATCTGCATCTCTCGGATGCACTCGAAAGCCTAAAGCGGGGGGCTTTGGGGACCGAAAGAACGCCTTTCGTGGCTCGAGAGAGGCGCGACGGGTGGGCACGGTGCTTGCTCCAGTCGCCGTAGGCACCGATCACGACATCTTTGGAGGATTCGAGACGATGACCCGCCTGTTTACCGCCACCCTTCTGGTTCTCTCCCTGGCTCTTCCCTTCTCGGCGTCGGCCGAGCCGGCCATCGAGAAGGCGCCGGAAGGGGCAGTGGCCCGCGCTTCGGTGGATGCCCTTCCGCTGCCGCTTGCCGTTCCGACCAGGGTCCAGGACAAGGAGACCCCGCGGCGCATCGTCCCGCGCGGCTCGAGCCAGAGCGCTGCCGGCTTCCGGTTCTCCAGCCCGTACGCCTTCCCGCAGCAGACGCTGCCGATCCACCTCCCGAGCTTCGGGAGCCTCAATTTCTGAGCCCCGGCTCGACCCCGCGCCCCGCTTCGCACTCGATGGGCACGACTGTGGACGCGTCGAGGAACCAGATCTCGAAGCGGGGCGCAGGAGCCCTCCCCTCTTCCACGCCCTCCCGAACCGCACGCAGATACGCGGCGCCCTGGTCGCGGTAGCGCTTCGCCCGCTCGCGCAGCGCGGCCGGGTCCGCGTCCGCGACGCGGTCCGTCTTGAAGTCCGCGACCACCAGCGCGCCGCTGGCGGGATCCCGATAGAGCAGGTCGATGACCCCCGAGACGTAGCCGGTGGGTTCCCCGGATCCGGCACCGGGAGCCAGCAGCACCGGTAGCTCCCGACCGATCAGATGGGGCTGGAGCTGATGCAGGCGTTCCCAGAGCGGACCTCGCACCAGCGTGTCGAGGAGCTCTTCGGCCCGCTTCGCGGCGCGCTCGGATGCTCCCGCGCCCAGGTTGCGCTCGATTTCGCGGTGCAGCTGATCGCGGCGGCGCTCCCACTCGAGATCGCGATCGGCGGCCCAATCGAAGAGTTCGAGGAGCCGGTGTGTCGCCGTGCCGACCACAGCAGCGCTCCTAGCCTCCTGGGACGGCCCGACCGCGAAGGCGGTTTCGTCGGTCCTCGACTCGCGGCGCTCGGCCGCGGTCTGTGTGACCGAGGCGCCGAAGCGCCGCAGCGCGCGGCGGGCGGCGACCAGGCGCTCGGTCTCCAGCAGGTGGCCCTGGTCGCGCAGGCTCGCGAGCTCGGGGCCGGGCGGCGCAGGTCCGGGCGTCGGAATCGAGGGGGCCGGCGGCGAACCGAGCGCCGGGAACGACCAGGCGACCGCGTACTCGTCGCGGCCCTCGGCGCTGCGGGCCAGCGCCTGGTCGAGCGAGGCGCGGCGGCTGCGGACCAACAGGTCCGCGTGGCTGCGATCGCCCTGGCCCCGATCCTCGAGGTGCCCGGCCAGGACCAGTCGCCGCTTGGCGCGGGTCATCGCCACGTAGAGCGTGCGAACCATCTCGGCGCCGCGAACCGCCCGGCGCTGTTCGCGGAGCTCGTCGAAGCGAAGCGTGGCGATCACCCCGGCGCTGCGGCCCCGGCCGAACGTGAGCTGGAACTCGAGCGGGCCTCCCATTCGACCCGCTTCCCACGCCCGCGCGTCGTCCGATCGCTGCCGGTGTAGCTGTGGCAGGTAGACGTGCTCGAAATCGAGCCCCTTGGCCGCGTGGATGGTCATGACGCGCACCACGTCCTCGGCCGGGTCGGCCACGCGCCCCTCGTCGTCGACGCGATCGTCGCGTTCGATGCGGCGCAGCTCGCGCAACACGTCGGAGAGATCGCCCCCGCTGGCCTCGAGCCATTCGGCCAGCTCTCGGAAGAAGCGCCTCAGATTCGCGATCCGATAGCCTCCCTGGTAGCGGGCGGCCTCGCACACCTCGAGCAGTGACAGGGTGCGAACGCGCTCGACGAAGCGATCGAAGGATTCGCTGCGGAAGCTGCGCCGCAGGTCCACCAGGACCTCCACCGCGTGGATCAGCAACGCCTCCCATCCGCCGAGCTTCGACAGGCCCGGGATGGCCGCGCCCCGCACCTCCGCGGCGGCCTCGCGACACAGGGTTCGCAGCGGAGCCAGGTCGGGCTCCGGGGCCAGCATCGCGTGCCGTAGCCGCCGGGCGAAGTCGCGCCGCTGAAGCGGCATCCAGGCGGCGTCCGGAACACCGACCCACGAGGAACGAAGCGCGGTGACGAGTGCGATCTGGTCGTTGGGATCGAGTACGCAGCGCACCAGGGCGATCGCATCGCGCACTTCGCGTCGTCGGTAGTAGGCGATGTCGCGGTCCGCGGCGTACGGGATGTCGGCCCGGCGCAGGGCGTCGAGAAGGACATCGAAGCGGCCGCGGCTGCTGACCAGCACCGCACAATCCTTCCATGCGGCTCCGTGGCGGGATCGGACCTGGTGCAGGTCGCGAACGAGGGCCTCGGCCTCGATCCGGGTCGCCTCTTCGCTGGTGACTCGAATCGGTGCCCCCTGGTCGAAACCACACGAGACCCAGTACTCGACCGGCTCCGGCCCGGGTCCTGCGGAGCTCTCGCTGTTCCGTTCGCTCGGCAGCAGCGGGGCGAAGTCGGGCTGCAACCCCGGCTCGCGGACCATCACCGGCCCGATGGCGCGGGCCACTTCTTCGAGAATCGCGGGCACCGAGCGGTGGTTGACCTGGAGCTGCAGCACCTCTGCACCAGACGACTCGACGAATCCCTCGTAGGCGGCCAGATCGGCGTTGCGCCAGCCGTAGATCGACTGCTTGGGATCGCCGACCAGGAACAATCCGGGCGGCTCCGCCGACGACGACGCCGGATCGGTCAGCGCGGAGAGGATCTCGCACTGCACCGAGTCGGTGTCCTGGAACTCGTCCACCATGAGCTGATCGATCCGCTGCCGCACCCGGGCCGAGGCCGCAGCATTGCTGCGCAGCAGGTCGCGTGTTCGCTCCAGCAGGCCCTGGAAGCTCTCGTTCCCGGCCGCGGCCAGGCGCCGCTCGGCCTCGGCCAGGAGCGGCGGCGCTACGCGGTGGAACGCCGCGAGCAGCGTGAAGTCGGTTTCGGCGATACGGAGCAGGAGCGGCTTCAGCGCGGCCGCGGCGGCGATCAGAGCGCGCGACGACGCGAATGCGTCCGTCTCCTGCACACCGCCGAACCGGCCCTGACCCCAGCCACCGAGCTTGTCGATCTGGAACTCCAGATTTCGGAGCCAGAGCTGGAAACGGGTCAGCGCCCCGGCGTCCCGAGGCGGGTCTGCAGCCCAGCGCGTGTGGATCTGCGCGATGCAGTCGCAGAGCTGTGCGGCCTTGAGGTGATCGGGCAGTGAGCGGCGGCCTTCGACCATCGCGCGGCAGAAACCCGCCAGGGCCTCTTCCATGCGGTTGGCGAACTCGGCGACGCGAGCCGGAGCCAGCGGGTCCGACGCCAGGTCGGACGACGACACCGACTCCTCCAGGAGCGTCGCCAGCGTGTCGGCCAGCTCGGGCGCCCCGAAGCCGTGCTCGACCAGCAGGATCAGATCCTCGTCGCCGTCGTCGCCGAGGGATTCGATCCGCTCCGCCACGACCTCCCGCGCGATGCGCCCGCGCACCAGGCCGCGGGCATCCACTTCGAAGTGGGGATGCAGCCCCGCGTCCAGCGGATACTCCGAAAGCAAGCTCCGGCAGAACGCGTGGATCGTCGACACCTGGAGCCGGTCGAGCTCGCCCAGCAGTGCCGCAGCGCGCTCGCGGCGGATCCCTGCATCCGCCGGCCACGCTTCGGTGCACAAGCCGACCGGTGCGGCGCCGTTGCGGATCTCGTGCAGTGAGCGGGCCATGCGGCTGGCCATCTCGGCGGCCGCAGCTTCGGTGAAGGTGACGGCCACCACGCCGTCGAGTACCCGCACCGCGCACGACGACGAGTCGCGCGACGCATCGCCGTCCGCCTCGACCCGCTCCCAGCCCGGCCCCAGGCACCACGCGAGGATGCGGCCGACGAGCACGGTGGTCTTCCCGGTTCCGGCCCCTGCTTCGAGCGCCAGCGGCGCAGCGAAATCCGTCTGGGCGCGGCGGCGCGCCTCGCTGTCGGCCGCGCGTTCGGCAGCGCTCATCGGTCGGCTCTCCCGGTGCGGCCGAGGGTGTAGAGCCGGTAGTAGGCATCCTCCGCTCCCGGCTTGGGCGGGTCTTCGGCGCGGTGCGCGAGCCAGTCGCGCAGACGGGCGCGAGCCCCGCTGTCGCCGCGGCTGCACGCCTCGGAGACCTCGCAGTACTGGCATGAGCGCGGCTCCGCGTCCTTGCCCACCTCGGTCAGCCGCGGCGGACGGACCCCGGCTGCGAACGCGTCCAGGGCGGTCGAGGCGGCGAGCTGGAAGGCGGCCGCCAGATCGGCGTCCTCGCCAGCGACCTCGAAGTGGCGCGAAGTCTCCGGCGTCGACGCGCCGAGAAAAAGGAAACGGCCGGACGCGCGCTCGATGCCGGTGAGCTGCAGCGCGCCCTGTACATAGGCGGCTGCCTGAAGCGACTCACCCCGCTCCATCGCGGCGGCGAAGTGCTTCGCGCGTGTCTTCGGCGTCTTCGCAAGGCTGATCGGATTGCCGGTCTTGTAGTCGGTGAGCTGCACACCGCCGGGACCCGCGTCCACCGCGTCTACGCGGAAGTGGAGCGGACGCGGGGCGCCTTCGTCCCTGGAGATCAGGACGGTGCCCTGCAGCTCGACGCCGAAGACGCGCGCGGCATCGCCATCGGGCCAGGCCAGGGACCGGGCGCGTTCCACGTCGCCCCGCACCCGGGCGGCGAGCGCCCGGATGAACGCGCCGGAACGGATTCCCTCTTCCGCCGCCGCCCTCGCCGCTTCCTCCTGTACCCAGGTCTCGAGCGTCCGCTCATCGGGCCAGGCCACCTCGACCGGACCGGCCTCGAGCGCCTCGGCGAGGTCGCGTCGCCGCTCGGGAAGGGTCTCGCTCACGATCCGTTCGAGGACGCCGTGTACCGCGTTGCCATGGAGCAACGGGCTCAGGGCCGGCAAGGCGCCGAGCGCATCGGGCATGGGCTCGAGACCCAGGCTCTTGCGCAGGAACGCCTGCCATCCGCAGCGGGCCAACGCCTCGAGTCGCGTGACGTAGAGCCTTTCGTCATCGGGCGAGCCGGACGGCAGGATGAAGCCCCAGTAGGGCCCGAGGCGCGTCCGACCCGGTCCGGGCCGCGGCTCGATCTCGTCGAGGACGGCGCGCTGCAGAGAGGCCAGCTGCGCCGCATCGCAGGTGCAGTCGTTCCCGAGCCGGCGCCGCGCCTCGGCGAGCGCGTCGCTCCGGATCGACGCGCCATCCCAG
>JBFGIM010000029.1:0-24708 GCA_041577695.1 Myxococcota bacterium | reverse complement strand
GCGGCGCTTGCTCCACACCCTCTTCGAGATGGACGACGGCCGCTACAACAAGGTCGCCAACGTCATCGGCGAGACCATGAAGCTGCATCCCCACGGCGACGCCTCGATCGGCGACGCCCTGGTGGTGATCGCCAACAAGGGCGCCTTCGTCGACCGGCAGGGCAATTTCGGCAACCTGCTGACCGGCCATCCGGCCGCAGCGCCCCGCTACATCGAGTGCCGGCTCACGCCCCTGGCGCGCGAGACCCTGTTCAACCCGGCCCTGACCGAATTCGTCCCGAGTTACGACGGCCGCAGCCGCGAGCCGCGGCAGCTCCCGGCCAAGATCCCCATGGTCCTGATGCTGGGGGTCGAGGGCATCGCGGTCGGATTGGCGACCCGCATCCTGCCGCACAACCTGAGCGAGATCTGGCAGGCGCAGATCGCGTTCCTGGAGCAGAAGCCCTTCTCGCTCCTGCCCGACTTCCCCCAGGGCGGCCTGGTGGACGTGTCGGCCTACCAGGACGGCCGCGGCAAGGTGGACGCGCGCGCCCGCATCGAGGCGCGCGGAGACAAACGGATCGTGGTCCGCGAGCTGCCCTACGGAGTCACCACCGAGTCGCTGATCAACTCGATCGAGGCGGCGGTCCAGAAGGGTCGCGTCCAGGTGACCTCGATCCACGACTACACCACGGACAAGGTGGAGATCGAGCTGGTGCTCGCGCGCGGCGTCCGCGCCACCGAGGTGATTCCGCAGCTCTACGCCTACACCGAGTGCAGCGTGTCGCTGTCCTCGAACCCGGTCGTGGTCCGCGATCGCAAGCCCGTCGAGATGACGGTCAGCGAGATGCTGGTCGCCCTCACCGAGACGCTGCGCGAGCAAATCGGCGCGGAGCTCGCCTGGGAGCAGGACCAGCTCGACGACCGGCGCCACGCGCTGACCCTCGAGCAGATCTTCATCGAGCACAAGGTCTACCGGAGCCTCGAACGGGCCGGCAGCGAGGAAGCCGTGCAGCGGGCGGTGCGCACCGGAATGGAGCCCCACCAGGAGCTCTTCGTGCGACCGCTCACCGACGACGACGTGCGTCGCCTGCTCGAGATCCGCATCCGGCGCATCTCCGCGTATGACCGCGACCGGAACCGGGCCCAGATCGAGGAGATCGATGTCAAGCTGGCAGAGGTCCGCGCCAAGCTCGACGACCTCACCGGCACCACGGTGGCCTTCCTGCGCGATCTGCTCGAACGCTACGGCGCCGAGTTCCCGCGCCGCACCGAGGTGGTGCGCTTCGACGCTGTGGACAAGAAGGCCGTGGCGCGCGCCGCCCTCAAGATCGCCTACGACCCGGACACCGGGTTCCTCGGCTCGGCGATCAAGGGCGACCGCTTCAAGCTCCAGATCACCGAGTACGACCACGTCCTGGCGATCGCCGCCGACGGTACCTACCGGGTGCTGCAGGCGCCGGAGAAGGTGCTCTTCTCGGCCAAGGTGCTGCACTGCGCCGTATTCGACCCGGACCAGGGCGCCGAGTTCACCGTCGTCTACCGGGACAAGGCACGCATCGCGTACGCGAAGCGCATCCGGATCGAGAAGTTCATCCGCAACAAGGAGTATCGCCTGGTCCGCGACCCCGGCGGTCGTGTCGACCTGCTGCTTCCCGGCGACCGGTCGGGGATCGTCTCGGTGCGCTTCGCTCCGGCGGCCCGCCAACGCGTGCGCAGTGCCAAGTTCGACCTTTCCCAGCTCGAGCCGACGGGCGTCTCGGCACGCGGCACCCGCATCGCGGCAAAACCGGTGTCGGCCGTGAAGCTGCTGGTGACGAAGCCGAAGCGCCCGGCGCCGAAGCGGCGCACCCGGGGCGCACGGGGCCAGTCCTCGCTGTTCTAGCCGGGCTCGGCCGACAGCGGGTCGGTGCGCAGCTCGGCGTAGACCCCGAAGTGGTCGCTGGGCCAGATCCCGTCCTTCTCGTCGTTGCAGACCACCTGGCAGAGCTCCAGCAGCCCCACGCCCTCGCGCGTCGGATAACCGGCGAACACGTAGTCGATGCGCCGGTTCGGCTCGAGGTTCGCCCGCGCCCACGGGTTCTGGTTCGACCAGGTGAAGCCGTCGCCGCCGTCTCCGACAACGCGCCAGGCGTCGTGGAAGTAGACGCTCTTGCCCCCGATCGCGTGGCCGCCGGTCAGGAAGCGGATCTCGTCGGAGTCGGGCTCGGCATTGAAGTCCCCGACGACGAGCGGAGGAAAGCCACCCTTCGGGCGGCGCGCGATGGCCTGCTCGGCGACGGCCCGCACCTGGCGCTCGCGCACCGCACCGTGATGGAAACGCCAGTGGAGATGGGTGCAGGTGAAGCCGATCGGTCCGTGCGGCGAGTCGACCTCGACCCAGAGCGCCGCCCGGGTCTCCCCGTCGCCGCGATCGGCCAGGCGCAGCTCCTCGCGCCGCACCAGCGGCCAGCGGCTGGCGATGGCGTTGCCGAAGGAGAGCGTCCGGCCGTCGCGCTCGATCGGACTACCGTGGACGAAATCGAGCGCGTCGCGCCGGCCCTCGAGCAGCTCGGCGACCTGGTCGAGCCCGTCCCCGCGCAGTGCCTCCTGGAATCCGATCAGATCCGGATCGAGTCGATCGATCCAGGAGCGGATCCGCTCGCGCCGCGCCGGCCACGGGCCCGCGTCGTGCCAGAGATTGAGGGTGAGCACGGACAACACCTATCGGACCCTCCTGCGTACTCGCACTTTCCGCATCGTTTTCGGCATGTTGGGCCATGACCCTCCGGTGAATTCCAGGGCCGGTCCCGCCCGCCGAAACGCGTTATCCTCGTGCGCCGCAAGTCCCGATTACACCGCACACCGCAAGTGTACCGAGAGGAGACTCATGGCCCGCGAAGCCGTCATCGTCGAGAGCGTCCGCACCGGTCTCACCAAAGCCCACCGGGGCTCGTTCAACACGACCGAACCGGTGGACTACCTGGCTCACACCCTCCGCTCGGTCGTCGAGAAGGCGGGCGTCGACCCGGGCGAGATCGAAGACGTGATCACCGGCTGCGGCATGCCCGAGGGCTGCCAGGGCATGAACATGTCGCGCATCGCCGCGATGGCGGCGGGCTTCCCCAAGGAGGTGGCGGCAACCACGGTCAACCGCTTCTGCTCCTCGGGCTCCCAGGCCGTGATGATGGCCGCCCACTCCATCATCCACGAAGGTGCCGAGGTGGCCATCGGCGCCGGCGTCGAAACCATCACCATGATGCAGGACGGCACCCAGAACACCCACCGCATGGTCAATGCCACGGCGAAGGAGCGCTTCCCGGGTCTCTACTTCCCGATGGGCGTCACCGCCGAAGTGGTCGCCGAGCGCTACAAGATCTCGCGCGAGGATCAGGACGCCTATTCGCTGCAGAGCCAGAAGCGCTACGCCGAGGCGGTCGGCAAGGGCTGGATTGCCGAAGAGATCGCGCCGATGAAGGTCACCTGCAAGGTGATGAAGAAGGGCGAGGAGCCGTACGACCAGGAAGTGCTGGTGGACAAGGACGAGTGCAACCGCCCGGACACCACCCTGGAGGGCCTCGCCAAGCTGAAGCCGGTGTTCAAGCCCGCCGAGGAGGGCGGCACCGTGACGGCCGGCAACGCCTCGCAGCTCTCGGACGGCGCGTCGGCGACGCTGCTGATGAGCGCCGAGCGCGCCGTGCAGCTCGGCCTCGAGCCGCTCGGCATCTACCGCGGTGGCGCCGTGGCCGGCTGTGGGCCCGAGGAGATGGGCATCGGCCCGGTCTTCGCGGTGCCGAAGCTGCTGAAGCGCCACGGGCTCACCATGGACGACATCGACATCGTCGAGCTCAACGAGGCCTTCGCCTCGCAGCTGCTCTACTGCCAGCGCCAGCTCGACATCCCCAACGAGAAGCTGAACCCGTCGGGCGGCTCGATCTCGATCGGTCACCCCTTCGGCATGACCGGCTCGCGCATGACGGGCCTGCTGCTGCGCCAGCTCAAGCGCGACAACAAACGCTACGGGATCGTCACCATGTGCGTGGGCGGGGGCCAGGGCTTCGCTTCGCTCTTCGAGGCCGCGTGAGCGACGCGGTCCGGGTCGAGATCCGCGAAGAGGTCGCCCTCGTCACGCTGGACGACGGCAAGGCCAATGCGCTGTCCCACGCCGTGATCGAGGCCGTCCACGCGGCGCTGGACCGCGCCGAGGCGGAGGCCGGCGCGGTGGTGATCGCGGGCCGTGCGGGCCGTTTCTCGGCGGGCTTCGACCTGTCGGTGATGCGCGAGGGCGGCGACGCCGTGGGCAACCTGGTCGGGGCCGGCGCCCGGCTCGCGCTGCGGCTCTACGAGTTCCCCGTTCCGGTGGTCATCGCCTGCACCGGCCACGCGCTGGCCATGGGCGGCATCCTGCTGCTCTCGGCCGACTATCGCATCGGCGCCGCGGGCGATTTCAAGATCGGCCTGAACGAGGTGGCGATCGGCATGACGCTCCCGATCTTCGGCGTGGAGTTCGCCCGGGAGCGGCTCTCGAAGCGCCACCTGACCCGGGCCGTGGCCCAGGCGGAGATCTACGACCCGGCGGGTGCGGTGGACGCCGGCTTCCTCGACGCCGTGGCGCCGGCGGAGGCGCTGATCGACGATGCGCTGGCGCGAGCCGGCCAGCTGGCGAAGCTGAACCGCGGGGCCCACCGCAACACCAAGCTCCGATTGCGCGCCGACGCCATCGCCACCATGCGCCAGACCCTCGACGACGACATGAAGGGGCTCACGGCGCCGCGGGCCTGAGGCCCGCCGCCCCACACCTCGCCGTGGCAGCGGTCGCTCCTTCCCGCGACGCCCCTGCCTGGTTCCGCGAAGCGGTCGATTCGCCTTTCCGCGAGCGCACCATCGAGGTGGATGGCTGCCCGATCCACTACCTCGACTGGGGCGAAGCGGGACGTCCCGGCGTGGTGCTGGTGCACGGCGGCGCGGCCCACGCGCACTGGTGGTCCTTCGTCGCTCCCCAGCTCACCCAGCACTATCGCGCGGTTGCCCTCGATCTCTCGGGCCACGGGGAGAGCGGGCGGCGCGAGAACTATCCGCGCGAGGTCTGGGCCCACGAGGTGATGGCGGTCGCCAAGGACGCGGGCTTCCCCGGTCCGCCGGTCCTGGTGGGCCACAGCATGGGCGGCTTCGTGTGCATCGCCACGGCCGCCGCCCACGGCGACGAGCTGGCCGGCGCGATCATCATCGACTCGCCGGTGCGGCGCCCCGACCCCGAGTCGGAGGAGGGGCACCGCGGGCGCGCCTTCCGCAATCCCAAGACCTACCCCACCCTCGAGGAGGCCCTCGAGCACTTCCGGCTGGTGCCCCCGCAGCCGTGCGAAAACGGCTTCATCATCGACTACATCGCGCGCCACTCGTTGAAGCAGGTCGAAGCCGGCTGGACCTGGAAGTTCGACCCGAGCATCTTCCGCCGGGTGACGCCGCGGGCCGCCCACGAGATCCTGCCCACGGTGGGCTGCCGTCTCGCGTTGCTGCGCGCCGAGTTCGGGCTGGTGACACCCGACATCGGCGAGTACATGTACGAGCTGCTCGACCGCAACGCGCCGGTGATCGAGATTCCCCAGGCGCACCACCACCTGATGCTCGACCAGCCGCTGGCCTTCGTCACCGCCCTGAGGGCGCTGCTGGCGGATTGGGAGCACTCGGTCCCCCGCCGCACCCGGCCGGGCGGGGCCTGAAACGGCCCGAAACGCGGTATGCTGGCCCAGCCTCCGGGAGGGCCCGTGGAATCCGCCCAGACCTACACGATCCAGGGGAAGACGGTGCAGATGCCGGTCGAGGTGCGCGACGCCTCGACCGGAGTCGCCACCTACCTGGTCTCCGCCGCGGCGGCCCAGGGCCTGATCCCCGGCGGCGACTTCCGGGTGGCGCAGGTGTGGCCCGGACGCACCCCGCTGGCGCTGGCGGCGATCGACTACCGCGACAACGACCTGGGCGACTACAACGAGGTTTCGATCACCCTCTTCGTGCGACCGCGCGGCGCATCGGGCGGCGTGCCCTACCTGAGCACCTGGGTCGACTGGCTGCGCGGCCGGCTCGGCACCTACATCTACCGGCTGCCGGTGGACCAGGCCTTCACCTGCGAGGCGGGCCGCACCATCTGGGGCTTCCCGAAGACGGTCGAGCAGATCGACTTCGAGCGGCGCCCCGACCAGCTGCGCTGCCGCCTCACCATGGACGGCGCCCACGTGCTCACCCTCGACCTGCCCCGCGGTGGTTCGCGCGCGATGCCCGAGACCGAGATCACCACCTTCACCCACATCGAGGGCGTGCCCCACGCGACACGCGCGGTACAGCGCGGCGAGGGACTCGGCTTCTCGCTGGGCGGCGGCGCGCTCCAGCTCGGCGCCCATCCGCTGGCCGAGACGCTGCGCCGGCTCGGCCTTCCCAGGCGCGCGCTCGCCTGTATGTGGATCGAGCACCTGAGCGCGCGCTTCGAAGCCCCCGCCAAGCTCTGACGTGGGCCGCCTGGGTGCGGGCGACGTTGCGGAGTTCCACCACACGCTCTCCAACTGGGGGCGCTGGGGCGAGCGCGACCAGCGCGGCACCCTGAACTGGCTGACCCCGGAACGCGCGCGCGACGCTGCGCAGGGCGTCCGCAGCGGACGCACCGTATCCTGCGCCCGCGCGCTCGATACCGAGGCGGCTCCGGACAACCGCCTGCCCGCCGTCCACCTGATGATGGGCACCGCCACCGAGGGATGGGGCGGCGACTACTTCGCGCTGGCCCCGCACGGCTACGCCACCTCCCACCTGGACGCGCTCTGCCACATCTTCCACGAGGGAAGGCTCTACAACGGCTATCCGATCGAGCGGGTCACGGCACACGGCGCCCAGGAGCTGGCCGTCGACGCGCTGGCCGACGGCATCGTCGGACGCGGCGTGCTGCTCGACGTGCCCCGCGCCCGGGGCGCACGCTACGTGGCCGCCGGCGAAGCGATCCACCCCGAGGACCTCGAGCGCGCCGAGTCGGCTGCGGGCCTGCGCGTCGCCGAGGGCGACCTGCTGCTGGTGCGCACCGGCCGCTGGGTGGAGCGCGCCGAGCGCGGTGTGTGGGATCCGCACGAACGCATGGCGGGCCTGCACGCTGCGTGCCTGCCGTGGCTCCACCAGCGGCGCGTCGCCGCCCTCGGTGGCGATGGCGTCTCGGACGTGGTCCCGTCGGGCATCGACGACGTCCGCCTTCCGATCCACACGGTGGGGATCGTCGCCATGGGTCTCACCCTGCTCGACAACCTCGACCTCGACGCGCTGGCCGAGGCCTGTGACGAGGAGGGGCGCAGCGAGTTCCTGCTGACGATCGCGCCGCTGCGGATCCGCGGCGGCACCGCGTCTCCGGTCAATCCGATCGCCGTGTTCTGAGCGCGCGGCTAGAGGCGGCGCTCGAGCTCCTCGCGCCAGAACGCTGCCAGGGAAGCGGGATCGAGCGGGGCCGTCCAGATCTCGACGACCTGCTCGCCGACGAAGCGGGCCAGCAGCTGGTAGTCGAACTCCTCGCTGTGGCCGCCGCGTGCCATGTGGACGTGGAAGAGCAGCAGGGCGCGCTCGTCGCTGACCAGCAGATCTTCGAGGCTGGCGTCGAAGATCTCGGTGAGCTCGCCGATCCCCGCCAGGAAGTCGAGGATCGCCTCCACTCCGCAGTGGTCGCCGGCCCACGGCGTGACACCGCGCGCGTGCCACACCAGATCCGGGTGCCACAAGCGCCGCAGCGCCTCGATGTCGCTGCGCGATACCGCTTCCCAGGCCTCGTGCGCCAGCGCTCGAACGGTGTGTTCGCTCTCGCCCATCGCCCCTCGCATGCCCGATCCGGACGGGGCGCCAGCATACCCGGGCGGGGCGCGCTGCGGGGAGGGAAAATCCGCCCCGACGGGGCCCCCTCAGCCCCGGGTGATGAGAATGTGCCCGTCCTGGTTCTGCGGGCAGGAAGCGCGTGGCCTCCGCCAGGTACCACTCCTGGGGACGCCGCGGTAGCGTAGCCGTGGCCCTGCGGGACGATACGACTGGAGGGAGCGCAGCATGGGACACGCAGAGAACGCACTCGAGGTCTTCCGCAAGCGGATCGGGGAGGAAGATGCCCCGGGCGAATGGCACACCGTCGACCAGGAGCAGATCCAGCGCTTCGCCGACGCGACGCTCGACCACCAGTTCATCCACATCGACCCGGAACGGGCGCGCAAGACGCCCTTCGGCACCACCATCGCCCATGGCTTCCTGACGCTCTCGCTGCTGCCGCACCTCCAGGCCTCGATCCCGGTGGCCGACGCCGCGGCGCGCGAGGGCGTGGTCATGGGCATCAACTACGGCCTGGACAAGGTGCGCTTCCCGAGCCCGGTCAAGGTCGCTTCGCGCGTGCGCGCGCGACGCTCGCTGCAGTCCGCCGAGCTGGTGGCACCGAACACGCTCCAGCTCAAGCAGCGGGTCACCGTCGACATCGACGGCGCTGCCAAGCCCGCCTGCGTGGCGGAATTCCTGACCCGGTTGGTCTACGCCTAGGACGCTTCAGCCGGCGCAGACGGCGGCGCGGCTGGACAGGCCCACGATGCGGCGGCCCATGCGGACCACGTCGCGATCGAAGCCGTTGGTGCAGTAGGCGAACGAGAGGCCGGTCTCGGGATCCGCCCACGCGATCTGGCCGCCGGCTCCGGCGTGACCGAAGGCCCGCTCCGAGTTGGTGTGCCCGAACGAGAGGAAGACCTTGTGCGGTCCCTCGGCGACGACCACGCCCAGTCCCCGGTTCGCGGGCTTCTGGAACACGGGGTCGAGGAACTCGGCGTGGCGGATCCGCACCGCGTTCTGGAGCACGGCCTCGCTCCAGATCGGCGCAGCGCCGGGTAGGCCTCCGTGCAGCAACCCCTGGTAGAAGAGCGCCAGATCGCCGGCGGTCATCGTCCCGCCGCCGCCCGGCACGCCCACCTCGCGCACGGCGGCCCGGTTGAAGCCGTCCACCGCATCCTCGGTCACCTCGGTCTCCGGCGGAACCGGCCAACCGCGGGCGCGGAACTCCTCGGGCGTCAGGGCGCGACCGGTGTGCACGATGTCCGCCAGGCGGTGCTGCTGCTCGGCGGGCAGCCCGACCCGCAGATCCGGAAGACCCAGCGGCTCGGCGATGCGCCGCCGCACGAAGTCGCGGAAGTCCATGCCGCTTCGCTCCTGCACCAGCGCCGCCACCACCCACATGCTGCTGGTGGCGTGGTACTCGAAGCGGCTGCCGGGCTCCCAGTTGAGACGCCAGCGCGCAAAGGTCTCGGGGAGCCGGGACCAGTCCCACTCCGACTGGCGATACGGCGCGCGTGGGAAGCCCGCCGTGTGGGTCAAGAGCTGCTCGACCCGGATCTCTTCCTTGCCATGGCTGCCGAAGGCGGGGATCACGTCGGCGACGCGCTCGTCCAGGCCCAGCTTGCCCTCCTGGATCAGCAGCCAGGCGGCGGCGGAGGTGATCGCCTTGGTACACGAGAAGACCACGTAGAGCGTGTCGTCGCTGGCATCGACCGCACGGCCCTCGCATTCCACGCGCCCGAAGGTGCGCATCGCCGCGAGCTTCCCTCGACGCGCCACCGCGAGCTGGGCCGACGGCAGCACGCCTTCGCGCACCTCGCGTTCGGCGCGCTCGAAGAGCGCCTCGAGCGCTTCGGCGTCGACGCCGACTTCGGCCGGATCCCGGGCGAGGTGCCTTGCCAGCGACATGGCTAGAGGTCGGTGTTGCAGAGCAGCAGGTCGCCGACGCAGACCACGAGCTCGGGGCTGACCGGTCCCTTCGGGTTCTGCACCTGCAGCAGATGCGGGCCGTCGAGCACCGGGATGCTCGACAGCGTGATCTGGACCATGCCGCTGTCGCAGTACGGCGTGAAGCTGCCGCCCACGCAGCTGATGCTGCCGCCGGTCGGCGCGCCGTCCATCCAGAGCACGGCATCGCTGCGCACGTCGGTTCCCCGCAGCGTCATCGGGTTGTCCCCGGGCAGGATCGGCAGATCGGGATTGTGGTTGATCCACGTGCACGGGGGCTGGCCGGATCCGTTGCAGGGGGTGCCGGGAGCCACCCGGGGGCCGTTGTGACTCGGCGCGAGCAGCGGCTGCCGGTAGTCGTCGGAGCCGAAGTTGCGCGGCAGGAAGGCCGTGAGCGTGATGTTCGCGTTGTC
The DNA here is from genome assembly GCA_041577695.1 of Myxococcota bacterium. Taxonomy (GTDB): domain Bacteria; phylum Myxococcota_A; class UBA9160; order UBA9160; family PR03; genus JASJBO01. The sequence continues at coordinate 14,572 of JBFGIM010000029.1, read as the reverse complement.
CGCCTGGGCGTCCGCAATCAGCGTCGCCCGCGACACGGTCGCCTGCTTCCAGAGGTAGTTGCCCGCAATGCCCTGATAGGAGGCGCGGCCCTGCTGACCGTTCCGGGTGCCGGTGCCCTGTAGGTTGATCAGGCCGTTGGCGTCGGCGGCTTCCAGCAGATCGAGCTGTGCCTCGGTCTCGGCCAGGTTGCCTCCGGTGGTGGTCGCCTGGCTGATCGTCAGCTGCCGGCCGATCGCGCCCGAATGGCCGGTGCTCGCCTCCTCGAACATCTGGAACATCTCGAGCGAGCGCGAGCCATAGATCGGATTGAACACGATGAACGCGGAAGCGAAGGTCACGCCTTCTTCGAAGCCGTCCGCCGGATTCCACGGATCGTCCGAAGCGGGGTAGTTGATCGCGAACGGAATGCCCGGGATCATGAAACTCCCGGGCACCTGGGCGAAGACCTGGGCCTCTTCGGTGTTCGTGATGCCGATCGAGAACTGCAGGAAGCGATCGGTCATGCCGCGCATGGTGGGTACGTCGAATCCACCCAGGGTCACCGAGTTGGTGTCGGCACCCAGGGGCAGCGCGTGGCAGCCGGAATCCATGTCCGCGCAGGTGTCGACGTTGTCGCTGGCGCCCGCCGCGACCACGAGCAGATCGCCCAGGTCGATGTTGGCCGACCCGCGGAAATCGACGAAGAAGTCGCCGAAGCCCTCGAGCGCCGCATCGGTCACCAGGTCGTCCATGGGCCGCGAGCGCGCCGGGGGATAGGCCACGCTGGCGAGGAAGGTGCCCATGTCGTCGCGCTCCGCGTTGGTCAGCTCGCCGTCGAGGCCCGAAGGGCCCGTCTGGCAGGCGTTCGGGCCGTTGCCCTGCTGGCACATCACACCGGCGAGGCTGCTGTCGACCAGGGCGCGGAAGCAGTCCGCGTCGCCGTCGGGACCGCCGAGGGAGCAGTCGCTGCCCCCGTTACCGCCCGAGCCGGTCTGGCCGTTGGGACCGCCGAACGGGTCGCCCAGGGTGCCGTCCCAGTGCAGGGGCAGCGTGTTCTTGAGCCCGCGTACCGGCATGGTGCTGCGCACCTCGTCGACGCGGCTGCCGCAGAAGTCGCAGTCGCCGCCGATCCGCCACAACAGCTGGTCGGCGTTGCCGTCGGGGTGGCAGCTCTCGCACGAGAAGGTGCCGCTCGTGGAGGCGAAGGCGTTGTTGAAGGCGATCCGCCCGCGCCGCACGGCGTCGGGGGTCGGGTCGTTGCCCACACCGATCTTGGTCACGTGCGTGAGGCTGGCGCCGGGCATGGTCACGTCGACCACCGACACCGTGTTCTCCAGGCTGTTCAGCACGTAGGCGCGCTGGGGCGCGCCGCCGCCGTCCGATACCAGCGCCACGCCCTTGGGGATCTGCTGGCCCGCATCGGCCGGAACGCCGGCGTCGAGATCGAGGATGTCCAGTACCGCGCCGGTGGTGGGGTTCACCGTGAACACACGGCTGGTGCCCGCCGCCGTCACCACCAGGGTGGAGTCGTCGTTGCTCAGCGCGATGCCGTAGGGCGTTGCCAGCGCGTCGGACAGGGCGGGCTGTGCCGGCGGCAGCGGCTCGAGCTCGAAGATCGCGGGCGCGCCGCAGCTGCCCCCGCCGCAGCCGATCGACGCGATCTGGTTCAGGAACATGCGGTTGTCGAGGTCGGCCAGCTCGTCCGAGTCGAGTCCGTTGACCTCGTTGCGGGCGTCCACCTGTGCGACGAACACCTGGTCGCTGCCGCTCACCGTGATGCCGTAGAGCAGCGTGCCCACGCCAGTGACCGTGTCCACCGGGGACTCGTCGACCGTGCTGAACACGAAGACGTCGCGGTCGGGGACGTCGGGGTCCTTCACGATCCGGGCGTCGGAGCCGGGTACGTTGGGGCTCTGGACGACGAAGGTCACCAGGTCGTCCAGGTCCATCGTGCACTGCGGCGCGCTGCCAGGCGCGTCCGGGTCCGGGCAGGCCGAGAGCTCGCTCTGGTTGCCGGACTCGAAGGCCGCCACGTACAGCCGTCCATTGCGTACCGCCAGCGCGCGGGGCTCCTGGTTGGTGATGTGGATGCGACCGGTCACGGCCCGCGTCGCGACGTCCACCACCGCCACGTCGTTGATCGACGAGAGCGCCACGTAGGCCTTGGTGTTGTCGGCGAAGGCGATCCCGGTGGGCTCGTCGAAGGTGGTGGCGCGGTTCGCATCGAGTGAGCTCACCGTCGCGATCACGGTGCGGTAGCTGGGGCTGGCCGGGTTGGTGTCGATCACGCTCACCGAGTCGGAGACGTGGTTCGTGACCCAGACTTCGAGGCCGTCGGGGCGCACGGCCACACCCGACGGATCGATGCCCACCTCGATCTGCGTCACCTCCTGAAGCGTCCCCGTGTCGATCACGCTCACCGTATTGGTGGTGGTGTTTGCGACGTAGAGCTCACCGCCCCCCGGCGCCAGCGCGATGGGATTCACCAGCGGGCTGGTGAAGAGCTGGAAGCCGATGGCCTCGTGGCGGCGGCGCGCGGCGTCGGCGACATCGGGCAGCATCCAGCTCAGCGCGATCAGCGCGACGGCGGGAGCGAGGAGCGTGGCGCGGGCGCGCCTGGGAAGCGAAGGCATCGGGCAATTCCCCCTTGGCACCGGTCCGGTGCGGGCCCGGGCAGTGTAGTCGATTCGAACGGTGGGTCAGTCCCCATTCCCCGCGGGTGGCCCACCCCGAGCACCGCGCGTACAATCGCCGCCCGGGGAGGTCCGGCGCCTTGGTGCGACTCTCGGTGGACTTCGAACACGACTCGCGCCTGTGGTGGGACTCGGGCGGAACCGAGCTCTGGGAGGCCATCACGGGCGGCGACGGCGCCAACGCGGTCGTCCTCGAGGACAGCCTCGCCGAGTCGTGGATCTCCCAGGCGCGCACCGTGGTCGGCTGGGACGCCGGTCACGAGTTCGCGCCCCACCCGATCGCGATGCAGGCCGTGGCCGACGATGATCCGGACCTCTGAGGATCCGCCGGACGCCGAATCCTGGGCCCGGCGCCTCGGCATCTCCCGCGAAGCGGTCGAGCTCTACCGCGCCTCCGAGGTCATCGACCTCCATCTCGACTCGTTCATCTGGACCCGGTTGCTCGGCTACGACCTGAACCGCCGCCACGGCCACGGCCCGTTCGGCGGGCGCTTCCTGTCCCAGGTCGACTTCCCCAGGGCGCTGGAGGGCGGCCTCGGCGGCGCCACCTGGGTGGTCACCACCAACCCGCTGCGGCGAGCGCCGGGGCGCGCGCGGGCGCTGTGCTCGAACCTGGACCGCCTGGAGTCCCTGCTCTCCGGCGCGTCGGGTCGGATCCGGGTGGTGCGCAGCGCCGCCGAGTACCGGCGGGCGCGGGCGGAAGGGCTGCACGGGGCGTTCCTCGGCATCCAGGGCGGCAACGCGCTGGACCGCGATCTGCAAGCCCTCGACGAGATCGGCGAGCTCCGCGTGCTTCGGATCACGCTCGTCCACCTCTACAGCTCGCGCATCGGCACCAGCAGCGCCCCCGGTGCGGCGCGGCGCGGCCAGGGACTGAGCGGCTTCGGCCGCGACTTCGTGCGCCGACTCGACGAGAAGCGCATCGCGGTGGACCTGGCCCACATCAACCGCGAGGGCTTCTTCGACGCCGTCGATGCCCACGACGCCAGCCTGCCGCTGCTGGTGACCCACACCGGCGTGTCGGGGGTGCACCGCCACTGGCGCAACCTCGACGACGAGCAGCTGCGCGCCGTGGCCGCCACCGGGGGAACGGTCGGCGTGATGTACCAGTCGAGCTTCCTGGGCGACTCCTGGTGGGGTGGGCGCAGCGAATCGGTCGTCCGTCATCTGGCCCACATCGTCGAGACGGTGGGCGAGGACCACGCCTCGCTCGGCAGTGACTGGGACGGCGCCATCTGTCCGCCCCGCGACCTGGTCTCCCCCCTGGAGCTGCCGCGACTGGTGCAGCACATGCTCGAACGACGCTGGTCCGCCGAACGGATCCAGAAGATCCTGGGAGGCAACTTCCTGCGGACGGTGGAGGCGCTGCGGGGCTAGCGGCGCAGCGGCGCCTTCAGCGCCGACACGAACTCGGCGGCGCGCGTGACGGCCTCCTCGCGCGAGGTGGCGGACTCGATGCGCTCGACCAGGGCGCTCCCCACCACGACGCCGTCGGCCAGGCGCCCCACCTCGGCAGCGTGCTCGGGCGTCGAGATGCCGAAGCCGACACAGACCGGGACGTCGGCCGCCCGTCGGATGCGCGCCAGGTTCTCGGCCAGATCGGCCGGCAGGCTCTTGCGGGCGGCGGTCACCCCGGTGAGCGACACGTAGTAGAGGAAGCCCCGCGTGCGCTGGGCCAGCTGGGAGAGGCGTTCGGGCGTGGTGGTCGGCGCGGCCAGCAGGATGGCGTCGACCCCGCGCGCCTCGAGGGCGTCGAAGAACTCCGGCTCCTCCTCGGGCGGAATGTCCACCGCGATGACGCCGTCCACCCCGGCTTCGGCCAGGGCGTCGGCGAAGCCCTCGGCTCCCATGGTGAGGAAGACGTTGGCGTAGCCCATCAGGACCACGGGGACGTCGAGCCTGGGGCGGAGCGACTTCACCAGCTCCAGGATGCGGCGCAGCGTGGCGCCACCCGCCAGCGCCCGCTGGCTGGAGCGCTGGATGGTCGGACCGTCGGCGATCGGGTCCGAGAACGGCACGCCGATCTCGATGATGTCGGCGCCGGCCTCGGCCAGCGCCGGCAGCAGGGCCTCGGTGACGCCGAGATCGGGATCGCCGCCGGTGACGAAGGGCACCAGCGCCGCCTCGCCGCGCGCGCGCAGCGCCTCGAGCCGAGCGCGGATCCGGCTCATGCCGCCCCGCTGCTCCGCTCGGCCAGGATCTGGCGCACCGTGGGGGCATCCTTGTCTCCGCGGCCCGAGAGGTTCACCAGCACGATGGCTTCCGGGGCCATCGTCGGCGCCAGCTTCCGCACGTGGGCGATGGCGTGGGCCGACTCGAGGGCGGGGATGATGCCCTCCATCCGGCTCAGGTACTGGAAGGAGTCCAGCGCCTCCTCGTCGGTGACGGCCACGTACTCGGCGCGGCCGCTGTCGCGCAGCCAGGCGTGCTCCGGACCGACGGCGGGGTAGTCGAGGCCCGCGGAAATCGAGTGGGCCGGAAAGATCTGGCCGTCGTCGTCCGCCATCACCACCGTGCGCTGGCCGTGCAGCACCCCCGGATGACCCGTCACCAGCGTGGCGCCGTGGCGGCCGCTGTCGAGCCCCTCCCCGCCCGGCTCGACGCCGACCATGCGGACCTCGGTGTCGTCGAGGAACGGATGGAAGAGACCCATGGCGTTGGATCCACCGCCCACGCACGCGACGAGCACGTCCGGCAGGCGGCCGGTGGCCTCGAGCATCTGGTACCGCGCCTCGATGCCGATCACCCGCTGGAAGTCGCGCACGATCGTCGGGTACGGGTGCGGTCCCATCACCGAGCCGATGCAGTAGTAGGTGGTGCGGACGTTCGTGACCCAGTCGCGCATCGCCTCGTTGATGGCGTCCTTGAGCGTGCTCGATCCGCTCGCGACCGGGTGCACCCGGGCGCCGAGCAGCTCCATGCGGAAGACGTTGGGCGCCTGGCGCTCCACGTCCTCGGCACCCATGTAGACCTCGCAGTCGAGGCCCAGCAGCGCGCAGGCCGTGGCGGCCGCCACGCCGTGCTGCCCCGCGCCGGTCTCGGCAATGATGCGTCGCTTGCCCATGTGGTGCGCCAGCAGGCACTGGCCCAGCACGTTGTTGATCTTGTGGGCGCCGGTGTGGGCCAGATCCTCGCGCTTCAGGTAGACCTGGGCGCCGCCCAGGTCCTGGCTGGTGCGGCGCGCGTGGAAGACCGGCGTGGGGCGGCCGGCGTAGTTCGCCAGCAGGTCGTCCAGCTCGGAACGGAACGCCGCGGAAGCCGTGACGCGGTCGAACGCTTCGGACAGTTCGTCGAGCGCCGCGACCAGCGTTTCCGGCACGTAGCGTCCGCCGTAGGCGCCGAACCGGCCGGGCGTCGAAGTAGCCTGGCTCAACTCGCCTCCTCGACGCGGCGGATCGCCTCGACGAAGGCGCGCATCTTCGCGGGGTCCTTGCGGCGCGGTTCCTGCTCGACGCCGGTCGCCACGTCGACGCCCCACGGCAGGACGTCGCCCACCTGGGTGAGGGCCTCGACGACCGACTCCGGATCGAGTCCGCCGGCCAGGATGAGGTCGTAGCCGGCCGCGATCAGCGGCTCGGCGTCGCCCCAGCTCCAGGCCTTGCCGCGCCCGCCGCCGTGGGTCGGGTGATCGAGCAACAGGATGCAGCCCGGATAGCGCGTCGCCGCCTCCTCGTCGGCCCCGCGCAGCGCCTTGATCACGGGCAGATCGAGCTGCTCGACGTCCTCCGGATCCTCGTCGCCGTGGAGCTGGATCCGCTCCACCTCCACCCGGCGCAGGATCCGCTCCACGTCGTGGGGCTCCGGGTCGCGGAACACGGCCACGCGTTCGACCTGCCCCGCCACCCGCTCGGACACCGCTTCGGCGTCGTGCAACTCCAGGGCCCGGGGCGTGCCGGGGACGAAGTTCAGGCCGATCAGGTCGGCGCCAGCGTCGACGGCGGCGGTCGCGTCGTCGGCGCGGGTGATCCCGCAGATCTTCACCCGCACCTTCATCCTTCACCCCGCAGTCGCCGGAGGGCCGCCCCGACGTCGTCCTCGCGCATCAGCGACTCGCCCACCAGCACCGCGTGGGCGCCGGCCGCCTCGAGCCGCTGCACGTCCTCGAAAGCGAAGATCCCACTCTCGGCCACCACCACCACCCCTGCCCCCGCCAGACGTGGCGCCAGGCGCTCGCTCACGGCGAGATCGATCTCGAACGTGGCGAGATCGCGGTTGTTGATCCCGATCAGGTCCGCGCCCGCCGCGAGCGCCGCGTCCGCCTCGGCCTCGTCGTGGATCTCGACCAGCGCATCCAGGCCGAGCGCCCGCGCGCGCGCCAGCAGCGTCTCCATCGACTCGGGTGAGAGAGCGCGCGCGATCAACAATACGGCGTCGGCGCCGGCGACGCGCGCCTGGTCCACCTGATAGGGATCGACCAGGAAGTCCTTGCGAAGCAACGGAAGTTCGACCGCGCACCGCACCGCCTCGAGCACCGCGAGCGAGCCGCCGAAGTAGCGCGCGTCGGTCAGCACCGAGAGCGCGGCCGCACCGCCGTCGGCGTAGGCCTTGGCGCACGCCACCGGGTCGAAGCCGGGCCGGATCTCGCCGCGGCTGGGCGAACGGCGCTTCAGCTCGGCCACCACCCGCGGCCGCGGTCCCGCGAGCAGGGCGTCGCGGAAGCCGCGGGTCGTCTCGGCCATCGCCTCCGCCCGGCCGGCCATCACCTCGGGCGGCACTGCGGCCCGGGCGCGTTGCGTCTCGCGCCGGGTGTTCTCCAGGATCTCGTCGAGAATGCTCACGTCGTCCGTCTCATGCGTCCGTCTCGGCGCGCCCCGCGGCTGACGCCGGATCGGAATCGCGCTGGCTCTCCTCCACCAGCGCCTCCAGCTTCGCGCGCGCTGCGCCGCTGTCCAGGCTTCCCCGGGCGCGCTCCAGGCCGCCGGCCAGGTCGTCGGCGAGCCCGCCCACCCAGATCGCGGCGGCGGCGTTGAGCGCCACGATATCGCGTCGCGGCCCGGACTCCCCTTCCAGCACCTGCCGCACCAGCCGGGCGTTGTGAGCGGCGTCCCCTCCCAACAGCGCCTCGCTTCGGGCGCGGGGCACCCCCAGCGCCTCGGGGTCGATGCGCAGCGACTCGAGGCGCCCCTGGTACCAGCGCGCGGCGCGGGTGGTCGTGGTGGTGGTGATCTCGTCCAGCCCGTCCTCTCCGTGCACCACCAGGGCGTGCTCGGCCCCGAGCTCGCCCAGCGCCCGGGCGAGCGCCTCCACCAGCTCGGGCGCGTAGACGCCGACCACCTGGCGGCGGACGCCGACCGGGTTCAGCAGCGGTCCGAGGCAGTTCATCAGCGTGCGGATGCCGAGCTCGTTGCGCACCGGCGCCACGTGGCGCATGGCCGGGTGCGCGCGCCGGGCAAAGAAGAAGCCGATCCCGATCGAGCGGGCGATCTCGGCGGCGCGCGCCACGGGCAGGTCGGCGCGCACGCCCAGCGCCTCGAGGACGTCGCAGCTTCCCGCCTTGCTGGAGGCGGCGCGGTTGCCGTGCTTCGCCACCGGCACACCGGCGCCGGCCGCGACGAAGGCAGCCGCGGTCGAGATGTTGAAGGTGCCGGCACCGTCGCCGCCGGTGCCGCAGGTGTCCACCGCATCGGGGTGCGGTGCCGGCGCGGTCTCGGCGCGCGCCCGCAGCGCACGGGCGGCCGCCACGATCTCGCCGACGGTCTCGCCCTTGGTGCGCAGCGCCACCAGCAAGGCGGCGATCTGCACCGGCGTGGCGCGTCCGTCCATGATGGCGCCGAAGGCTTTCTCCACCAGCTCCGGAGGCAGCTCCTGGCCGCGAACGGCGGCGTCCAAGGCAGCGGCGAGGCTCATGACGCGCCCCCCCCGCATCGGTCGAGGAAGTTCTCGAGCAGGCGCGGGCCCTGGGGCGTCAGGATCGATTCGGGATGGAACTGGACGCCTTCCAGCGGCAGCTCGCGGTGGCGCAACGACATCACCTCGCCGCGCGGGCCGCGCGCGGTGATCTCGAGCTCCGGCGGCACCGAGGCGGGCTCCAGCACCAGGGAGTGATAGACCGCGGCCTCGAAGGGCGTGGGAATGCCGCGCAGGACACCATCCCCGGCATGGCGGATCTGCGCGGCCACGCCGTGCGCCAGCTCCGGCGCCGGTGCCAGCCGTCCGCCGTAGGCCACCCCGATCGCCTGGTGACCGAGACACACCCCGAGCAGCGGCACCTGGGCGGCCGCGAACTCGCGCAGGGCGTCCAGTAGCGATCCGGAACGCTCGGGCGTCCCGGGACCCGGCGAGAGCACCACGCCGTCGGGCCGCCGCGCCCGCAGCGCGGCGGGCGACTCCTCGTCGTTGCGCACCACCTCCACCGAGGCGCCGAGCTGGCCGAGCCGCTGCACCAGGTTGAAGGTGAAGGAGTCGTAGCTGTCGATTACGAGGATGCGCATCGGGGCTCTGGGGACGTTGTCGGGGTATCAAAGGTCCCCGAAGGCGTCAAACAGCGAGCCGCTATCGCGCGAGCCGCCGAAGAGGCGCCCTCCGTCGTCCCCGAACGCCAGCAGGCGGTACTGGAGGTTCACGCCGATCCCGCGCGTGCGGTCCGAATCGACCTCGAGGCGGATCGCCCAGCAGCGGCAGGCGGACAGGTACTCCACGCCCGCCAGGTGCCGCAGCGAGAGATTGTTCTCGAAGCTGTAGAAGCCGCGGTAGGTCAATGCCCAGCGCGGGTTGAGCTGGGCGCGCGACACGCCGCGAATCTGGTTGATGCGCCCGAAGCCCTCTTCGAACTCGTCGAAGCGCTCGTCGAAGTTGAAGGCCTCGAACACCTGCGGGATGTCGCGCAGGTAGCGGTACCCGAGCCCCAGCTCGTGGCCGGTCGCGTGGGTCCAGCTCGCGTTGACCAGGCCCTCGGACACGACGCTCTTCTCGAGATCCCAGCCGCCGTGGAAGCGCACCTTGACGCCCCGCACCCGGGCCGCTTCGCCCTCGAGGATCAGCAGGCCCCATTCGCGGTCCGAGAAACGGTACTCGGAGCTCACCATCAGCTCGCCGAGCATCATGCCGCTCCCCGGCGACACCAGCCGGTTCGCCAGCGACAGGATCACGGCGCTGAGATCGTCGATCCGGTCGGCCGAGTCGCGTGTGCGGTTCTCGGGCGAGAGCTGGCGCAGGCGCTTCTGCGGGACCGCCGTTTGGGGCACCAGCAGCGGGTTGTCTCCCTGCCCCGTACCCGTGATGTATGCCCAGCCGACCTTCGGCTCCATCGTGTGCACCGCACTGCCGATCCCGAAGGGCAGCTCCACTTCGCCGCGCACGCGGCTGCTGAGATCGACCCGAGCCGTCATCAGGTTGCGCTGCTCGAAATCGGCGAACTCCGTGTCGTAGAAGGTGCCGTGGTAGCCGACTTCCGGCACCAGTTCGAGGCGGTCCAGCAGTCGCAGCGGATACGAGAGGCGCGGGTTGGCGATGACCCGCTGCCCCCGATCCGCGACGGCCTCGCCCTCCTCGAACAACCCGTCGCCTTCGCTGGGGCCATCCATGCTGAAGGGGATGCCGTCGATGCCGATGTCGTAGAAGAGATCGCCGACACGGGTGGAGGTCGGCAACTCCTTTTCCTGGTCGTGGTACGGCCGGAAGTTGGCGTACTCGAGGTCGGCGCTGGCCACCAGGCCCGGCAGCATCGGGACCGGACCGGCCACGGCGCCGAGCATCACCTCCGGCAGCCGCTGCTGCATGAAGCTGTCGCGGTCCTCGTTGTTGGGGTTCTGGAGATCGTCCGCCACGCGGACGCCGGCCGTCGCGGCGAAGCGGTCGAGCGGTCCACTGCGCCGGTCGAAGAAGCCCGCCGATTCCAGGAAGCGCTCGGAGGCATCGCCGAATTCGAAGTCGAAGGGCACGTCGTTGTCGGACATCGCCGCGGCGTCGATGCGGAGCTCGAAATCGGCGGGCAGCGCCTGGGAGTGCAGCCAGCTGCTGGCCCAGCGGTCCTGGCTGTAGGGCGTGGAGCGATCGCTGGGATCGACCGAGATGTCGTGGATGAAGGTGCCGTACAGGTTGCCCTGCGAGCGCTCGCCGAAGACGTACTCCAGGTCTGCGCTGGGCTTGAATCCGCGCCGCTGCTGGTACTCCGGCTGCAGGATCAGATTCACGTTGTCGCGCACGGCCCAGAAGAACGGCACGCCACCGGTGAACCCGCTCCGCGACGAGCGCGAGAAATGGGGCGCCAGGAACCCGCTCTGCCGCTCGCGCTTGAGCGGATAGATCATCCAGGGCGCCCACAGCACCGGGACGTCGAGCACCTCCAGGGTCGCGTTGCGGGCGGTGCCGTAGCCCTCGATCTCGAGGTCCGCCTCTTCGGCGGTGAGCGTCCAGGGATCGCGACCCTCCTCGGGACAGCGGCAGGTGGTGAAGCGGCCTTCCTCGAAGTGGTAGGTCTTTTCGCCGGTCTTGCGCACCTCGCGGCCGGACATGCGGAAGGCGCTGTCGGTCGAATCGAGCTCGCCCTCGAAGACCGAGCCCAGCAGGGTGTCGACGTCGAAGTGGACGAAGTCGGCGCGCAGTGTGTCGCCCCCGTCGATCATCTCGACGTTGCCGCTGGCGATTCCGGAGCGGGTCCGGTTGCTGAACATGACGCGGTCGGCGACGAGCGTGCGACCCTGTTGGACGATCCGAACGTGCCCGCGGGCCAGGTAGACCTCTTCGTCCTCGCGGTACTCGAGCTCGTCGGCGACGATCTCGACCGGTCCGCTGGTGCTCCTGGCGGCGGCGGCCACGCCCACGGGACCCAAGGGGAACGGCACCGACAGCGACGCCATCCCGAGAACCACGGCGATCCGGAATGCGACCCGCCGGGCGGTCGCCCTGAAGATTCGATCGAACGCGATTCGGGCCGCGCCGCGCAGCAACCAGCATCCCCCCGGTGGAGTGCCCAAGCTACCGCACCGGGCGTCGCGGCGGAATGCCTCGGGCGACTAGCGGGCGAGCGGTTCGTCGTTCAGATAGGCGGCCAGAGAGGCTTCGTCGGGGATCAGCAGTGCTTCGTCGACCAGGCGCACCCGCTTGTCGTCGAAGAGGCGCTGGAGCGCCTGGTGGGCCTCGCGCAGCGAGAGGCCGGCTTCCGCGGCCACCCCGCGCAACGTGACCGGGACGCGCAGCCCATTCTCGCAGGGCTCGGCCCGTCGCAATAGAGCCTTCGCCACCGGTCGGATCAGATCGTCCATGCCGAGCGCGGCCAGCCGTTCCTCGAGCCGACCCACGCGCCCGGCCAGCTCCTCGGCGAAGCGCACTGCGATCTCCGGCCGGTCCAGGCACATCTCCTCGAAGGTGGCCCGATCGAGCTGCAACACCCGGACATCGGTGGCTGCCACCGCGCGCGCACCGTGGGAAACGCCTATCAGCATCTCGGCGGCGCCGACCGGATCGCCGGCGCCGAGCCGGGCGATCAGCCGCGCACCGTCGGCGTCTTCCTGCTGGAGCTCGACCTCGCCCTGCTGGACGATGAAGACGTGGTCGGCCGCGCCGCCACGCTCGTGGAGCACGGTGCCCGCGGCAAGGAGCAGGCCCGGTTCGGACCCGTCCGGGGACGTCTTGGAAGCGCGGGGCGCCATTGTCGGAATTTCGGCCAGCGGCGGCGCCTTCTTTAGGGGCTCGGCCGCTCCTGGACGGCGGCCACGGCGGCCTCGAGCGCCTCGGGCTCGACCAGTCCGACGTGGATCGAATCGAGCCCGCCGGATGGGGTCACGATGGCGAGGGCCGGGAAGCCGGGCGCGCCGTAGCGCCGCGCCAGGCCTTCGTCGCCGAGCAGGATCGGGTAGGCGATCTCGTGCTCCTGGGCGAACTCCGCCACGACCTCCTCGCCGTCCGCGTCCACCGAAACGCCGAGCACCACGACGCCGTCCTCCCCCTGTGCCCGGTGGAAGTCGTTCAGCACGGGGATCTGGTAGATGCACGGCACGCACCAGGTGGCCCAGAAGTCGATCACCACGGTGCGCCCGGCGTAGTCCGCCAGCGACACCTCGCCACCGTCGAGCGTGGCCAGGGTGAAGGGGGGCGCCGGCTCCAGCACGAGCGGCGCGTCGCCGTTGCCGGCACCGCACGCCGTCGCCAGCAGCAACGCCGCGATCCAGCGCGTCACAGGAGCGTCTCCTCGAGCCGGACCACCAGGTCTTCGAGGAACCCGAAGTAGCTGTTCAGCCGCGTGAGCTGGTTGGTGAGCACCAGCAGGCCGACCCCCACCAGCAGTGCGCCCGAGGCCAGCTCGATCTTGCGGAAGTGGCTGCGCAGCCGGCCGAAGGTGGCCAGGAATCGCTCCAGGCTCCAAGCCGCAACCAGGAAGGGAAGCCCGAGCCCGAGCGAGTAGATCGAGAGCAGACCGACGCCCTCGAGGACGGTCTCGCGCCCGCCGGCCAGGGTGAGGATGCCACCCAGGATCGGCCCGACGCACGGGGTCCACCCGAAGGCGAAGGCTGCGCCGACCAGGCCGGCGCCCCAGACGCTGGTCGGGCGCTTCTCCACCTCGAAGCGTTGCTCGCGGTAGAGGAACGGAATCCGCAGCACGCCGGCGACGTGGAGTCCCATCACGATGATGATCACGCCGGCGAGCTGGGCGATGCCGAGCTGGGTGTCGCCGATCGAGATGTGCCAGGTGCGCAGCCAGCGTCCCAGGAGCGTTGCGGACGCGCCCAGCACGACGAAGACCGCCGAGAAGCCCAGCACGAAGGCGACGGCGGCACCCATGGTCCGTCCGCGCCGCGAGGCTTCCGGCTCGGTCTCGCGCAACTGCTCCACCGACAGCCCCGAGACCAGTGACAGGTACGCGGGCATCAAGGGCAACACGCAGGGCGAGAGCACCGAGAGGAGCCCTGCCGCAAAGGCGGTGACGAGTGTTCCGATCGATTCCATCAGCCTTCGCCGGTTCCGGGCCAGAGCGTAGGCCCCAGCGTCCTTTCGTCCTCCGGCGAAGCGCCTGGAGCGCCCCCTGGGGAAAAAAGCCCTACCAGTCGTCGTCCGTCATGTCCGGGCTCGACAGGTCTTCGCCGGTCTCCTGCCGCAGCGCCCGGTCCTTCGGGTCGCGCCCGATGAACTCGAGCTGGCGCTCGCCCCTTAGATGCTGCGGCGTGACCAGGTAGTCGCCCCGAACTGCGGCGGTGAGGATCGGGCCCGCCACCTGGGCGTCGCCCGCCGACAGCAGGTACGCCAGTCCGGCCACCACCGAGCCGCCGCCGGCGTAGACGACCTTGAGCGGTGCGTAGATCATCGAGCAGAAGGCGGAACCGATGCCGTAGCCGGCCTCGTTGCCGAGGGTCTCGGCACTGGCCTGCAACGGCGAGCCCAGCAGCACCAGCGCCAGCCCGAATGCCGGCAGCGCCGCCCGGATGCTGCGAACGACCCCAAACTCAGAGCTAGCCATCGACATGGACGATTTACCTCTCGTGAGGCGACCCACGGGGCGAACCGCTCGTGCGGCGGCCCGCAGGTTGCCGGGCGGCCGCCGTGGCCACCCTCCCCCCGGCCGGCCAGTGTGGCGGGCGATGCCGCCGGATGCCAGGGCGCGGAGTCCTAGAAGTGCCGTTCGGTGTCGAGCAGCAGGGTCACGGGACCCGCGTTCACCAGCTCGACGTCCATCATTGCCCCGAAGCGCCCGGTCACCACCGGCGCTCCGAGCGCGCGCGCTTCCGCACAGAGCGCGTCGATCAGGGGCTCGGCGCGCTCGCGCGGCGCAGCGGCGGTGAACGCGGGACGCCGTCCCTTCCGCGCGTCCCCCAACAAGGTGAACTGCGACACCACACCGAGCGTGCCGCCGGTGTCGAGCAGCGACGCGTTCATGCGCCCGTCGGCGTCCTCGAAGATGCGGAGCTGGACCAGCTTGCGAGCCATCTCGCGGGCCGCGTCCGGACCGTCGTCCTGGCCAGCACCG
>JBFGIM010000028.1:0-24748 GCA_041577695.1 Myxococcota bacterium | reverse complement strand
GCCGAGCAGTTCGCGAAGATCGGCTGGAAGAACCACAAGCACTCGGTCAACAACCCGTACTCGCAGTTCCAGGACGAGTACAGCCTCGAGGACATCCTGTCCGCGCCGATGGTCTACGAGCCGCTCACCAAGCTCCAGTGCTGTCCGACCTCGGACGGCGCGGGCGCCGCCATCCTGTGCAACGCGGACTTCGTCGAGAAACACGGGCTCCAGGACCAGGCGATCGAGATCGCCGGCATGGCGATGGCGACCGACCTGCCGAGCACCTTCGAGGACAAGAGCTGCATCAAGATGGTGGGCTTCGACATGTCGCAGCAGGCGGCGCGCCAGGCCTACGAGCAGTCGGGTCTCGGGCCCGAGGACGTGCAGGTCGTCGAGCTCCACGACTGCTTCTCGGCCAACGAGCTGATCACCTACGAGGCGCTGGGGCTGGCGCCCGAGGGCAAGGCCGGCCAGCTGGTGGACGAGGGTGCCACCACCTACGGTGGACGCTGGGTGGTGAACCCGTCCGGCGGCCTGATCTCGAAGGGCCACCCGCTGGGCGCCACTGGGCTGGCCCAGTGCGCCGAGCTCAACTGGCAGCTGCGCGGCCAGGCCCAGGCGCGCCAGGTGGAGGGCGCCAGGGCGGCGCTCCAGCACAACATCGGCCTGGGCGGCGCGGCGGTCGTCGCGGTCTACCGCAAGCCCGAGTCGATCTAGCGCGGGCCGTCGGCGGCGCCCGCCGCTAGCTTCCGTCGACATGAAGATCGGACTGGTCGGATATCCCGGCGCGGGCAAGAGCAGCGTATTCGCGGCGATCACCGGGTTGGGGGTCGAGACAGGCTACGGCGGGGAGAAGGCCAACCTGGGCGTGGTGAAGGTCCCCGACGCCCGGGTGGACGCCCTGGCGGAGCTGTTCCAGCCCAAGAAGAAGACCTACGCCGAGGTCGCCTTCACCGACCTTGCGGCCGGTCGGGGTGAGGGGCTCGACCGCGGCGTGCTGAACCAGATGCGCCCGCTCGACGCGCTCTGCCAGGTACTGCGCGGCTTCCCCGGCCCGGCCGGCGAGGCGCCCGAGCCGCTCGCCGAGATCGCGGGTCTCGAGACCGAGACCCTGCTGGCGGATCTCGAGGTGGTCGAGAACCGCATCGCGCGGTTGCGCAAGGACCAGAGCAATCCGCGCGAGCTCGCTCTGCTCGAGCGCATCCAGGCCGCGCTCGAGAGCGAGACGCCGATCCGCACGCTCGAGCTGGGCGAGGAGGAGCGGCGCATGATCGCCGGCTACACCTTCCTCACTGCGAAGCCGCTGCTGCTGGTCTTGAACGTGTCCGAGTCCGAGGCGGGGGCCGCGGTACCCGAGGCGCTGGCGAAGGCCGCGAGCGAGCGCGGCCTTGGGCTGGTCGCGCTCTCGGCCCAGGTCGAGATGGACATCGCGCAGCTCGATTCCGCCGAGCAGCCCGAGTTCCTCGAATCGCTCGGGCTCAGCGAGCCGGCCCGCGATCGCTTCGTGCGCGCGGCCTACGAGCTGACCGACCTGATCTCGATGCTGACCGCCGGCCCCGACGAATGTCGGGCCTGGCCGATCGCGCGCGGTACGCTGGCGCCCCGGGCGGCCGGCAAGATCCACTCGGACATCGAGCGCGGCTTCATCCGCGCCGAGGTCGTGCCGTGGAAGAGCCTGGTCGAGCTCGGTAGCGAGGCGAAGTGCCGCGAGGCCGGCGTGCTGCGGGTCGAGGGCAAGGGCTACGTCGTGCAGGACGGCGACGTGGTGAACTTCCGCTTCAACGTCTGAACCCGCTCCGGCGAGGAGGGACAGCATGCGAGCCGCGGTGATGCGCGACCACCGGATCGTGGCGGACACGCTACCGGACCCCGAGCCCGCTCCCGGCGAGGTGCTGGTGCGCACGCTGGCCTGCGGCATCTGCGGCTCCGACCTCCACGCGTTGAAGCACGCCGACAAGATGGTGGCGGCGGCCCGCGAATCGGGTGCGCCCTTCGTGCCGGATCTCAGCGCCGACGTCGTGATGGGCCACGAGTTCTGCGCCGAGGTGCTGGAGCACGGCCCCAACACCACCGGCCGCATTCCGGTGGGCGCGCGGGTGGTGTCGATGCCGATCCTGTTCCGCGGCACCCGGCTCCACGGCGTCGGCTACAGCGACGAGGTGCCGGGCGGCTACGGCGAGCGAATGGTGCTGTCGGAGCCGCTGCTGCTCGAGGTGCCGAACGGCCTTTCCACCGACTACGCCGCTACCACCGAGCCGATGGCGGTCGGCGTGCACGCGGTCAACCGCGCCAATCTCGGCCCGCGGGACGCGCCGCTGGTGGTGGGCTGCGGACCCGTCGGTCTGGCGGTGATCGCGGCACTGCGCCTGAGGGGCGCGGAGCCGATCGTCGCGGCGGATTACTCGCCGCTGCGCCGGAAGCTGGCCCAGCACATGGGCGCGCACGTGGTGGTGGACCCCGCCGCGCAGCCCGCCGTCGAGGCCTGGCGAGCCGCCGCGGGCTCGAAGAGTGCGCTCTTCTTCGAGTGCGTCGGCGTGCCGGGCATGCTCGACCAGCTCATGCGTGACGCGCCGCCCCAGGCCCGCATCCTGGTGGCCGGCGTGTGCATGGAGGACGATCGGATCCGCCCCATGCTCGGCATCAACAAGGAGCTGAACCTCCAGTTCGTGCTCGGCTACTCGCCCGACGAGTTCGCCGGAACGCTGCGCGCGCTCTCCGAGGGAGAGATCGACGTGGCGCCGATGCTCACCGACAAGGTCGGCGTCGCCGGAGTGGCCGACGCCTTCGAAACGCTGGCCGACCCGGAGGCCCAGGCCAAGATCCTGGTGGAGCCCTGGCGCGACTAGATGCCCGAGCTGCCCGAAGTGGAGGTCACTCGGCAGCGGATCGAGCCGCTGCTCGTGGGCCGAACCGTGGAAGCGGTGCGAACCACCCGCCCCAGCTACTTCTTCCTCACCCCACCCGCCCGTCTGCGCCGGGTCCTGGTCGGGCGCACCCCCAAGGCGCTGCGGCGGCGCGGCAAGTACCTGCTGGCCGAGCTGGACGACGGCGCCCGACTGCTGCTCCACCTGGGCATGACCGGACAGCTCTTCTCGAGCGAAGCCACCAGCGTGCGGCTGCTCAGCGCGTCGGCGCGCGGCGTGCTGACGCCCGAGGCGCAGCGGCGCTTCCGCCCCGACGAGCACACCCACCTGCGCCTGGAGTTCCGCGACGGGGGGCCGCAGGTGTGGTTCCGCGACGCCCGCAAGTTCGGCAAGGTGCTGTGGCTCGCCGCCGGCGAGAGCGACGCGCGGATCGACCGCCTGGGGCCCGACGCGCTGGCGGTGAACGGCGCGGCGCTCTTCGCCGCCAGCCGCAAGCGCAAGGTGGCCGTGAAGAACCTGCTGCTCGACCAGTCGGTGATCGCCGGGGTGGGCAACATCTACGCCGACGAGGCGCTGCACGGCGCCGGGGTGCGTCCGACGCGCCGCGCGGGCCGCATCACCCGCGTCGAAGCCGACGGCATCGTGGAAGGCCTGCAGCGCGTGTTGCGTCGCTCGATCGAGACCGGCGGGTCGAGCATCAGCGACTATCTCGCGCCCGACGGCAGCGACGGCGCCTACCAGGACGAACGCCGGGTCTACGCGCGCACCGGCGAGCCGTGTCCGCGCTGCGATACGCCAGTGCGGCGCATCGTGATCGGCCAGCGCAGCGCACACTTCTGCCCGCGGTGTCAGCGATGAGGTCGGAGCCCGTGGCATGCTGAGCCTCCGCGAGCTGCGCCGCTGCGTTGCGCTGATCGACGCGGACCTGGCCGGGTCCCGGGTGGAGCGCATCCTCGAGCCGGCTCCGCGTCGCCTGTTGCTGGCGCTGCACCGCTCCGGCGCCGGCAAGCGCTGGCTGCTGCTGTCGGCCGAGCCCCAGCTGGCGCGCATCGCGCTCGTGGAGAAGGCGGCGCCCGCGCCCCCGAAGCCGCCCCACTTCACCCAACTGCTCCGCGCGCGACTCGGCGACGCGCGTCTTCTCGAAGCGCGCCTGGTGGACGGCGACCGACAGGCCGGGCTCCGCTTCGAGGGTTCCGAGGGGCGCTTCGAGCTGATGCTGTCGCTGATGGGTCCACGCTCGAACGTCTACCTGCTGGACGACGCCGGCACCCTGGTGGGCTCGCTGCGTCCGCTCTCCGAGACGCGGCGCGATCTCTCCCTGGGCGATCGGTGGCGCCGGCCCGAGAGCGCGCCCCCGCCCGAAGGCGAGGATCGCTTCGCCGACGCGCCGGACGCGGGTTTGTTCGCCGCCGTGGAAGCGGCCTACCGGAAGATCGAGGGCGGTCGCGCCGACGACACCCTGCGCCGGCGGCTGGAGCGAGCGCTGCGCCAGCGCGGCAAGTCGCTCGCCAAGAAACGCGCAGCGCTCGAGCGCGACGCGCGCAGCGGCGAGGAGGTGCCGGACCTGCGCCGTCGGGGCGAGCTGCTTAAGAGCTCCCTCGACCGCGTGCGCCCAGGCGAGCGTGAGGTGGCGGCGCGCGACTTCGAAACCGGCGAGGAGGTGCGCATCGAGCTCGACCCCAGCCGCTCGCCCCGCGCCAACCTCGAGGACTACTTCCGCCGCGCCCGCAAGGCCGAGAAGCGCGCCGCGCGCGCGGGCGGCGAGATGGTCGCGGTGGAGGAGCGCGAGGCGGAGCAGCGCGGGTTGCAGGCCGAGCTCGACGCGCTGCTGGAGGCCGACGACAAGGACGCGCTCCAGACCTTCGCCGCGCGCGAAGAAGTGGCTGCGCTGCTCGACCGCTTTGCGCCGCCGCCGCGCGGCGCTCCGGCGGAGCCGGCCGTCGGCCGACCCGAGGGGCCGAAACCGCTGCGACTCGGCAAGCGCGAGCTGCCCGGAAAGCTGCAGCCGCGGCGCTACCGCAGCAGCGACGGTCTCGAGATCTGGGTGGGCCGCAGCGACGAGGGCAACGACCTGCTGAGCACGCGCCTGGCCCGGGGCAACGATCTCTTCTTCCACCTGGACGCTTCGCCGGGCAGCCACGTGGTGCTGCGCACCGAGGGCCGCAGCGACCCGCCCCAGGAATCGCTGCTCGAGGCCTGCGAGCTGGCGGTCCACTTCTCCAAACAGAAGAAGGCGAGCCGCACCGACGTGCTGATCGCCCCCTGCAAGAACGTGCGCAAGCCGCGCGGCGCCAAGCCGGGTCTGGTGTACGTCAGCGGCGGCCGCTCGGTCCACCTGCGCCGCGATCCGCGCCGCCTGGAGCGGATCCTCGGCGCCCGGATCGAGGCCTGACCGGGCCTACTCGGGGGCCCGTCCGGCGGGCCGGATCAGTCCCGCGATCGGGCAGCGGCCGCTGCCGCCCACCAGGGAGAGCGCGAAGTCACCCCCCGAGCTGTACTCCATCGACGCCACACCCGCGGCGGCGATCTCGCGACACAGCTCGGGCTCGGTCGGCAACACCGCGATGGTGTCCTGGCCGCCGGCCCAGCCGACCAGCCCGGCAATCGGGAAGCGTCCGCGCAGCCCGATGGCGTCACTCTCCTCGAAGAGCATCTCGTAGGTCGCCTGGGCGCGGCGTCCGAAGGAACGGTCGGGACGGCGGTGGCGATCGCGCCACCAGGCCAGCGACCCGATGCCCGCCGGCACGCAGCGCTGGCCGTTGCGCTCGAGCGTGCCGTAGGGACCGCTCACCACGTATTGCACTACCGCTTCGGCGGCGAGGACGTACCGGCAGGCCTCGCTCGGCTCGGCGAAGAAGACCACCGGCACTCGCCCTCCCGCGAGCGTGGCCTCGAAGTACGCGCCGCGCGGCGCCAGCCGAACCACGGTGTAGTCGGTACGATGGCCCGGAAGCGGCAGGGGCTCGTGGGCACAGGCGAGACTGGCGATCGCGAGGGATGCGAGCAGGAGCCGTCGGTGCTTCATCGCGCCTCCAGCTTGGCTTCGTCCCGGAGGAAACGATCGCGAACCAGCTGCAGCAGCGCGGGCAATACCACCAGGTTGCTCAGCAACGAGATGATCATGGCCACCACCAGCAGGGTCCCCATGCTAGCAATGCCGCGGTGTGCGGAGAACCCCAGGCTGCCGAAGCTGGCGATGGTGGTGAGCGCGCTGTAGAAGACCGCGCGGCCGGTGACGGTACCCGCCAGCATCTGCCCCTCATCCGCCGGATGCCGCGCGCGCTGCACCAGGTGAATGCCGCTATCGACACCCATGCCCAGCAGCAGCGGCAGCACCACCACGTTGACGAAGGTGAAGGGCAGGTCGAAGAGCGCCATGGCGCCGGCGGTGAGCAGCGCTGCGAGCAGGAGCGGCGCCAGCGCTGCCGCCACCGGCAGCGGACGCCGCCACAGCGCCAGCAGCAGCAGGGCGATCGAGGCCAGCGCCAGACCCAATGCCTGTCGCAGCGAGCGCGCCGTCGCGCGACCGAACTCCACCAGGTTGATCGGCAGGCCCGTGGCCGACCGATCCACGCTGCGGACGGCGTCGGCAAACTCCTCCATGTTTCCCGGCGCGTCGAGGTCCTCCGCCGGGAAGACCTGGATGCGCTGGAGTCCGCTCGGCGAGCGCATGCGGGCGACCAGATCTTCGGGCAGGTCTTCGAGGCCCACGGGCCCCGGCGAAACCGCGGTCTGGAGCCGCTCGAGCTGCGCCGGGAAGCGGCCCAGCAGCAGGCCCTCCAGCTCCGCCAGCGCGGCCTCCGGCGCCGGGTCGGCTGCGACGCGCTCGAGGAAGCGGCCCAGCTCGCGGCGCAACATGCGGGCGCTCTCCGCCACCGGCGTCGAGCCCTCCAGCGGCTCCGACGCCAGGAAGGCGTGCAGCTCGCCCAGCGCGGCTACCTGCTCGGCGGTGTCGACCCCGGCCAGCACTTCGCCCTGGCGGGGAAAGTCCAGCAGCAGATCGAGATCGGCGAGGATCTCCAGCTTCTCGTCCTGCTGCTCGGGAACGAAGTCCGCCAGCGTCAGCGTGCGCTCCACTTCGGGCAGGCTGCGCAGCTCTGCGGCCACAGCGGCCGCGCGGTCGGCGTCGGGGGTGACCACATTGGCGTACCACGGCGAATCCTGTCGTTCGGCCAGCAGGGTCTCGAAGGCCTGCACCGACGGCGTATCGGGATCGCGCAGCCGCACCACGTCGGGGTCGAAGCGAAGCCGCGGCACCAGCGCAAGCGACCCCAACGCCAGCACGGCGGCTGCCGTGCACACCGCGCCGGGGCGGCGGTTCACGGCCTCGAGCCAGCCCAGCCGCTGGGGTCGCGGCGGCGGCAGCGTCCCAGGCTCGATCGCGAGCCAGGAGCCGAGCAGGGCCGGAAACAGCGTGAGGGTGTGGAACAGGATCACGAACATCCCGGTCCCGGCGATCCAGCCGAGCTCGCCCACCCCACGATAGTCGGTCGGGATGAAGGAGTAGAAGCCGATGGCCGTGGTGAAGGCGCACACCACCAGCGACGCGCCGACGTGCTCGCAGGTGTGGTGGGCCGCTTCGCGGGGGCCCAGCCCCTCGCGCAGTGCCTCGGTGTAGCGCAAGCCGAAATGGATGCCGAAGTCGACACCGAGTCCGATGAAGAGCACCGCGAAGGTGATCGAGACCAGGCTCAATCGACCCACGGTCGCCGCCGCGATGGCAGCGGTCCAGACCAGGGCGATCAGCAGCGTGGACGCCGCGGCGGCCACCATGCGTCCGGACCGCAGCGCGCGCCACAACACCATCGTCACCAACGCGAACGAGAAGATCCCGGCGACGCCGACGTCCCAGATCAGTCCCCGCATCTCCTCGTAGTTGAGCGCGGGGTTGCCAGTGACGCGGATGCGGACGCCGCGCTCGGGCCCGAATCCCAGCGCCCGCGCCTCCTGCTGCAGCGCCTCCATGGCTGGGCCGGCAGCCAGCAGCGAATCGAAGTCGAGCACCGGCTCCGCGACCAGCACCCGGCGCCGCTGCGGATCGAACGCCGAGCCCTCCAGCAGCAGGCTTTCCCACGAGACCGAGAGCGGGTACTCGGCGTACACGGCGACGGTGGCCCGGCTGAACTGCTCGAGCACCCCGGGCCAGGCGCTGGCGCCGTCGGGCGAGTCCTCGAACGACTCGAGGCCCAGCCGGATCAATCGCGACAGTGTGGAGAGGCTGGGCTCGCGGGCCAGCTCGGCCAGCAGCGGCTGGTAGGCCGCCAGCGAATCGCCGAAATCGTAGAGGTCGTCCTCGCTGCGGTAGAGCAGGCCGTAGCGCTCGAAGAACGGGCCGCCGCCCGGTGCGAAGACGTCGGTGAAGGCATCGGGCCGCGCAGCCAGCCGCGCCTCCAACGCCTGGGTCGCTTCGCGCACCTGCTCGGGCGAGTCGCCCTCCACCAGGATCAGCAGCGAGTCGTCCAGCGTGGGGAAGTCGCGGGCGTAGTCGGCCGCCGCGCGCTGGAAGGCCAGGTCGGGCGCCAGCAGCAGCTTGTTGTCGGCATTGATGCCGAGGTGGGTGGCGGCGTAGACGCCGAGGGGCAGAGTCACCACCAACACGAGCGCAACCACGACGCCGGGGCGCCGGTGCACCGCGTCCTGCCAGGCGCACAGCGCGCCGATCAGCCAGCTCTCGAATCCGCGAATCACGGGGGAAAAGGGGATAGCAGCCGGGTCGGCTCGCCGCATGCCCGGCGCGCGGGCTCAGTCGGGGTGATCGGCCTTCCACGCGGCCATCACCCGGCGGGTCTCGTCGAAGTTGTAGATGTCCTCCTGGTACGAGAAGAGACCGTCGCCGGCGTAGATCATGGTGGTGACGCCCGAGAACTCGTAGTAGCTGCCGTCGGCGCGTTGACCCGGAAGCCGGTTCTTCCACAGGAAGACCAGCCGGTCGCCCTCCACCACGCACCACTCGGTCGGGTAGGTCCAGCCGACCAGCGGCTCCATCACCGGCACCAGCCAGGCGCGGATGGCCTCGCGGCCCCGGAAGGTGCCGAAGTGGTGCTCGACGTAGACCGCATCCTCGGTGAAGCAGTCGGCGTAGGCGTCCCAGTCGTCGGCGTCCTGGGCTGCCCGGGTGCGCTGGAACGCGGCCTCCACTTCCCGGCGTGCATGCGTCACGGCGACCTCGGGATCAGAACGTGTAGCGAAGCGTCAGGCGCGCCTCGTCGCGGTCGCGCAGGGCCGCCAGCCCGTTCTCCACCGCATCCTTGTAGGCGTGCTCGCCACTGCGCTGGACACCCGGCCGGATCTCGCTGATCGGCATGTCGCGCAGCTCCTGGCGGCCCCAGAACACGTTGGCGCCGATCGTCGCCGAGAAGTTCTCGGTGAAGCGGTAGATGACGGTCGGCAGGAAGGCCCCGGAGTTCGAGCGGAAGTCGTATACGCCGGTGTGGAACAGCAGCAGGCGGTCCTGGAAGTAGCCGGTGAAGATCGTGAAGGTCGCCAGCACGTTGAGGGGGCCGCTGGTGGTGAAGCCCTTCTTGTAGCCGTTCACGTACTGGAAGAACCACTGGCTGTTGAAGAGGAACGTGCGGTTCGGGTTGAGGAAGTTGATGAACGTGGGCCGGTCCCCGGAGACCGTCACGTTGTAGGTGTCCGCGGTGGCGAGGGCGTCGAACTGGTCGTTGTCGACGAACTTCTGGCCCTCGATCCAGGTGGCTTCGATGCCCCACGAGGTCTTGGTGGTGTCCTCGGTGAAGTCCATCGAGAAGCCCAGCACGTTGCGCTTCTGGTAGCGGAGCACGATCTCGCCGCCCTGGTGCCAGACGAAGTCGCGCCTTCCGAAGCTCGACGTGCCGCCGGCCCGCACGCTGTTGCGGGTGAGACCCGATCCCGTGAGCAGGCCCTGGATGCTGGTGCAGAGCGCGGGCTTGCGGAACGAGCAGCCGTCCAGGCGATTGGGGTTGCTGCCGTCGAACTCGTTGGCCGAGGGGTCGCTGGGGTTGTCCGGGTCGCTGCGCGAGGCCACCAGCATCAGCAGATTGAAGGAGGCCGCCGCAAGCTCGCTGCGGAACACCTGCATGTCGGGTCCGGGTCCGATCAGGGGGTGGATCAGCAGGTTGGCGGCGGAGGCGCGCCCCAGGTCGCCGGCATTGCATCCGAACACGCCCGGCCCGCTGCAGCCGTCGACGAGGGGGTCGTAGCCCGGGTCACCCGGGCCGCGCGAGCCCGGCAACATCACGAGCTGTCCGGACACGTTGCGGGTCGCCACCGGACCCCCCACGAAGCCGAGCGTGCCCGGCTGGGCCAGGGTCGCATCGGCGGTGTCCCAGTCTTCGACCCGGCCGCTCGTGCCTTCGAAGCCGGTCCACGACTGGAACAACACGCTCGCTTCGGCGTTCAGGAAGTCGATGCCGTCGGTGTCGCAGTCGCTCGAGAAGAACGGCCCGCAGCCGAAGAGCGCCTCCTGCTCGGGCGTCGAGCGCTGGCCCAGCGTGTCGCCGACCAGGGAGAAGATGCCTACGCCGCCATCGCTGAACAGCCCGGTGTCGTCGCCCGGGTCGCGGTTGATCTGCACCAGGGGAAGCAGCGCCGGAATGAAGCCGGTGTTGAAGGCCGACTGGTTCGCGTTGGGAGAGCCCGCGATCAGCGCCGAGGCGCCATTGGCATTGGTGGAGACCGGGATGCCGGGCCCCGTCTGGGAGTTGAAGCCGGCGATTCCGCAGGCGCGCCGGTCCTGTCGCACGATGCCGAGCGTGGTGGCACATCCGAACGCGAAGACCGTCTGGTTGGCGAAGTGGTTGGACAGGACGTCCTGCTGGTGCTCGGGCAGGAGTACCAGCGCGCCCAGGTTGTAGATGACGTTGTTCGGAGGCAGCGGCACGCCGTCGAGCAGACGCGTGGGAAGGCCGCCCAGGCCGATCTCGACGGCGTTGTTGGGCTGGCCGAGGCAGGCGGGTTCGTCGCCGGTCGTGCACGGACCGGTGGCGCCGTAGCGCCGAGGCCGCCCGGTCGTCGGGTCGACGTTGCGCTCGTAGGTGCCGACCCGCTCGGGGTAGGGGAAGTCCTCGTAGCCGTAGAAATCGCTGATCTGGAACGAGAAGCGGCCGTAGCGGAACTCGACCCGGGCGCCCGCCTCGAGAGCCGAGAAGTCGTTCCAGGGGCTCGGCGGCTTGGCATTCCCCGCCAGCCCGACGCCGGTCAACCCGTGGGCGAAGTAGCCGAAGGTCAGGCCGCAGGCGACCTCGAGGGTATAGGGCTCGCCGCAACGGCCCAGGTCGGCGGGTTCGAACTGATCGAAGTTGAAGGCCATCTCGAGCCGCACGTCCTCGAGCGGACCGATGTCGTAGAACGACCAGGTGCCCCGCCCGCCCCACAGTGCGATGCGCGACTCCTCCAGGTTGGGAAGCGAGGAGAGCGCCAGATCCTGGGGATTGAACTGGTCGGTGGTGCGGAAGAGCTCCGTCTTGCCCCAGACCGTGCTCTGCTTGCCGAGGCGCATCCAGAGCCGGCCGCCGTACATCTCGAGGTCGAGGTAGGCCTCCTTCAGCTCCTTCTCGTCCTGCTGGCTGGAGCCGCGGTTCCACTCGAGCTCGGCCTGGCGGAAGTTCTGGTCGATCGAGTCGAGGGAGCGGCCCCGGAGCGCCCGGACCAGGCCGGCGCTCGGGTACCAGACGCCCTGCGCGTCGGCGCGCGAACCGGTATCGGTCTCCAGCAGGATGGGCGCCGGGCGGTAGGGCCGGGCGTTGGAGCCGAAGGGGGAGACCGTGTCGGGCGAGCCGTCGAAGACGGTCGGGTCATCGGCCGTTCCCGGGATGTTGTCGACGCCGGCGAGCACCGGAATGAAGGCCCGCTGGTCCCACGGGTTGGGCAGGTGCCGGAGTCGGGCGTTGGCGACCACGTCGCAGCCCGGATTCCAGGGGCCGAGGATCCGGGAGACGTGCCCGTTCTCGCCGCCGCGGGAGTTGATGGCGCCGAAGAGGCAATCGCTCCGGAAGCTCGACGTGTAGAACGGCGCCGAGTCGTCGCTGGGCGCCCCGAAGGCCTCGAACACGCGGGTCGCGCCGAAGGAGTTGCTGAACGCGTTCACGAAGCCGGGCACGCGATCGAAGGTGAGGGGGTCGTGCACGCCCGGGATCGGATCGACCAGGGAGGCCACGTCGGAGGGCGGCCGGCCGGGCTGGAGGTCGCGGTTGTCGTTCTCGGCATTCTCGCGGTTGATGCTGGCGTAGAGCCGATGGTCGCCGCTTTGCATCTGTCCGATCTGTCCGGTGCGGCGACCGTCGATCAGGCGCCCGGGCAGGCGCTCCGCGCGGTTGCCGTAGGTGTTGACCGACGGGAACATCCCGCACGCGCGGGTCCACACACAGTCGTAACGCGCCTCGACGCGCGCGAAGCCCTCGATGATGTCGAACGGGCCCCACCCGTTCGGGGCGATACCCGTCTCCACCTCGAGGTTGAGGATGTGATACCACTGGGTGAGATCGAATTCGCTGGAGGTTTCGAAATCGCGCGAGATCGCGCGGATCTGCTGCTCGTAGAAGCCGTGGACCTCGACGCGACCGTCGAAGAACTCGAACGCCGAGCTCGGCGCGGCGATGGCCAGCAAGACCGCGCAACAGGCAACCCGGCGCAAGAACTTCACCCGCGTCTCCCGCTCGATCGAATCCGGATCACACCCGTTTCCACTGCCCGGCAGGCGACCCGGGATCATGCCAGCAATGGGTGTCCCGCTACAAGTGCTATCTCGCCGGTCTCCAGGGGCGCGGCGTGGCCTGTGGCGATCGCGCTATGGATCGGACGACAAAGGCGTGCGTTCGCCGTAGCGGATGCCCACGATGGTGTAGGTGAGGGGCCCCTTGGGGCGCTGGAGGACGAATTCGTCCCCCTCGCTGCAACCGAGCAGCGCCTTGCCCAGTGGCGACTCCACGCTGATGCGGCCCGCCGCGACGTCGAACTCGTCGGGCCCGACCACGCGATACTCGAATTCTCCCCCGGCCTCGTCCTCCAGCTGGACCCAGGCGCCGAAGAAGACCCGTTCCCGGTCGGGAGGATCGGTCTGCACCACCGTCAGCTCGTCGAGACGTTTGGAGAGGAAGCGGACGCGGCGGTCGATCTCCCGCAGCCGCTTCTTGCCGTAGATGTACTCGGCGTTCTCCGACCGGTCGCCCTGGGCTGCGGCCTCCGCCACCTCGCGCGTGACCCGCGGCCGTTCGACGCGCCACAGCTGCTGGAGCTCCTGCTCGAGTGCCCGGAATCCGTCGGGAGTGATATAGCGCTTCTGCGGCGGGCCCTTCGGGCCCGTTTCCGCAGCCTGCCGACGCCTTGCAGCCATGGCTTCCAGCCTCGCTCCGACGGCGCGCCTGGTCAAGCGGGTTGGCGCGACCCCGGGCGTTGGCTATCGAAGACCGAATGCCCGGAGCCCGATCGTGAGCCATCCGATCGTCGACCAGGAGCTGGCGCTCCTCGAAGCGGTCCACCGCGCCCTGGCGGGAGAGGTGCCCGACCGCACCGCCTCCGCCCAGTCCGAGCTGGTCCGCGAACTCGAGCGCCTCCGGTCGCTGCTGGTGTCGGGTCAGGAGCAGAAGGACCAGCTCGCGCTCCTCGAGCAGTGGGACCGGAGCAACGCCCTGCTGCGGCAATTGCAGGCGTCGGCTTCGGCGCCGCGGGTCGACCGCGACTCGCCCTACTTCGCCCACCTGCGCCTGCTCGAGGGCGGGCGGGAACGCGACGTCTGCCTCGGCAAGGCCACCTGCATTCGCGACGGCGTCCGCATCGTCGATTGGCGCAATGCGCCGATCTCCCGGCTCTTCTACCGCTACCAGCAGGGCGAGCCCTACGAGGAGGAGTTGGGGGGGCGCACCGCTTCCGGCGAGGTGACGGCACGACGGACGGTCTCGATCCGCGCTGCGGAGCTGCAACGCGTCGACGCGCCCGAGGGCAGCTTCTCGCGCTCGCTGGCGGATGGAGCGTGGACGCAGTTGCGCGACGGCGGTCCGCGGCTCTCGGGTGGCGAGGGAACGGCGCTGCGCTCCAGCGGCGAACGCCCGGGGCTGCGCTCGGACAAGCGCCTGCCCGAGATCGCGAGCCTGCTCGACACGGACCAGTTCGAGCTGATCTCGCGGCCCGGTTCGGGATTCCTGGTGGTGCGGGGCAGCGCCGGCTCGGGCAAGACCACCGTGGCGTTGCACCGGATCGCCTTCCTCGCCTTCAGCGACCCGGAGATCGATTCGACACGCACGCTGTTCCTGACCCTGTCGCCCGCCCTGCGCGACTACGTCTCCCACGTGCTCCCCGGCCTGGGCGTGCAGCGCGCGCGTGTCTCCACCTTCCAGCAGTGGGCGCGGTCGTTGCGCCGGCGCCTGCTGCCCGACCTGCCGGTCGCCATCCGCGAGCACACGCCGGACATGGTGCGGCGGCTCAAGCTGCACCCGGCGCTGGCCCCGATCCTCGAGCAACACGTCCGGCGCCATCCGGGTCCCGCCACCGCGGCCCAGGCGCTCGACGACTGGACCAGCGTCCTGTCCAACGCCCCGATCCTCGAGGAAGGCTTCGCGCGGCACGCACCCGATTCGCTGGGGAGCGACGACCTGGGCCAGGCGGCCGACTGGTGCCGCGCTCGCCACGAAGAGCTGACCGCATGGCTCGAAGGCGACGAGGACGCGCCCGCGGCCCTCGACCCCGAAGACGACGCCCTGCTGCTGAGGGTCTGGCAGCTGCGCGTCGGGCCCCTGCCCAACCGCCGCAAGCAGCCGCTCTCCTACCGCCACGTGGCCGTGGACGAGGTGCAGGACTTCTCGCCCCTGGAGCTGCGCGTCGTCCTCGACTGCCTGGACGAGCGCACCAGCGTCACCCTGGCGGGCGACACCCAGCAGCAGATCTCGCTCCACGGCGGCTCGCACTCGTGGCGGCGGCTGCTGGAATGGCTCGACCTGCCCGAGCCCGACGTCCAGACCCTGCACGTCACCTACCGCTCCACGCGCCCGATCATGGAATTCGGTCGCGCCGTGCTGGGGCCGCTGTGGGAAGAGGATTCTGCGGCCGACACGCCGCGCGACGGCCCGCCGGTCGAGGTGCTCCGCTTCGAGGACCACGGCGGCTGTGTGGCCTTCCTGGCCGAGGCGTTGCGCAGGCTGGCCCGCGAGGAGCCTTTGGCGTCGGTGGCCGTGCTCACCTCCGGCGAGGCCATGACCGATCTCTACGCCGGCGGGCTGGAGGACGCCGAGGTGCCGCGGGTGCGCCGCGTAGAGCGCCAGCGCTTCTCGTTCTCGCCCGGCGTCGAGGTGACCGAGGTCGAGCAGGCCAAGGGCCTCGAGTTCGACTACGTGGTGTTGGTGGACGTCGGCGCCGCAGCGTATCCCGTGCAGCCGTCGGCGCGGCGCCGGCTACACGTCGGCGCCACCCGCGCCGTCCACCAGCTCTGGGTCACCCACGTGGGCGAACCGTCGCCCCTGCTGGCCTGAAGCGCACCGCCCCGATCACTTCGCGGCGGCGAGCTCGCCCACGTCGATGCGATAGAGGTCCGCCACGTTGTGGCACAGGATCCGCTCGCGCTGCTCGGGCCGCAGCACGGCGCCCTGCTCGGCGAGCATCTCCTGGGACCAGGGCCAGGTCGAGTCGCTGTGGGGAAAGTCGTTCGCCCACAGCAACCGCTCCCAGTTCATCAGATCCGCGGTGCGGAACGCGACCCAGTCGTCCTGGAAGGTGGTGTAGATGTTCTCGCGAAAGTATTCCGACGGCAGGCGCGATAGCTCCTGGCCCGGCGGCAGCCAGTTGCGGTGGCGTTTGTAGGCGTGGTCCATGCGGTACATGTAATGGGGAACCCAGCCGGCGTCGGCTTCGACGCAGACCACCTTGAGCGTGGGATGTCGCTCGAAGACACCGCCCAGGATCAGCGTTCCCATGATGTCCTGGCAGCCGCGGATGATCGACAGGAAGGCGTTCATCTTCGGCCCGCGGTTCTCGAAGCTGGCGCCGCCGCGGGTGGTGAGGATGTGGAACGAGAGCGGCATCTCCAGGTCGATGGCGGCGCGCCAGAAGTCGTCGTAGACCGGTGAGTCGTAGTCCTCCACCGCCGGGTTCCCGATCATCATCACGCCGCGCAGTCCCAGCTCGCGGATCGCGTGGAGCTCCTCGATGCCCTCCTCGGGCGAGCGCAGCGCCACCTGGCCGCAGCCCAGCAGCCGCTTCGGGTGGGTCGAACAGTATCCGGCGATCCAGCGGTTGTAGGCCTCGAAGCAGGCCTTCTTGTAGTCGAAGTCCGGGTGGTTGCAGAGCACCATGCCCACGGTCGGGTAGATGATCTCGGCGGCCACGCCGTCGCGGTCCTGGTCCAGCATGCGCGCGTCCGGATCCCAGCCGCCGCGGTGCATCTCCTCGAAGCGCACGCCCTTCACCCGGATCTCTTCGGCGGGCTTGCCGGCGGCTGCCACCAGGCCCATCGGCACCGGCATCTTCATGCCGTCGATGCGGAACACGTCGCCCATGCCCTCGACGTATTCCATGCGCGGTGCGCGGTCGCGCCACTTGGGGTCGATGTGGTCCACGTAGGTCTGGGGCGGCTCGGTGATGTGCGAGTCCGCCGAGATCATCGGAAGGTTCAACGCGCGCCTCCTCCTCGGAGCACCCGGCCCGGCAGCGGGCCGTCGGGCTCCACCTGATCGACGTCGTCCTCGCGGACGACGGTCCCGTTCACCACGACGGCGCGCACGCCCAGCGCGTCGGAGACCAGACGGTCGGCGCCCGCCGGGAAGTCCTGGACGCGCCGCAGCGCCGTGCACCCGACCGTGTCGGGATCGAAGATCGTGACGTCGGCCGCCAGACCCTCGGCCAGCCGGCCGCGATCGGCCAGGCCGAAGAGGGCCGCGGGCTCTCCGGTGAGCTGGCGCACCGCCTCCTCGAGGGCGAGCACCTGCTTCTCGCGTACCCAGTGTCCCAGCAGGTGGGTGGGCGCGCAGGCGTCGCAGAGCTGGCTGGCGTGGGCGCCCGCGTCGGACAGCCCCAGCACCGTCGAGCGGTCCGCCAGCAGCTCGGCCACCACCGACTCGTCGGTGTTGAACACGGCCATCCGAAACCGGGTTTCGAGCTCGCTCTCCAGCGCCAGGTCGAGTGCGAGGTCCACCGGGTGCACGCCCCGCTCGACCGCCACGTCGCCGACGCGGCGGTCGGCCAGCGACGGGTCCGAGGGATGCGATGCGATCACCATCTCCTCCAGGGAGGTCGAGAGCAGCCCCGAGGAGCCGGTCGCGCGGAATGCCGCGCGGAACTCGGGGTCGGCGTAGATCCGTTGGCGGCCGGCGAAGTCGGCCTCCGAGACCTGCTGGAAGAGCGGTTGGCTCTGCAACGGGAAGGGCGACTTGAACTGGAACTCGACCACCAGCGGGCGACACGAGACCTGGGGATAGACCTCGATGCCCTGCTCCTGCGCCTTTCGCGTGCGTTCGAGGATGCCGCGGTGGCCGTCGGGCCCGAGCATACCTCCGAGCAGTGCCGTCCAGGTGATCGGCCGGCCGATGCGCTGCTGGAGCGATTCGAAGGCGTCGAGGAAGAGCCCGGAGCCTACGGTGGCCTGCATCACGCCGCTGCCGGCGTCGGCGAGACAAGTCGCCAGCGCCTCGATCTCCTCGATCGCCGCCGCGCGGCTCGGCACCGGCTTGCCGGCGTAGCCGACGTGGGTCGGCGACTTGGAGGTGGCGAACCCGAGCGCGCCGGCGGCCAGCGCATCGGCGACGATGGCGCGCATGGCGGCGACCTCGTCGTCGGTGGCCTCACGCTCGGTGCACTCGTCGCCCATCACGTAGAGGCGGACCGGCGTGTGGCCCACCAGGGCACCCAGGTTGATGGCGGTGCCGCGGCGCTCGATGGCGTCGAGAAACTCGGGGAAGGTCTCGAAGGGCCAGGTCTCGCCCACGCCGGCCTGGAGCGCCGGTAGCGACATCCCCTCGACGTTCTCGAGGGTCTGGAGCATGCGCTCCCGGTGGGCGGGCCGGGTGGGCGCGATGCCGAAGCCGCAGTGGCCCACCACCACCGAGGTCACGCCGTGCCAGGGTGAGATGGTGAGCATCCGATCCCAGAACACCTGGGCGTCGTAGTGGGTATGGATGTCGACGAAGCCCGGGGCCACCGCGCAGCCGTCGGCCTCGACGGTGCGGGCGGCGCTGCCCGACACCGCGCCGAGCGCCGCGATGCGACCGCCTCGAATCCCCAGGTCGCCGACGTAGCCCGGCGCTCCCGTACCGTCCATCAGCGTGCCGCCGCGAATCAACAGATCGTAGTGCTCGCCCATGCGCCATG
Organism: Myxococcota bacterium; assembly: GCA_041577695.1. Taxonomy (GTDB): domain Bacteria; phylum Myxococcota_A; class UBA9160; order UBA9160; family PR03; genus JASJBO01. Next base: position 6,629 of record JBFGIM010000028.1, on the reverse strand, counting down.
ATCTCCCGGCCGACAGGGTACGCCATCTCGCGTCGGAGGGGGGCTCGCTCCGCGGGGCTCGGGCGGGGCTCAGAACAGGTTCGTGAAGATCTCGATACCGCCCACCCAGGTGCCGATCAGGCTCCCGATCGTGGTGAGGATGAAGACGAGGAACACCCGCAGCAGGCGGTTGCTCCACCAGGTCCGCGGGGAGGTCATGTCACTGGCGACGCGCTGCAGCTCGCGGACCAGGGGAGGGCGGAAGTAGGTCTGTACGAACGCCGTGACGTAGCCCACGCCGATGACCGGCGTGAGGCTGGTCAGCGGGGCCGCCGCGAAGGCGGTGACGATCGTCGCTGGATGGGCACCGGCGACGATCGCGCCGATCATGCTCGGCACGCCATTGGCCAGCACCCAGAACAACAGGTTCTCGCCGGCTGCCGCCAAACCCTGGCGGTAGCCGATCCAGCCGATCATGCCGAGGATCAAGACGGGAATGCCCCAGCCCGCCATCTTCCACAGCCGGGACGCCGGCGGGATCACCTCGAGAGGCTCGACGTCCACCCGCTGGTTCGCCTCGATGGCCCGGCGCATGCCGTCGACGTGGCCCGCGCCCACCACGACGACCACGCGCTCGCCTTCGGTCTCGAGCGTCTTGTGGCTGAGGTACTCGTCCCGCTCGTCGATCAGCACCGACTTCAGGCTGGGGAATGCCTCGCCCAGCTCGCTCATCAGACGCGTCACGACGTCCTGGTCGCGCAGCTCGCGCAGCTCTTCCTCGTCCAGGGTCGGCTGCTCGAAGGCCGAGGCCAGCAGTGACGAGAAGAGCGTGAACTTCTGCCACCAGGGCATGGCGCGCCAGGCGCGGCGCAGGGTCACCCGGACGTCGCGGTCCACCAGCGACACCGGAATCCCCAGCTCGCGCGCCGTCTCGGCCGCCTCCAGCAGCTCGGTGCCCGGCATCACCCCGAGCTTCATGCCGAGCTGCTTCTGGTACGCCGAGAGCGTCAGGTTCATGATCAGCGTGGCCAGCTGCCGGTGGCGCAGGATCTCGCGCAGGTCGAGCGACTCGAAGCGCTGGGGCTGGGAGAGCGCGTGGTAGCGGCCCTCGTCCAGCTCGATGCAGACTAGATCCGGCCGCTCCGACTCGATCACCTCGCGCACCAGATCTGCCGACTCGCGCGAGATGTGAGCCGTCCCCACGATCACGAACTCGCGGTCGCCGACCCGGACGGAGCGGACGTCGGCTCGGTCGCGGGGGCGATCGTCCGCGGGCGGGATCCGGGCTTCGATGGTGGACATCTCCTGGGGACTTCGGCGTACCGGAACGAGGAGCTTAGAGCCCATCTCCGCCGCCTTCTAGCCGAGCTCCGGAGGCGCCTCAGCGAACCCGTGTCTCGTCGCGGTAGTCGAAGCGGTAGGTATTGGCGATGGCGCGACCCAGCCGGCGCAGGTGGAGCTGCTCGGCGCGGCTCGGCACCGAGCCCGTGGTCACCAGCCGGGCCCCGCGTACCTCCACGCGGACGTCGCGCAGCTCGCGTTGCTCGAGATTGCGCTCGATCAGCGTCACCGCCGCGTTCTCGGCCCCCGGCGCCGGGGGCGCCGAGGCCTCCGGCGGCACCTGGGGATCTCCCTCGGGAGGAGCCGGCCAGGTCGGCGTCGGCTCCGGGGCGGCGCCGCGCGGCGTCGGCCAGGGCGGCGCCGTCGGCCGCCAGCGGGAATCCCCGGCGTCGTCCCCGGCGCGGGCAGCCTGGACGCCGCCGTTCCGCACCACCTCGATCGCCTCGGCCAGGGTGTAGTTCGGCCACAGCCGGCCCTCCAGCGGCCGCACCGTCGCCTGTCGCTTCAGCGACTCGATGGCGGCGCGATCGTTGGCGAAGTCGCGCGCGGTCTGTTCGGCCCAGGTGCCGTCCTCGAGCAGTGCCTCGACGATGGCGTCCGGAGGCACGTTGCCGGACTCGGCCACGGCGGCCGCCAGCGCCTCGGCGCGCTGACGCGCGCGCTCCACGTCCTCACGGGAGGGTCGGCGGCGCGAATGGATCCGCTCGAACTCGGCCACGAGCTCGGGCACGCGCGTGATCACGCGGCCCTCGTCGCTCTCGAGCAGCGGCGTCACCTGCTCGTTCCAGGCCTCGATCTCGCGGGCGGCGCCGTCGATTCGAGCGAGCGTGCGATGGACCAGCCCGACGACGTGGCGTCGCTCGAACTCGGCGCCCGGCTCGGGCGGCGTTGCCGCCGGCCGCTCGCAGGCCGCGCCGGGCCCCAGCATCGAGAGAGCCATCAGCGCGAGGTGCGCCCAGCATGAAGTCCGGCGCCCGGACATGGGTTCTTCCTCCGGGGCGGCCGACCCTACCACGGCGGGTCGGTCCGCGCTTGGACGCCCGCCCGCTGCGCCGATTCGATCGTCTGCGGCCGGACCCCGAGCGATGCGCCATCCTGGGACGGCGGAGCCCAGCCGCCGGGAAATCCATGCTGCATCCCTACGACCCCCATCAGCCGTTCGACCGCAGGGTGCAGCGCCTGCCGCACCTCGGCGTCGGCATCTCCACCGAGTTCGGCGCCGCGCAGGGCGGCCTGGACGTGCTGGCGCTGCATCGCGCCCATCCCGAGCAGGTCCGCTTCCTCGAGCTGGGCGTCGATCTCGAGCGCGGCGTGGACGAGGCGGGGCGTGCCTGGGTCGAGGCGGGTCTGCCCACCACCTATCACTTCCTGGACGTCAATCTCGAGGAGCGCGAAGACCTCGACGCCCGGTGGCTGGCGGCGACGCGCGAGCTGACCACTGCACTCGGTTCGGCATGGATGTGCGGCGACGCCGGATTGTGGCACCTGGGGCCGCGCGACCGGGGCCACGGCACGCTGCTCCCGCCCATCCTCACCGACAGCTCCGCCGCCGAGATGGCGCACAACGTGCGCGCCCTGCGCTGCGCCATCGGCCTCGAGGTGCTGCCCGAGAACCCGCCCGCCCACGTCTACCTGGGCGAGCTGCATCTGCTCGACTACTTCGCGCGGGTGGCCGACGCGGCCGACGCCGGCCTGCTGCTGGACGTCGCGCATCTCGCCATCTATCAGCGCGCCACCGGAAGGGCGCCACTGGACGGTCTCGACGGCTTCCCGATCGACCGGGTAGTGGAGATCCACGTTGCCGGCGGCACCGAGTTCGTGCAGCGAGGTCGCTGTTTCGTGGACGACGACCACGGACCCGAGCCGCTGCCGGACACCTGGCAGATTCTCGACCACGTCCTGCCCCGCGCGACCCGGCTGCGGGCGCTGGTCTACGAGTGCGAGCGCAACCGGGCGGAGCAGGTGGTGCCGAACTTCGAGCGGCTCGCGCGGCAGACCGCTGCGGCCTTCGCGGCGAGCGCCTGATGGATCACCGGGGGCTCCAGCGCGCGCTGTTTCGCATGCAGCTCGATCCCGCCTTTGCCGAACGCCTGCGCGCCGGTGGCGCCGATGCGGAGGCGTCCACGGCCCTCGGAGCGGCGGAGCTGGCGTGTCTGCGCGCGGCGGATCCGGCTGCGGTGGTGGCCGATCGGGACGGCAAGCGCGCCGCCCAGTTCGCGAGAAACGTGTCCGGCGAGCACCGGCTGTCGGCTCACGTCGCGCCGCCGGAGCGGGGAGGGGAAGACTGGAGCCAGGCGTTCGCGCGTTCGTCCTTCTTCCACGAGGCGGTTGCGGAAGACCGCTCGCTGCCCCTCGCCTTCGCCGCCTACGCCGAGTCGGCGGCCGCCGCGTATCCCGGCACGATCTTCGCCGCCTTCGTGGCGCTGGAGTCCGCCATGGTGCGGGCGCGCCGCACCGAGCGGGCCGTGGAAGGTCCCTCGCCAGGCTGCGTCGTCCTCGCCGGCACCGCGTGGCTGGTGGAGCTCCCTGCTGGAACCCACGCGAATGCGTCGGCGCTGCGAGCAGCGATCGAGGCCGGCGGGCCGATACCCGCGCTGGCTACGCCGGGGGGCGGCATCGAGACCCTGCTGCTGGCCGCCGGCCCGCCCAGGCCGGGGAGCGAGGTTCGCGAGCTGCGCGTGGAGCCGCTGCCAGAGCCGGTGGCCGCCTTCCTGGCGCTGGCGCGCTCGCCGATGGATGGCACCGATCTCGCGCGCTTCGCCGAGGCACAGCGGCTCGATCCGTCCGACGTGGAAGAGGTCGCGCGTGAGTACGTCGGCGAGGGCGTGTTGCGCGCGGGCTAGGAGTCCGGCTCGGCAATCGGCCTGGCGCCGCAGGCGTGTCTCAGCAGTTTCTGGCGTTCCGGGGGTCGCTGCGGCTTCCCGGGTGGCGACGTGAGCTCCCGCACGAAGAAGATCTCCAGACCGAGCAGCTTCTCCTGTTCCGGATGGCTTGCGTTCCAGCTGCGGCACAGCCAGTCGGCGTAGTAGCGGCGCACCGACTCGTTGTCGCCCGCCCGGCGCATCTGCCACAGGTAGCGACCCCAGCGGAAGGACTCGTGCGTGCTCGACAGAAGCTCGGGCTTGCGCCAGTCGAGCTCGGGGCCCAGCTCGGAGAGATCGACCTTCTCGCCGTTGGCCAGGAAGCCGGGCACGACGAACCAACCGTCGTTGCGCGGCGCGTTGGGCGAGAACATCGCCCAGCGCTGGTTGATCCGGAGCCAGTGCCCCGCCCGGGTGAACGGATCGTTCAGTGGCACCGCGGCGCGAATCCCCATCACGTTGTGGACGCAGACGTAGAGCAGGAAGAGCCCCGCCAACGCGTCCAGGCCGCGCCCCGCCAGGCCCGAAGGCCGCAGAGTCGAGGCGCCGTCCGCGGCGGCCAAGCGCGTCAGGACCGGCACCCGGGCGGCGTGCTTCCAGAACCACGCGGGCAGGAAGACCAGCACCACGACGCAGTCGATCCAGGGAAAGACGCCCATGGTGAGCGAAAAGCCGATGCCGGAATGGAACAGAACCAGCAGTCCGACGACCGCGGTGCGCACCGGACCGGTGCGCACCGGGGAGAAGAGCGCGACGGGTCCGAAGTACTCCAGGATCAGGGTGGCGAATGTGATCACCTTGAGGAAGTCGGAATGCTCGCGCAGGAAGACGGCCAGAGAGCGCGCGCCCCAATCCAGGTTGAGCGCGTAGTAGGTGGCGTCGCCGGTGACGTGCCAGTCCGACCCCGACTTGAGGATCGCCGTGAAGAAGTACACGAAGGCGATCTGGATCAGCAGGGCGGCGCTGGCGATCGAGTACACGCGGCCTGGTCGCTCTCGGTCGGGACGGCGCCGCGCATCCAGCGAGAAGGCGGCGCCCAGCGGCAGGAACATGCACCAGAACAACGCGAGGCGGAACACGTCGTCGCCGAAGTTCATCACGAACGGGTTGCGCACGTGAAGCGACGTCAGCAGCACCCACGAGACGACGGTGGCGAACCGGGTCCAGAGGCCCAGCATCATGAGCAGAGCCGCGATGGCAGCCGCAGCGAAGAGGGCGACCTGAACGCTGGTCTCGCCCGAGAGCATGTGCAGCGGCATGGCCACCTGGGCGGCGGATCCGGTGATCACGGCGCGCGGAACCGCACCCGCATCGGTGTAGCTCGCCTCGAACATCGGAAGCCGCGTGGCCAGGTCCAACAACAGCATGAGCCCCAGCCCGATGCGCAGCAGCACGAGCGAGCGCACGTCGATCCCGAACAGCTCTTCGAGCTTCGCTCGCCAGGAACCCATTGACCGGGGTTCGTCCATGATCTTCCTCCGAACGCCAGCCAGTCTACACCGCGCCGACGAGCGCTCGCATCGACGATCGCAGCTCGCGGCGCAGATGCTTCCCATCCCTGTGACGCTTCGCCACGCCGGCATGATCGCGGCAACTGCTTGCGCTAGCCTGCCGCGCCTCGTTGCGAAAACGCGCCACCGGGAGGGAGAGTGACGTTGCGTTCGATCCTGCGCGGGCTCGTCCCGCTGCTGCTGTTCTTCTCGCTCGGCGTCGGCACTGGCACCGCGGAGCCCCCCGGCTCACGGACCTTCGAATTCGTCTACGAGACGACCGTGGGTCCGGTGGAGGCGGGCCGCGGGCCCGTCCACGTGTTCCTGCCGCTGCCCGCGGAGGCAGCCGGCCAGCGCGTGGTCTCGGTCGAGGTGGACGCCGCCATCCCCGGCCAGATCGAAACCGAGCCCATGTACGGCAACCGCTTCTGGCACGGGGTCGCCGCCGCTTCCGACGGTGAGCCGATCCACGCGGTGGTCCGTGCGCGGGTCGAGCGCGACGTGGTGCGGCAGGGCGCGCCCGTGGCCCCCGTTCCGGCGCTGGGCCCTTCGGAGCGTGAGTCGCTGCGCCGCTTTCTCGAGCCCAACGAGCGCGTGGTGGTGGGGCACGAGATTCTCGACCCGATCCTCGCCGAGGTTCGCCAGCGCGCGGGCTCCCAGGATCGCGCCGCGGTGTCGCTGGCCATCTACGAATGGGTCGTCGACAACGTCGAGTACAAGAAAGTGGGCAGCGGCTGGGGCAACGGCGATACGTTCTGGGCCTGCTCCGAGCGCTTCGGGAACTGCACCGACTTCCATTCGCTCTTCATCTCGCTGGCTCGCACCGAGGGCATCCCCGCGCGCTTCGAGATGGGCTTCCCGGTTCCCGAGGGCGAGGGGGGCGAGATCGGCAGCTATCACTGTTGGGTCCAGTTCTACCTGCCCGGCACCGGCTGGATCCCGATCGACGCCTCGGAGG
>JBFGIM010000027.1:0-24836 GCA_041577695.1 Myxococcota bacterium | reverse complement strand
CCGTGGTAGGCGCCCTCGAAGGCCACCACCCCGGGCCGCCCGGTGGCCAGGGCACTGGTCTTGAGCGCGCCCTCGACCGCATCGGAGCCCGACGAGCCGAGCAGGGTGCGGGCGGGCACCCCGCCCGGAAAGAGCGCGGCCAGCTGCTCCAGCAGCGAGACCTTGACCCGCGGTGGATGGACGTCGCCCATGGCGTGGAGCAGGCGTTCGGATTGCTCGTTGACGGCGTCGACCACGCGCGGGTGGGCGTGTCCCACGTTGGCGACCCCGAAAGCACCACCCAGGTCGAGGAAGCGGTTGCCGTCGACATCCCAGACATTGGCGCCCGAGGCCCGCTCCCAGAAGATGGGCGGCGACGGAACCATGCAGGTGACGTTGCGGCTCTCCACCCGTACCAGCCGCTCGGCGAGCGCGCGCGAGCGAGGACCGGGGATCGCGGTGACCCGTTGCGGGGGAAGACTCGGCGGCGTCAGGTTCCGCGTCGGCACGGCGCGATGGTAGCGTTCAGGGCCGCGCGCACGGTCGGATCTGCCGGGCACCGGCGTTAGACTCCGCCCATGTCCGAAGTGCCCGCTGCCACCCACGCCGATCGCATCCGCGGCGGCACCCTGGCGCTCGTCGGCGGGGTCGCGGTGCTCGGCATCAAGGGTGCGGCCTGGGGGCTGACCGGATCGACCGCCGTCCTCTCGGACGCGTTGGAGTCGGTGGTGAACGTGACCGCCGCTGCGCTCCTGCTCTTCACGCTGCGGCTCTCGGCCCAGCCGGCCGACGAGAACCATCCCTACGGGCACGGCAAGATCGAGTTCTTCTCGGCAGGTGTCGAGGGAACGCTGATCGGCGTCGCGGCGTTGCTGATCGCGGTGGAGGCGATCGACCAGCTCCGCGCCGGCACGGAGCTCCGCAGCCTCGATCTGGGTCTGCTGCTGGTGGCCGCGGCGAGCGTGTTGAACGGCTCGCTCGGGCTCTACCTGATCCGACTCGGCCGGCGCAGTCACTCGCTCGCCCTGGTGGCGGACGGGCAGCACCTGCTGGCCGACGTGCTCACCAGCGTCGGTGTGCTGGCGGGCCTCGCCGCGGTGTGGATCACCGGCTGGACCATACTCGATCCCCTGGTGGCATTGGCCGTGGCCGTCCACATCCTGAGGACGGGCTGGCACCTGGTGCGTCAGGCCGTGGGCGGCTTGATGGACGAGGCCGATCCGGATCTCCTGAACGCGATGGCCCATGCGCTGGAGCGGGCGCGCCAGCCGTGGTGGATCGACGCCCATGGGTTGCGAGAATGGCGCTCGGGGCCGTTGCAGCACGCCGACCTGCACATGGTGGTTCCCCGCTACTTCGACGCCGACCGCCTCCACGAGATCGACGAAGAGGTGGAGGAGGTGTTGGTCGGGGCCGCGGGCCGCCCGGGCGAGGCCATCGTCCACTTCGATCCCTGCCGGCCGCGGCACTGCGCAGGGTGCACGATGCCGGCGTGCGACGTGCGCGCGCACGCGTTCCAGTCGCAGAAGCCGCTCACCGTGGCTCGGACCACCCGTGGCGACGAGGCGCTCGACACCGGCGCGCCGCTCCCACGGCCGGGGGCAGATTGAGCGGGAGCGACGCCTTCGTCTCACTCGGCTCCAACCTGGGCGACCGTCGCGCCCACCTGGAGCACGGGCTGGCGGCGCTCGCCGCGCTGCCGCGGACCGAATGCGTGGCGGTGTCGCCGGTGTACGAGACCGACCCGGTGGGGCCGCCGCCCCAGGGTCCCTATCTGAACGCAGTCGCGTGGCTGCGCACGGATCTCGAGCCCCGGCCGCTGCTCGAAGCGCTGCTGGAAGCCGAACGGAGTGCCGGCCGGGAGCGCGGCGCGCGCTGGGCCGCGCGCACCCTGGACCTGGACCTGCTGCTCTACGGAGACCGGCGCATCGACGAGCCCGGGCTCCGCGTCCCCCACCCGCGGCTTGCGGAGCGGCCCTTCGTGCTGGAGCCGCTCTGCGATCTGGCCGCAGACCGGGTCCATCCCGAGCTCGGTGAAACGGTGGAGGTTCTGGCCGCGCGGGTCCGCGATCCGGCGGCAGTGCGGCGCTGCGGGCCCCAGCAGCGTTTCCAATTACACTAAAAATAATCGTAAAATAGAGCCGCTTGCAATCGAGCAGAAATCGTCAACAATTGCGGGGCCCGTTCTGACGATGACACCTTCGTAGTGCCCACGGCCCTCACAGGGGCCCCTCACGCTGGGAATGGAACCATGACCGTTGCAGTCGTGGCAGATGTGGAAAAAGTCCATTCAGATAAAGTGCTTGCGACTGTGCGCGGCGGGGAGCTCGAGTCGCTTGCCGCCGAAGAAATTCTTACTTGGGCAGTCAAGAATTTTCATCCGCGACTGGTGCTGTCCTGCTCGTTCGGCGCGCGCGAGGGGCTGGTGCTCCTGGACATGATGCACCGGATCGAGCCCGAGTCCCGGGTGTTCTTCCTGGACACCGGCCGCCTGCCCCAGGCGACCCACGATCTCGTCGATCGGATCCGCGAGCGCTACGCGAAGCCGATCGAGGTCGTGTTCCCCGATCCGGTGGACGTGCAGCAGATGGTGCGGCAGCACGGCCAGAACCTGTTCTACGAATCGGTCGAGAAGCGCCAGCTCTGCTGCCGCCTGCGCAAGGTCGAGCCGATGCGCCGCTACTTCGCCGAGGCCGGGGTGGACGCCTACGTCTCCGGCCTGCGCCGCGAGCAGAACGTCACCCGCGCCGACGTGCCCAAGGCGGAGATCGATGTTGCCCACGGTGGTCTGGTCAAGCTGAACCCGCTGGCCGACTGGACCACGGAGCAGGTGGCCCGCTACATCGAAGAGCACAACGTTCCCGTCAACCGGCTCCATCACCAGGGCTATCCCTCGGTGGGCTGCGAGCCCTGCTCGCGCGCCATCCAGCCCGGCGACGACATCCGCGCCGGGCGCTGGTGGTGGGAGCATGCCGACACCCGCGAGTGCGGCCTGCACGTGGGCGAGGAGACCGATGGCTCGGGCATCTGATCGTCCGCTGCCGTTCGCGATCGACCGGCGTGCCTTCCTCGGTGGGACGGCGGCGCTGTTGCTGCACCCGCGCGCGCTCTGGGCCGATGCCGACGCGGCTCTCTCCGAGGAGACGCGCAAGGCGCTGGAGACGAGCGAGTTCGTCTACGTCTCCCCACTGCGCGCCGATGGCACCGAGAGCACCTGCCACGGCGAGGTCTGGTACGGCTGGATCGACGGCGCAGTGGTGCTCAACACGTCGAAGTCGACCTGGAAGGCGCGGGCGCTGGCCGGCGGCCTCGACCGGGCCCGGATCTGGGTAGGCGACTACGGGCGCTGGAAGGGCGTACTGGGCAGCCGCAACGAGGCGTTCCGCGCCGGTCCGCGCTTCGACACCCGCGCGGAGCGGGTGACCGATGCCGCCGTCAACGACCGGCTGCTCGCCATCTACGACCGCAAGTATCCCGCCGAGATCGGACGCTGGCGCGACAAGATGCGCGACGGCTTCACCAGCGGCGACCGCATCGCGATCCGCTACCGCCTGCCCTGAACGGGTCGGCGGCCCTCTCCTCTCCCACGTCATCCCGTGTAGACTCCCGGCTCCCGCAGCGAGGAGGTCGGAGCCGGCGTGCCCGACGAAACGCCCGAACCCGCCCTGGTCGGAGACCCGGATCGCATCACGGCCGAATGGATCTCCCAGGTGCTGCGCGCCGGCGGGGCGTTGCCCGAGGGGCGCGTGGTGTTGCTGCGCGGCGAGCCGATCGGAACCGGACAGGTTGGCCGCAACGTGCGCTTCCGCCTGGAGCTGGAGGGGGCTGGACCGGACACCCCGCGCTCGCTGGTGGGGAAGTTCATCTCGACCGATCCGGTGAGCCGGGCCACCGGCATCACCCAGAACAACTACGTGCGCGAGGTGGCCTTCTACCGCGACGTGGCCCACACGGTGGGGATCCGGACGCCGCGCTGCTACTACGCCGCCATCGAGCCGTCCACGTCGGAGTTCGCGCTGATCTTCGAGGACCTGGCGCCGGCCGAGCCCGGCGACCAGATCCGCGGCTGCGACGCGGACACGGCGGCGCTGGCGCTCGAAGAGCTGGCCAAGCTCCACGCGCCGCGCTGGAACGACCCGGCTCTCGCCGGTCTCGAATGGCTGACGCGCACGGGTCCGGAGAGCGGGCTGATCGTGCAGGCGCTCTACACCACGCTCTGGCGCGGCTTCGCCGAGCGCTACGGCGAGGCCCTCGACGCGCCGTCGCTGGCCCTGGCCGAACGACTCGGCGGCTCGCTGGCGGCGTGGATGGACGGCGCCGAGGGCCCGCGCACGCTGGTGCACGGCGACTATCGACTCGACAACATGCTCTTCGGGACGGAGGCGGGCGGGCCGCCGCTGGCCGTGGTCGACTGGCAGACCGTGGGCCACGGCCACGCGGTCGCCGACGCCGCCTACTTCCTGGGCGCCGGGCTGCCGACCGAGGCGCGCCGCGCCCACGAGCGGGACCTGTTGCGCGAGTACCATCAACGGCTGTGCGCTGCCGGGGTCGAAGACCTCGCCTGGGACGCTGGTTGGGAGCAGTACCGGCGCTTCGCGTTCAGCGGCGTGGTCATGGCGGTGGTGGCGTCGATGATCGTGGGACGCAGCGAGCGCGGCGACGCGATGTTCACCGCCATGGCTCGGCGCCACACCGCCCACGCACTCGACCTGGATGCCGTGGACTTCCTGGCCTGAAAGCGATTGCGGCGCGCTATCGTCCCGCCGATGAGCGGCTTCGTCGAGATCCCCCGCGACTTCCTGGCCGCGATCGCCACCGACAACGAGCGCATCCCGACGCTCTACTACAGCGGCAATCGCATCACCCGGCACGTGTTCTGGGAGCGCTTGCGCTGCGTGTTCGATCTGGCACGCCGCTACTGCGCACCACACCGTCGCGTGCTCGACTTCGGCGGCGGTGGCGGGGTGCTGTTGCCCAGCCTGTCCGGTCTCTTCGAGCGGGTGGTGTCCATCGACCTCGTGACCGCCGAGGCTGCAGAGGTGGTGACGCACTTCGGGCTCGAGAATGTGGAGCTCGTCCAGGGCGACGTGCTCGGCTCCCACCTCGACGAGGCTCCCTTCGACGCCATCGTGGCGGCCGACGTGCTGGAACACTTTCGAGAGCTCGACGCTCCAGTCTCGTGTCTCGGGCGCTGGCTGCGCGACGACGGGGTGCTGATCACGTCGCTGCCCACGGAGAATCTGCTCTACGTGGGACTGCGGCTGGCCTTCGGGGTGGAGAAGCCCGAGGATCACTACCACACGGCCTACGAGGTCGAGGCGCATCTGGAGTCTCACGGCTTCGAGGCGGTACGCCGCACACATGTGCCCTCGAGGCTCGCGCCGCTCTATCTGGTGACCGCGTGGCGCAAACGGCGGGCCGGGTCCGGCACGGCGCGATGAGTGCCGAGATCTGGACGCCGGCGCGCGTCTTCCTGATCGCGGCTCTCGGATTCGGGATCCCGATGACGTTCGTGTCGCCCCCGCTCACGACGCCGGACGAGGGACGCCACATGGCGCGCATCTACACCCTGGCGGCCGGCCAGGTGCGGATGCCCAGCGCCAGCGAGTCACGGATTCCGGCCAGTCTGGTCGAGCTGAGCCGCCGCATCGACCGGCTCTGGCCGCCACTGCGACCGCGCGTGAAACAGCCGCGGGGTGCAATCGCAGCGTTCTGGGATCAACCGCTGCAGCCCGGCGCACAGGTGCCCGTGCGCAACCTCGCGACCTACGGGCCGCTGGCCTACGCGCCCCAGGCCCTGGGGTTCGCGCTGGGCCGGGCCGTCGAGGCGCCCCCGATCGCGCTGGTCTACCTGGGCCGGCTTGCCAACCTGCTCGCCTGGGCGCTCGTCGTCGCCGCGGCGTTGCGCCTGACACCGCGCTGCCGCTGGGCCTTTGCCGCGCTGGCGCTGCTCCCGATGTGCTTGTTCCTGGCGGCATCGCTCTCCGCCGATGCGCCCGCCAACGCATTGGCGCTGCTCTTCGTGGCATCGGTCCTGCGCGCCGGCTTCGGTCCCGGTGGGGGCGTACGCCCGCGCGACGTGGGCCTGATGGGCCTGTCGGTCGCGCTCCTGGGCCTCACCAAGGGCGGCTACTGGCTGATGGCGGGCCTGCCGCTGCTGATCCCCGTGGCACGCTTCCGCAATGCCCGCCAGCGGTGGGCGGTGCTGGCGGCGGTGGCGATCGCGGCGTGGGTGCCCTCGGGACTCTGGTTCGCGGGGGCGCAGGCCTCCGGATACACCGAGGCCGGGCAGGGCGCCGACTGGGCCGCGCAGCTCGAATTCGTACTGGGCCACCCGTTGCGCTACGCGGGCATCTTCCTGACGTCCTGGCTCGACTACGGCGGCGCCTACCTCCAGACCTTCCTCGGCGCGCTCGGCCGTCTCGACGTGGTGCTTCCGACCTGGACCTACGTGTTCCTGGCCGCGGCCCTGCTGGCGCTACCGCTGCTGGAGGAGCGCGAGTCCGACGGACTGTTGGACACACGCCGGCGCCTCGGCCTGCTGGCGATCTTCGCGCTGTGTACCGGGACCGTCTTCACCATGATCTATCTGTCGGGCAATCCGGTCGGCGCACCCTCGATCCGGGGCGTGCAGGGCCGTTACCTGCTGCCGCTCGCCCCGCTGCTGCTGGCGGCGCTGCCGGCGCGCGGCTCCAGGCGCAGCGAGGAACATCCCGCCTTCGCGCCGCTCTTCGCGGCCGGGGTCGCGGTCGTTGCGGTGGTCAGCCTGCGCGCGCTGTGGTTGCGCTACTACCTCTGAGCGCGCTCGTCGGTGGGCCCGTCCAGTCTGCGGTGCAAGGCCTGGGTCGGGACGTTCTGGAGGTCGTAGCTCAGGAAGGCCAGTATGAGCTGCACGCCGACGATCACCGGCAGCGCAGCGAGCATCACGGTGCCGCTGCTCGAGAGGCTCCCGGTCAGGGTGCCCCGCACCCAGTGGTAGCCGCCGAAGGTCACACCGAAGAGCAGGCTGGCCAGGCCCAGCGCGATCTCGATCGACGCGATGTTGAACGAGCGCAGGTAGTAGTTGTAGAAGATCCGCTTGGCGGTGTTGACCGCGTGGCGCCGGGCGAAATCACCGATCACCCGTCGCACCACCAGGCTGCTCTGCTGGTCGCCGTAGATGGCGGGCATCGGAACGTCCACCACCACCGCGCGGAGCGCTCCGAGCCGGAAGAGCATGTCGGACTCGAAGAACCAGCCGCGATTCACCTTGTCCAACGGCAGGCGCCGCGCCACGGCGCCGTGCAGGGCGGTGAAGCCGTTGGTGGGATCGAAGAGGTTCCAGTATCCGCTCGATAGCTTGCTGGCAAAGGAGAGCAACGAGTTGCCGATCACGCGCACCGTCGGCATGGAGCGCAACCCGTCCAGGTCGAAGAAGCGGTTGCCCTTGGCGTAGTCCGCCTCGCCGTCGAGGATCGGGCGCACCAGCCGCGGGATCCACGACGGGTCCATCTGCCCGTCGCCGTCGAGCTTGACGATCACGTCGGCGCCGTCGGCCAGGGCGGCGCGGTAGCCCGCCAGCGTGGCGCCGCCGACGCCCTGGTTGGTGGCGTTGCGCAACACGCGCACGCGCGGGTCGTCGCACTCCGCCTCGACGAAATCGCCGGTGCCATCGGGACAGGCATCGTCCACCACGTAGATGGCCTTGCACTCCGGACCGATGGCCGCGAGCACGCCCTGGATCTGCTTGCGGACGCGGTAGCAGGGAACGACGACGGCGATCATGGCGCGCGTCAGGGTACCACTCCGGAGGCGCTCGCTCCGAGCACGACCTCAGACCACCAGTCGGTGGACGGCCTTGAACTCGGCCGCCCGGGCGTCGCCGAGCCACTCGAAGAGCGCCGACTCGGCGGACGCCGGCACCGCCCCGGAGCCCACGATCTTGGACCAGCCCGCCTCGTCCTCGAGCGGGAAGCGCGAGGTGATCGCGTCCCGGACGGCGTGGACCGCGAGACCCCGATCGAGCAGGTCGTGGATCGACTGGTTGACGCAGACGTGGGTCTCGATGCCCACCACGACGATCTGGTCGCGCCCCAGCGCCGCCAGGTGCCTGGCCAGATCGGGCGCGCCGAGGGCCGAGAAGGTGGTCTTCTCGAAGCGCGCGGCGTCCTGCGGCACGAGCGCTTCGATCTCCTGGCGGGTGGGGCCCAGGCCCTTCGGGTACTGCTCCGTCAGCAGCACCGGAACGCCGAGGATCGCCGCTGCCTGCAACATGCGGCCGGCCGCCCGGACGGTCTCGGCCTCGCGGTGGAGCTTGTCCCGATACGCATCTTGCATGTCGATCACCAGCAGCGCCGACCGGTCCCGGTCCAACATCCGCGCGTGGCTCATTACCATCCTCCTCCTGGGTCGCCGCGCCGCGGCGGGCCGCGTGGGCAGGTCCGCGGCACCGGGTCGGCAGATCTCCCGCAGCAACCGGCAACGAATGCCGCGGCGGCGCCGAACCGCGCACGGATTCGCTCAAGACGACGGTCGGGGTGGTCGATTCTCCGGGTCGGGACGGGTGGAGACTACCACGGAGAGTGCCATGACGAAGCGAATCGATCTTCGCACGCTGATAGGTGGGTTCTTCCTGGTCGCGGCGCTGCTGCTGGCGTCGCCGGGTGTGCGCGTCGCCCAGGGCGAGAGCGACCCCGCAACCATGATGAGTCAGGTCCCCGTGGTGGCGCCGGCCGACCCGGCGCTCTGCCCCGCCGAGATGGCGCCGCAGCGGACCGCCGAAGCCATGGCCCGCGCGCGCGCCGCCCTGGCCGCCGCTCCCGACGACGGCGACGTGGTGGTGCTGAACGGCCGCGGCTTCAACTACCCGCAGCCGGTCCGGGCCGATCCGGCCGCGGTCGAGTTCGAAGCGCTACAGGAGCGCCGCACGCGCTAGCGCAGCGGGATTTTGACAGCAGAGGGCCCCTCTACCTAACATGACTCCCGGGTGGCGCCGGGAGCCAGATGAACCCGAACGCGACGCTTCGGTTTCGCAGGGCTACGGCGTACCTCGCCCTGGCCTGGTCCCTGTTGGCGCTGCTGCTGGCGGCTGCCTTCTGGGCGGGTCCTCTATCACTCGGCCCGCCGTTCGTCTTCGAAGGGATCGCCACCGATCCCTGGCGGATCGGCGGGGTCTCGGCCGAGGCCGAGGCGGCCGGCGTGCGCGAGGGCGATCGGGTGGTGCGCATCGACGGGCTGCCGGTGGCGCAGGCATTCGTCGACGCCGAGAGCCGCTTCACCCCGGATGGTCTCAACGCCTACCGGCTGGTCAAGCCCGACGGCACCCGGGCCGACGTGGCGCTCCGCAGCGCGGAAACCCGCGACCTCATCACACCGCTGCGCCGCTTCGCGGCCCTCGTGTTGGCGCTGATCGGCGTGGTGTACCTGGGGACGGGCCTCACGGTCTGGCGCCTGCGGCCCGATCGGAGTCGAAGCTGGTCGCTGCTGCTCTTCTGTTGCGCGATGGCCGCCGGGTTGTTCCCGCCCGGGGCCCACTGGGGGACCGGCTGGTACCAGCAGTGGCTCACGCTGCCATTGATCGGTGCGACGACCTTCCATCTCTTCACGACCTATCCGATCGAGCCGGCCTGGGTGGTGCGTCGCCCCGTGCTGCGCGCGGTGCCCTACGGACTGGCCCTGCTGCTCGGCGCCGCCGCCGCCGGCGAGGCGTGGCTCGGCCCCCGGGTGGCACTGGCGAAGCCGCTCAGCCTCTACTTCACCTTGATCCTCGCGTCGGGTTGCCTCGCCATCGGCATCCGCGAGCGCCAGCGGCTGCGCGAATCGCGCAGTGCCGATCTCGCAGACATCATGCTGATCGGCGCCGTGGTGAGCTTCGTCCCGGGCATCCTGGCACTGCTCGCCGAGAACTGGCTGCGGTCGCCGTTCCCCTGGTACCTGGGCTTCTTCTCGTTCTTCATCTTTCCGCTGGCCGTCGGGTACGGCATCGTCCGGCGCCAGCTCTTCGAGATCCGCGGGGTCGCCAAGTCGTCGGCGACCTACGGTGCGGTCACGCTGTCGATCACCGGGCTCTACGCCCTGCTGGTGGTCTTCGCGGATGCGGCCGTTTCGCGCTTCAACGTCGACGCGCGCTCGCCCTGGTTCTCGGTCGGCTTCCTCTTCTTCGCCATCCTGGCCTTCGACCCGCTCCGCGACCGGATGCAGTCGCTGGTCGACCGGCTCTTCGACCGCGACCACGCCCTCTACCGGCGTGCCGTGCGCGAGATCTCGGATGCGATGGTGTCGATGCTGTCCACCGTGGAAGTGGTGGATCGCATCCTGATCGCACTCACCGAGACCATGGGGGTCGAGCGGGCGCTGGTGCTGCTGCCGGACCCGCGCGGTGCAAGACTGGTGTCTTCGGCGTCGCGCGGCGATTGGGACGAAGAGGCGCTGGCGATCGAAGTGGGCCCGGACCATCCGATTCGCGCGCGCCTGAGCCAGGCCCGCGACGGCATCAGCCGCGGCTACTTCGACGAGGAGAGCGACGTCGAGGTGCGCGAGGCGTGCCGTGAGGTCTTCGACCAGCTCGAGGTCGAGCTGCTGGTGCCGATCCAGTTCCGCGACAGGCTGCTGGGCGTCATCGCCGTGGGCCAGAAGCTCTCGGGCGACCGGCTCACGGCGGACGATCGCCAGCTGCTGGGAACGCTCGCCAACCAGAGCTCCGTGGCGATCGAGAACGCCCGCGCCTTCGACCAGATCGCCAACCTCAACGCCACGCTCGAGGCGCGCGTCGAGGCGCGCACCCGCGAGCTGCGCGAGACCCAGGCGCAGCTGATGCAGAGCGAGAAGATGCGCTCCCTGGGCCAGCTGGTCGCGGGCGTGGCCCACGAGCTGAACAATCCGATCGGCTTCGTCCACGCCAATCTGCACCTGCTGAACGAGTACATGCGCCGCATGGTCGACGCGCAGCGCCGCGGCGAGGACACCACCCGCATCGAGGGTGCGATCGAGAAGCTGCTGGCGCGCAGCCGCGAGGGGACCGAGCGGGTCAAGCAGATCGTCGCGGATCTGCGCACCTTCTCCCGCATGGACCGGGCGGAGCTGGCCGACGTCGACCTGAACGAGGAGATCGATCGCACCCTGGGCCTGATGGAGGCGCGCTTCCGCGACAAGATCCGCGTGGAGCGCGACTACGGCGAGCTTCCAACGGTGCGCTGCTACGCCGGACAGCTGAACCAGGTGTTCATGAACCTGGTCGGCAACGCATGCGACGCCATGTCCCAGGGCGGAACCCTCCGCATCAAGACGCGCGCCGTTCCCGCCGGCGTCCGGGTGGAGATCCACGATGACGGCGAGGGCATCCCGCCCGAGCTCCAGGCCCGGATCTTCGAGCCGTTCTTCACCAGCAAGCCGGTGGGGCAGGGCACCGGCCTGGGCCTGTCGATTTCGTACGGGATCGTCGAGCGCCACGGCGGACGCATGCTGCTGGGCTCGGCTCCGGGGGCTGGCACCACCTTCGTGGTGGAGCTTCCGCTGGTGGCGAATCCGCCCGAGGGCCTGCCGGAGTCGACGCTTTGACGCCCTCCGCCATTCGACGCGTCACGGTCTACGCCGCCGTCTTCTGGGCGCTGGCCGCCTTCGTCTTCTCGGTGCGCGCCAACTTTTCCGCTTCGGGCTTCTCGACGCCCTTCGAGACCACGACCCACTCGGGTCGCGCGGTGGTGACCTGGGCCAGCGAGGAGGCCCGCGCCGCAGGTGTGGGGCTGGGCGATCTCGTGCTGTCGATCGACGGCGTACCCTACTTCGCCTGGAGCCGCGATCGGGGCTGGGAGCACTTCCGCGCCGACGAAGCGAACCACTACGCGTTCGAGACCCGCGAGGGTCGACGCTACCAAGCCTCGCTCGCGCCGGGGCCCGTCTCGGGGCCGAAGATGCACCTGGTGCCGCTCTACCTGGCGGGATTCGGCGTGGCCTTCGCCTACCTGGGCATCGGAGTCCTGGTGTGGCAACTGCGCGGACCGCGCCAGGAGGCCTGGGCCTTCGCGCTCTTCTGCTCTGCGATGGCAGCCCAGATCATCACCGCCTTCGGCACCTTCAGGCCGTGGCTCGGCTACGAGCGCGCGCTCTGGAATCTGCCACTGCTCGGTGCGACGATGTTCCACCTCTTCACGACCTATCCCTTCGAGCCGACCTGGCTGCGGGACCGACCCTGGCTGCGCTGGCTGCCCTACGGCCTGGCCGGGGCGCTGGCCCCGCTGATCCTCTTCGAGCGCCAGCTCGGCATCCCGTCGGAGGTGCTGCAGGCGGTCGGATTCTTCACGCTGGTGGCGCTCTCGCTCGGCCTGATCGCCTCGCTGGCGGTCGAGCGCTACCGACGCCGCGGCCAGGAGCGGATCGAGCGCGCCGACGCCATGCTGCTGGGTGCCGCCGCGAGCTTCGTGCCCGTGGTGTTGCTGCTGGTCGTCGAGATCTTCCGACCCACCGGCATTCCGGTCTACCTGGCGCTGCTGTGGTTCATCGTGTTCCCGGTGACGGTGGCGTGGGGCATCGTCCGTCGCCAGCTCTTCGACATCCGCCACCTGGCGCGCTCTTCCGCCGCCTACGGCGCAGCGAGCCTGGTCATCACCGGCCTCTACGCCGGGGTGGTGGCTTCCGCGGAGCTGCTGGTGAAGGTGATCGACGTCAACGCGCGCTCGCCGCAGTTCTCGCTGATCTTCATCTTCTTCGCCATGCTGGCGTTCAATCCGCTGCGAAGCCGCACCCAGACGCTCGTGGATCGCCTCTTCGACCGGGACAAGGCCCGTTATCGCGAGGCGGTGGGCGAGGTGTCCGCGGCGATGGTATCGATGCTCTCGGTGCGCGAGATCGTCGAGCGCATCGTGGTGGCCCTCACCGGGAGCATGGGGGTCGAGCGCAGCCTCGTGCTGCTGCTCTCCGACGACGAGCGCAGCCTGCGCCCCGAGGCGCGCGGCGGCAGCTGGCCCGAGGACATCGACGGCTTCGAGCTGCAGATGGACCACCCGATCTGCAAGTACCTGTGGATGCGCCGCGCGGAGGTCTCCCGGGCCGAGCTGGTCGACGAGCCCGACCTCGACGTGCGGGACGCCTGCCTCGAGGTCTTCGAACGGCTGGGAGTCGCGCTGCTGGTTCCGGTGCTCTACGGCGTCGACATGCTCGGCATCATCGCGGTCGGGCGGAAGGTGTCGGGAGAGCGCTTCCGCTCCGAGGATCGCCAGGTGCTGCTCACGCTCGCCAACCAGAGCTCGATCGCGATCGAGAACGCCAAGGCCTTCGACGAGATCGCCAAGCTCAACGAGACGCTGGAAGCGCGCGTCGAGGAGCGGACGCGCGAGCTGCAGGAGGCGCAGTCCCAGCTGATGCAGAGCGAGAAGATGCGTTCGCTGGGCCAGCTGGTGGCGGGCGTGGCCCACGAGCTGAACAATCCGATCGGCTTCGTCCACGCCAACCTCAAGCTGCTCGACGAGTACGTCGGCAAGCTGACCGCGGCCCAGGAGCGGGGGGACGACGTGTCGCGTCCGCGCGAAGCCATCGCGAAGCTGATCCAGCGCAGTCGCGAGGGAACCGAACGCGTCAAGAAGATCGTTGCCGATCTGCGCACCTTCTCGCGCATGGATCAGGCCGACCTCCAGGTGGTGGATCTGAATCAGGAGATCGAGGGCACGATCGTGCTGCTGGAGCCGCGCTGCAAGTGCGGCATCGAGATCGAGCGCGACTTCGGCGACCTGCCGGGCGTGCGCTGCCACGCGGGCCAGCTCAACCAGGTCTTCCTGAACCTGATGATGAACGCATGCGACGCCATGGGAACCAGTGGGCAGCTCCGCATTCGTACGCGGTCGATCCCCGACGGCGTGCGTCTGGAGTTCGCCGACGACGGCCCCGGCATCCCCGACGCGGTGCGCACTCGGATCTTCGAGCCATTCTTCACCACCAAGCCGGTCGGGCAGGGAACGGGCCTGGGCCTCTCGCTGAGCCACAGCATCATCGAGCGCCACGGGGGCCGGATCTGGGTGGAGAGCGAGCCCGGCAGCGGAACCCGCTTCGTCATCGAGCTTCCCCTCGACGCCGCGCAGGCCGCGGCCGTCGAGTGAGCTAGGCTCGGCTCGTAGCCGTCCACTGCGAAGGAGTCCCGCCATGTCCTCCCTGCGTCTCGGTCTCACCGCCGGCTACTCCGGCGCCCAGCTCCGCCTTCCCCTCGAAGTGATCCTCGAGGCCGAGCGCCTCGGCTTCGACTCGGTGTGGACGGCCGAGGCCTACGGATCCGACGCGATCAGCCCCCTCGCCTACATCGCCGCCCGCACCACCAAGATCCGCCTGGGTACGGCGATCATGCAGATGCCGGCACGGACCCCGGCGATGACCGCGATGACCGCCATGAGCCTCGACCAGCTCTCGGGTGGCCGCTTCATCCTGGGCCTGGGGCCGTCGGGCCCGCAGGTGGTCGAGGGCTGGCACGGCGTTGCCTATGGCAAGCCCCTGACCCGCACCCGCGAGTACATCTCGATCGTGCGCAAGATCCTCGCGCGGGAAGCGGCGCTCGAGCACAAGGGCGAAATCTACGAGATCCCGTACCGCGGTCCGGGCGCGAGCGGGTTGGGCAAGCCGCTCAAGAGCATCCTCCACGGTCGGCCCGACATCGAGATCTACACCGCATCGATCGGCCCGAAGGGCATCGAGTGCAGCGCCGAGGTGGCCGACGGCCTGATCCCGGTCTGGATGAATCCGGAGCGCTTCGACCTCTACGAACCGCATCTGGCTGCGGGATTCGCCCGCGCCGGTGGCGGCAAGGGTCTCGACCGCTTCGATGTCGCCCCCTTCGTCACCTGTGTACTGGGTGACGATCTCGCTCAGTGCCGCATGCCCGTGAAGGGGATGCTGGCGCTCTACATCGGCGGCATGGGCGCGCGCGGTCGCAACTTCTACAACGACTACGCCGTGCGCCTCGGTTACGAGGCCGAGGCGGCCACCATCCAGGACCTCTACCTCGAAGGCAAGAAGGCCGAGGCGATGGCGGCGGTGCCCGACGCGCTGGTGGACGAGATCGCCCTGGTCGGGCCGGCGGAGCGGATTGCCGAACGGCTCGAGGCGTGGAAGTCCTCGCCGGTGCAGACCCTGCTGATCGGGACGGGCCAGCCCGAGGCCCTGCGGGTTCTGGCCGAGAACGTGCTCTAGCAGGCTCCGCGGTGGCCGGGCGCAGCGACCAGCAGGAGAGCCGCGACGTGCGCACCCGCATCGTCGCGCTCGACAAGCGACGGGTGTGGCACCCCTACACCGCCATGGACCGCTACGTCGGCGAAGTGGAGCCGCTGGTGGTGGAGCGCGCCGAGGGCGTGCGTCTCTACGACCTGGACGGACGTTGCTACCTCGAGGGAAACGCGTCCTGGTGGGTATCCCCGCTCGGTCACAACCATCCCCGGCTGGTCGAGGCGTTGCGGCGCCAGTCCGAGAAGCTGTGCCACGTGTCGCTGGCCGGCGTCACCCACGCCGGCGCTGCCGAGCTGGGCGAGGCGATCTGCGCCGCGGCGCCCGAGGGCCTGGAGCACGTCTTCTACAGCGACGACGGCTCGACCGCGGTCGAGGTAGCCCTGAAGATGGCGGTCCAGTACTGGGCCCAGGACGGCCGCCCCGAGCGCTGCCGCTTCGCCGCTCTCGACGGCGCCTTCCACGGCGAGACCCTGGGCGTCACCGCGGTCGGCGGCGTCGAGATCTTCCGCGCGCCCTTCCGCAACGTGGTGGCCGACTGTTTCCACCTGCCGTCGCCGGGCGCGCCGGGGGCAGACCTCCAGGCCTCGATCGATGCGCTCGTACGGTTGTTCGAGACCGAGGCTGACCGCCTGGCGGCGCTGGTCCTGGAGCCGCTGGTGCAGGGCGCCGCCGGCATGCGCATCTACGACCCGGCCTACCTGTGCGCGGCCCGGGAGCTCTGCGATCGCTACGACGTCTTCCTGATCGCCGACGAAGTATTCGTCGGCTACGGCCGCACCGGGCGCATGTGGGCCTGCGATCATGCCGGCATCACGCCCGACCTGCTCTGCACCGCCAAGGGCTTCTCGGGCGGCATGCTGCCGATGGCCGCCACGCTCACCACCGAGCGGCTCTACCGGGGTTTTCTGGGCGGCGACGATCGGGTCTTCTACTACGGCCATTCCTTCTGTGGCAATCCGCTGGGGGCGGCCGTGGCGCTCGAGGTGCTGCGGATCTTCGAGGACGAATCGATCCTGGCCGCCCTCCAGCCCAAGGCGGAGCGCATCGCCAAGGCCTTCACGGCCCTCGGCGTCCTGGACGGCGTCGAGAATCCGCGTTCGCTGGGCATGATCGGAGCGATCGATCTCGGCAGCGGGGGCACCTACCTGGATCGGGTGGGATGGGTCGTCTACGAAGAGGCCCGCAAGCGCGGCGCGTACCTGCGTCCGCTGGGGAACACCGTCTACGTCACACCCTCGCTCAACATCCCCGACGGCGATCTGGATGCGTTGCTGGCGATCCTTGCCGAGAGCGTCGAGGCAGCCCTGGGCGATGCGGGCCGAGGTCGCTGAGGTGGCACCGCGTTCCCGCCGGCCGGCTCTGCTCCTTGCGGTCGCCGCGCTGCTGGCAGTGGCGGCATCGGCGTCGGGACCGAACGGCTTCTCGCTCGAGAAGCTGGTGGTCGAGGCCGACCAGATCATCGCCGGGGGTCCCCCCCGCGACGGGATCCGCAGCGTCGACCAGCCGGGCTTCGCACCGCCCGACCAGGCGAGCTGGGTGACGCCGCAGACAGCGGTGCTGGGTGTGGCCATCGGAGGCGAGGCGCGCGCCTATCCGGTGCACCTGGTCGAACGCCACCAGGTGGTCAACGACGTGGTCAGCGGCGTGGCCGTCGCGGTCACCTACGATCCGTTGGCCGGCGCGCCGCGCGTCTTCCGTCGGAAGCTCGGCGATCGGACCCTCACCTTCGGCGTCTCGGGCCTGATCTACAACGCCAGCTTCCTGCTCTACGACCGCGAGACCGAGAGCCTGTGGTCGGGCTTCGACGGGCGGGCCCTCGCGGGTCCGTTGGCGGGTGAGAAGCTCGAGTGGGTCGCGGTTCGCCAGGAGGAGATGTCCGCCTGGCTGCAGCGGCACGGCGATACGCGCGTACTCGAGCGGCCCGAGCCGAAGAAGATCGACTACCGCTACAGCCCGTACGAATCCTACTGGGTCAGCGAGAAGGTTCCCTTCCCGGTGCAGGCCGCCGACCCCTCCTTCCATCCCAAGGAGCTGGTGCTCGGCGTGACCGTCGGAGAACATCACCGCGCCTACCTGGGGTCGATCCTCACCGCGGCGGGCGGGAAGATCGAGGACACCTTCCAGGGACACCCGATCCGCATCGACTACTCCACCGAGCTGGCCCGCTTCCTGTGGGAGGCGCCCGCAACCGTCGAGGTGGACGAGGCGTATTGGTTCGCGTGGAAGGCGTTCCATCCCGACACCGAGGTGTGGCGACCGAAGCCCTAGCTACGGCGAGGGCCAGTCCTCCGCCCAGGGCCGCGCCTGCTCGAAGGCGTGGGCCGCCTGGAGCACGAGATCGTCGCGGTGTCGCGGGCCCACGATCTGCAGGCCCACCGGGAGTCGCGCCTTCGAGAAGCCGGCGCGCACGCTGGCGGCGGGGTGCCACGAGAGGTTGAAGGGCATGGTGAAGCTCCCCACGTTGGCGGCGGGCTGGGTGCGGCCCTCCACCTCGAGGGTCAGAGGTCCCTTGGCGGGCGGCGGATCGTAGGGAACCGTGGGCGTGAGCAGCAGGTCGTAGCGCTCGAAGGTGTCGGCGCACCAGCGGTTCAGGGCCTCGCGACGCTCGCGGAACTCGGCGAAGCGCGTCGGCGTCATCTGGTCGCCCATCTTCACCGAGCCGATGAAGCCGCGCCCGAAATCGGACTCGCGTTCCGGGAGCAGCTCGCGCAGATCGCCGAGCAGCTCGAAGACGCCCATCAGACCCCAGTCGCGACCGGGCTCCGGCGGGCCCTCGCTCAGCAGCTCCACGGAGTGACCCAGCTGTTCGAAGACCTGCGCCGCTTCGCCCACCACCTCCGCGACGTCCGACTGGACCACCGCGTAGCCGAGATCGAGCGAGAATCCCAGGCGCAGGTTCTGGGGCAACCCGGCCAACAACTCCCGGTAGCGGACACCGGGGTGGGGCAGGGAATTCGGGTCCAACGGATGAGCGCCGACGGTGACGTCGAGGTGAAGTGCCGCATCTTCGACGGTCCGCGTCAGCGGACCGACCACAGCCGTGTCGCCCATGTCCCAGCGTTTGTGGGGTCCGTGGGGAATGCGCCCGAAGCTCGGCTTCAAGCCGAAGCAGCCGGTGAAGCTGGCGGGGATCCGGATCGAGCCGCCACCGTCGCTGGCCGTGGCGAGCGGCACCAAGCCGCCGGCGATCGCCGCCGAGGATCCGCCGCTCGACCCCCCGGGCGACCTCTCCGGGTTCCAGGGGTTGCGGGCCGGACCGAACAGCAGGTTCTTGGTGATCGCGGTGTAGCCGAACTCCGGTGTGTTGGTCTTGCCGACGACGATGGCGCCGGCCGCTCGCAATCGCTCCACCTGGATCGAGTCGCGTTCCGCGACGCGATCGCGGAACGGCACCGAGCCGTGGGTGGTGACCATGCCGCCCACGTCTTCCAGGTCCTTGACGCCGAGCGGAACGCCCTCCAGCGGCCGGCCCTCGCGCCGCCGGAGCCGTGCCTCGGCCTCGCGGGCCTCGGCCAACAGGGCCTCGCGCTCACGCAGCGTGACGAAGGCCCCCAGGTCGGCGTTGCGGGACTCGATCCGCGCCAGGGTCGCCTCCATCAACTCGACGGGAGAGAGCTTGCCCGCCGCAAGATTGTCGGTGAGTTCGGTCAGCGGTCGCTGGAGCCAGTCGGTCATCGGAGCCTCCTCGGGGGCCAGCATATCCGATCCCGGTGACGGCGTGGGCCCCGCCGTGAGATCCGACTTTGGCCTCCAACGGGTCCAGGAAGCGCGATGTCGGCCATTTTCGTTTGACTCCGACGACGGAAGTCGTATGATCCGCGCCACTTGCGCGCGAAAGTGCCGAGATCGAGCGATCCCGGCTGTTTCGCGCCAAAGGCAGGGCTTGCTGCAAGGCGGGCCCGACCACTGGGGGGAACATGGCTGCACGCAGGAAGACGAAGAAGAAGGCGAGCCGTCGCTCGAGGGCTCCGGCCGAGCTGATCATCTCCAAGTCGCGCGTGAAGAACGCGGTGAAGAAGTGCAACGTCGGAAGCGACTTCTACGGAGCGCTCGACGCGGCCGTCCGCGAGGCGATCAAGGGCGCCGAGGCCCGAGCCATCGGGAACAAGCGCAAGACGCTGAAGCCGGTCGACATCTAGGCCGCTTCGGTTCCGCCGCAACAGCGGCGAAAGAAGGGCCCGCAGGTCGAACCCTGCGGGCCCTTTCTCGTTCACCCCCGTCTGCGGCTGCGGGCGCGTGGATCACTCGTCCTCGCCGATCCCGCTGGCAGCCAGCTCCGCGATACCGTCGCGGCCCACCACCCAGGGTGTCCAGACCAGGGTCAGCGGGGGCACGGCCAGATCCGACTTGCGCGGGGCGATCCGCACCTCCGAGAGCTCGGCCTCTTCGACGCCTCCGGCGTTCGTCAGATCCTCCTGGTCGCCGAGGAAGTTCTCCTCGAGTGTCGCCAGTCGGGCGCGCAGCGCTTCGACTCGCTCCTCGGCGCGTCCGATGTCGCCGCGCTCGCGCGCGGCGCGGCCCACGCCGCGGGCCGCCGTGGCCGCGCGACCCACGTTGGTCGAGGAGCCCAGCTTGCGACCGAATATCGCGCCCACCACGGTGGCTCCGATGGAAATGGCGCTGTGCATCTTCTTCTCGCGGTACTGGTCCTGCTCGCGCTCGACCTGCTGCTCGGCGCGCGCGATCTGGTCGCGCAGGCGAGCCAGCTTCGGGGCGTAGCGCTTGCGCAGCTTCTCGACCGCGGCGTCGCGCTGCTCGCGGAGCGCGTCGCGCAGCCGGCCGCGGAACTCGCCCTCGGTCTCGCCAGGCTGCGACACCAGCTTCGGCTTGCGGCTCTTCCAGAGCACCATGGGCTCGGTCCGGTAGACGTGGGAGGTGAGCATCTTCTGCCAGCGCTTGAAGCTCGTCGCGCGCGCTCCCGAGCCGGGGAGCGACGAGAAGCTCGCGCCCATCTCGGGTTCACTCTCGAGCTCGGGCGCAGCGCGTCCCAGCACGCGCGCCTCCTTCCAGGGTGACTCGCTGGGGGAATCCGGCAGCGACGCCAGCAGCGCCGTGGAGCCCCACTCGTCGACGCCGACTCCCGCCCTCACGTGGTGGAGCGTGGCGGTGCCCAGCAGTGCCGGCCGGTAGACCAGGCGCGTTCCCGGGTCGATGCGGCGGGTCACGGGCAGGAAGGCCTCGGCGACACCGTCCGGCACCAACGGGCGTTTCGCGTCCACGACCGGCGCCGTCGCAGCCACGCCTTCCGCCGAGGGTGTGGCGCGCGGGCCGGGCGGCGCCGCGGCGTCCCGGACCTGTGGCGTCAGCCGCTTGATCTGCTCGCGGGTCAGTGGTCCAGCCAGGTACGACAGGGCCCAGCGCGTGTGGAAGAGCACGGGCTCGTCCTCGTGGACGTTGTTCATCAGGAACACGCGGCTGTCGAGTCCGGCCAGGGTGCGTTCGATCTGGGCCCGGTCGAAGTTGCTGCCGGCCGCGGCCGAGGCGCCCTCCAAACCCTCGATCACACGGGCCTTGTCGCGTTCGGTCTGCAGGCGGCCGAGGAACCAGGTGCCGGCATTGGCCAGCCCCTTGTAGTCCAGGTCCACCGGGTTCTGTGTGGCCAGCACGACGCCCAGGCCGTAGGCGCGGGCCTGCTTCAGCAGCGTGAGCATCGGCGTCTTCGACGGGGGGTTCGCCGTGGGCGGGAAGTAACCGAAGACCTCGTCCATGTAGAGCAGCGCGCGCAGCGACTGGGTGCCGGGCTGGGCGCGCATCCAGGACACCAGCTCGTTGAGCACCAGCGTCACCAGGAACATCCGCTCCGGCTCGGACAGATGGGCGATGGAGAGGATCGAGAGCTTCGGGCGTCCGTCCGGGGTGTAGAGCAGCTGGCCGATGTCGAGCGGCTGCCCCTCGTTCCACACCGAGAAGCCGGGGGAGGCCACCAGGTTGTTCAGCGTCATGGCCAGCTCTAGGCGGTCGGCGCTCGGGAAGACCGCATCCAGCTCCATCACACCGATGCGCTCCACCGGCGGCTTCTGGATCTGGTGGATCAGCGAGGGGATGTCGAGATCGCGCCCCTCGAGCCAGGCGCGCTCCAACAACGTCGAGATCAGGATGTGTTCGCGGCTGCGGATCGGATCGGCCTGGAGGCCGAGCAGGCCCAGCAGGCCGGAGACGGCGGCCAGGATGCGCTCGCGCAGCGCGTCGGGATCCTGCGCCACCGCGGCCGGCGGCGCATTGAGCGAGCGGAGAACCGCCAGCGGGAGTCCGGAGCGGGAGCCCGGCGTGTAGATCGTCCGTTCGGCGGCGCCCGCGAAGCGAGCGATGCGTTGAGGCTCCTGGTCCCAATCCGCGAGTCCCTCGCGCCAGAGATCTGCGGTGGCCCGAGCGTGCTCCTCGGCCGAACGCCCCTTGCGCGCGGCCTCGCCCGGATCGATCCAGGGCTGGAAGTCGCCGGCCTGCAGGTTCGGGAAGGTGAGCAGGAGGTTGCCGAGGTCGCCCTTGGGGTCGATGGCGATCACCGGCACGCCGTCGATCAGCGCCTCTTCGAGCAGGACCACCCCGAGACCGGTCTTGCCACTGCCGGTCATGCCGACGCAGACCGCGTGGGTGGTGAGGTCCTTGGCGTCGTAGAGCAGGGGCTCCGAGGCTACCGGTCCGACGCCGGGCTCGTAGCGGCGACCCAGGTAGAAGGCGCCGAGCTTTTCGTAGCTGTCCAAGCGATTTCCTCCGGAAGGCCGGAGAGTAGGACGAGGGGCTGACGGTCGCGAGCCGCCCCACCAGGCGGAGCGGCTCGCTCGGACCCGCCGAGCGCGCACCCACACCGAGGCGTGGGCGCACGCTGGCTCAGCTCGATCTACTGGCCGAGCATGTCCCCGGCCTTGTCGGCCGCGTCGCCGGCGGCCCCTGCGGTGGCGTCGCCCATGGCTTCCGCCTTCTCGAGCGCCGCCTGCAGCTGCTCGTTGTCCGGGTCGGCCTGCAGGGCCTCCTTGCAGGCGTCGACGGCTTCGGAGAACTTGCCCTGCGTCACCAGCGAGAGACAGCCACTGCCCCCGGTGGCGTCGCCGACGGCTTCCTTCGCCGCCTCCATCGCCTCTTCGCCCTTCTCGCCCGCGGCCTCGGCGGCGTCGCGCGCCGAAGCGACGGCCTTGTCGGCCGCTGCTCCCGCGGCCTCGCCGGCCTGCTCGGCCGCCTCACCGGCCTTCTCCATCGCCTCGGCGGCGGCCTTCTTGGCCTCTTCCATCGCATTGGTCGCATCTTCGCCACCACAGGCCGAGAGGCCCAGGGCCAGCAGGGTTGCGCCGAGCGCAATGATTCTTCGCATCGTCTTCTCCTCGTTCGTCAGCGCCGGACCTCATGGGCCCGGAGACAGTTCAGGCGCCCGCTAGCTGCGAGGTGCAGTGGGGGCAGCGCGTGGCATCGATCGGGATCTTGCCGCAGCAGAAGCCGCACTCCTTGGTGGTCGGCGCCGCCTCCTCCTCCTTCTTGGCCGAGTTGATCGTCCGGATCAACAGGAAGACGGCAAAGGCCACGATCAGGAAGCTCACCACGTTGTTGATGAAGATTCCGTAGTTGATGGTGACGGCACCGGCCTCCTGGGCAGCCGCGAGCGTCGCGTAGGGACCCGCCTGGGCCCCCTCCTTGATCACCGCGAACAGCTCCGCGAAATCGACGTTGCCCAGTAGTAGGCCGATCGGCGGCATCAAGAGATCGGCGACCAGCGACTTGACGATGGTTCCGAAGGCGCCACCGATGATGATGCCGACGGCCATGTCCACCACGTTGCCGCGCATTGCAAACTCTTTGAATTCTTTGAACATCGAACTCCTCTCTGCTCGTCCTTGCGCCGGGCGCTGGACGGTCCAGGTTCCGCGTTGGCCCCGCACTGTGACGCGATCGCGCGCCGGGCTCAAGCACTTCCAGCCGCAGGGCCGCGGAGCGCCAGGGGATCGCACCCGTCACGGGTCCCGGTCCCCGGGCCGATCCGTCCCGGGTGAGGGCGGAGGGGCTTCGGGACTCCCCAGCGGTGCGTGGGAATGCCCTCAGAAGACGTCAGGAGGCGAGGTCGGGCCCGAGTGGGCGCGACGCTGCTCATGGCTCGGTCAGGCGCCCGCTTCGGCGCGGATCCGGACGATACGGGCCCCGGCGTGGACGTGGGTGCCCACCGCCAGATAGGCCAGGACCAGCTCGACCTGCCCCGTGACGCCCGCGACCAGCGTGAGGAAGAGCCGGCCGTCGCGGCCCAGCAGCAGCCAGCGCCAGCGGCCCTCGCCCTCGGCGGCCAACGGGCGATGGAACTGGGTGCCGTACTTCTCCTTGACCAGCATCGAGAGGCTGCTGCCCGCCACCGCGGCGAAGCCGAGCATGACGGCGAGCGCGCCCTCTCCCATCAGCCAGGCGTAGAGGGTCATGCCGCCGATCACCGCCGCGTCGCCGACACGGTCGAGCAAGGCGTCGTAGAGGCCGCCGAAGGGCGAGT
The DNA here is from genome assembly GCA_041577695.1 of Myxococcota bacterium. GTDB lineage: Bacteria > Myxococcota_A > UBA9160 > UBA9160 > PR03 > JASJBO01. The sequence continues at coordinate 1,216 of JBFGIM010000027.1, read as the reverse complement.
CCTGGTAGCGCACTCGCGCCAGCTCGTCGTCGACGCCGTTGAGGATCGATGCGCTCTGCGCGACCACACCTCCCGTCATCGCATGACCGGTGGCGAAGCAGAGTCCCGCGGCCAGCGTCATGCCGAAGCTGGCCACACTCACCTGCCAGGGCTTCACGTTCCCAGCCAGCAGACGCTGGGTGATGCGCAGCGAGATCGGGCGGTTGAGGTGGCGTGCCACCACGCCATCGCCCACGCCGACCGCGCCGGCCAGGACCTCGCGCCGTGCCGCCGAGAGATCGCGCGGAGACTGCACTGCGTGCCAGCGCTCCTCGACGGACCAGCTCTGCACCGGCTCGCGCTCCAGCACCGTCGCCCAGGCCCGATCGGCGTCGCGCTCCTGGTCGAACGCGCGCGCCCAGCCCTGGTTCGCGCGGGCCAGCCCCAGCACCACACCATCGGCGCCGACCAGCTCACGGCCCACGCGCTGGACCCGAGCCGCGCGCTCGCGCGTCCATACCGCGGCTCGTGGCAGGGCGGCGCCGCGCAGCTTCGCCTCGGGGCGGAAGTCGACCGCGAGCACCGTGTCGGAGAGGGCGGCCGTCTCCTCGACGAAGCGAGCCACCATCTGGCGGTCGTAGTGACAGTCGGCGCGGATCAGGTAACAGGGGCCGTCGCCGACGGCCGCCGCAAGTGATTCGGGCGCGCGCACCGGGAGGTGGCGGCAGGGGCCCCTTCGCAGCACCGACGCCAACGCCCGCACACCGGCGGGATCGCCCACCACCAGGAACCGGCGCACGCCGGCTCGTGAGAAGGCCATGACGGCGCGCTCAGCGGCGCAGAGCCCGAAGATCGGCAGGTCCGGAATCCGACTGGGGTCCGGCGCGATCAGCACGCAGGGCGGCAGGGCCTGGCTCTCCATCGGTGAGTGCCTCGTTTCGTTCAGCTCGCTCCCAGCTCGAGGAAGCGCTCGATCTGGCGCGCCGCGTCCACGTCCCGCATCTGCACGGGCGGGTGCTTCATGGTGTATGCCGAGATCGGCAGCAACGGACCGGCGAGTCCGCGCTCTCGCGCGATCTTCACGTAGCGGACCACGTCGATCACGATACCCGCCGAGTTCGGTGAGTCCTGTACCGAGAGTCGCGCCTCCAGCTCGATGGGCGCGCCCCCGAAGCCGCGCCCCTCCACGCGCAGGAAGCAGACCTTGTTGTCCTCCTGCCACGGCACGTAGTCGCTG
>JBFGIM010000026.1:0-25394 GCA_041577695.1 Myxococcota bacterium | reverse complement strand
CGAGAGCTCTCCCTCCGAAGGAACCAGGGGTGCACCCGAGGCGTCGGTCTTCCCGTCCAGCTCGGGGCGTACGCTGCGGTTGTAGAGCAGCCGCGCGATCTGCCCTTCCAGGATCGGCCGCTTCTCCTCCACCACCAGCAGCGACTCCAGACCGTCGGCGAAGCGCGCCATGCCCTCGGGCTCCAGCGGCCAGGTCATCGCGACCTTGTAGATCGAGAGACCCAGCGCGCGGCCCAGCTCGGCGTCGATACCCAGCTCCTCGAGGGCCTGACGCACGTCGAGGTAGGCCTTGCCAGCGGTGACGATGCCGAGCCGACGTTGCGGCGCATCGAGGACGACGCGGTCCAGGCCGTTGGCGCGCACGAAGGCCTGGGCAGCGGGCAGCCGTTGCTGGTAGAGGCGTCGCTCCACCGCCAGCGGAAGGTTCGCCCAGGCGATGTGCAGCCCCTCGGCGGGCAGCTGGAAGTCTTCGGGCAGCACCACGCGAACCCGCTCCGGATCGACGTCGACCGAGCCGGCGCTGTCCACCGTGTCGGTGAGGCACTTGAACCCCACCCAGCACCCCGAGTAACGCGACAGCGCGAAGCCGTGGAGACCGAGATCGAGGTAGTCCTGCAGGTTCGACGGGTTCAGGACCGGGATGCCGCAATGGATCAGCGCGTGCTCGCTCTGGTGCGCGATCGACGACGATCGCGCGCCCGGGTCGTCGCCGGTGAGCGCCAGCACACCGCCATGGCGGGAGGTGCCGGCGTAGTTGGCGTGCTTCAACGCGTCGCAGGAGCGGTCGACGCCGGGGCCCTTGCCGTACCAGATGCCGAAGACGCCGTCGTGGCGCGGCTGCTCGTGGAGACTGGCCTGTTGCGATCCCCACACCGCGGTGGCGGCCAGGTCCTCGTTGACGCCGGGCTCGAAGCGGATGGCGTGCTCGAGCAGGTGTTCGCGCGCCTGCCAGAGTGCCATGTCGTAGGTGCCGAGCGGCGAGCCGCGGTAGCCGGAGATGAAGCCGGCAGTATCGAGGCCCGCGGCGCGGTCGCGCTGCCGCTGCATCATGGGAAGCCGCACCAGCGCCTGCACGCCGTTCAGGTAGACGCGGCCGCGCTCGCGCACGTAGCGGTCGTCGAGGGCGTAGCCCTCGTCGACACGCACCGGCTGCTGATCCGCCTGAGCCATCCGCTGCACCCGCTTCGACGCCGGGTGTGCCCGGCGCGACGGGAAATTGTAACGTGTTTCAATCGGGCCCGGGGACGCAGCGCCGTCCCGATGCTGGCGGAGCCCGGAGGCATCCAGCTTGAAGCTCGGCGTCACGATCCACGCCACCGACCTGGCGATGAGCCCGCCGGAGCTGGCCGTCGAAGCCGAGGCGCGCGGCTTCCACTCGCTCTACGTCCCGGAGCACACCCACATTCCGGTGAGCCGGCTGACGCCGCCGCCCACCGGTGAGCCCGAGCTCGCCGAAGAATACAAGCGCAGCCTCGATCCCTACGTGGCGCTGGCGGCGGCGGCGGCGTTGACCTCGCGCATCCGGCTGGGAACCGGCGTGGCCCTGGTCGCACAACACGACCCGATCGCCCTGGCGAAGCAGCTCGCCACCCTCGACCGCCTCTCCGGTGGACGGCTCGTGCTCGGCATCGGCTTCGGCTGGAACCGGGAGGAGATCGAGAACCACGGCATCGACTTCCGACGCCGCCGCGCGCGGGTGCGCGAGACGATGCTGGCAATGCAGGCGCTCTGGTCCGACGAGGTGGCGTCCTTCCGCGGCGACTTCGTGCGCTTCGAACCGAGCTGGCAGTGGCCGAAGCCGCTGCAACGGCCGCGCCCGCCGGTCCTGATCGGCGGCGGCTCCGGCCCGGTGCTGACCGAACACATTGCCGAGTACGCCGACGGCTGGATGCCGATCGGGGGCGCCGGAATCAAGCGTGCCCTGCCGCACCTGCGTGCCGCCTTCGAGGCCCGCGGTCGCGATCCCGACGCGATCCACGTGGTGCCGATGGGCGTACAGCCCGACGCCGAGAAGCTCGACTACTACCGCTCGATCGGGGTCACCGAGGCCGCGCTGCGGCTGCCGTCGGCGCCCCGCGACCAGGTGATGCCCGTCCTCGACCACTTCGCGAAGTTCCTCTGAGCGCGCCGGCGCTCAGGCCCGGCCGAGGGTCTCCCGACCGAGGCGCTCGATCTTCTCGCAGTACTCCGCCCGCGACTGGCACGGGACGTTGATGGCGAGCCAGCCGACGCCGAGCGCCTCCAGCTCGGCGACGTGCTCGAGGAAGGCGTCCGGATCGACCGGCTCGCGGGCGAAGAGCTCGAACCCGAACGGGACGAAGCAGACCTCGAGCGGAGCGCTGCGTCCGACCGCCTCGGCGTGGCTGCGGGCGTAGTCGAGCCCGGCGCGGAGATCGTCCAGGCTCTCCAGGGCGGCGGTGCGGATGTGCCGCGCCAAGCGCGCGGGCGCCGGAAACGGCAGCCAGCCGTCGCCGCGCTCCACCGCCCTGCGGATCGCGCGCCGGCTGTTGCCGCCGACCCAGAGCGGCGGGTGCGGCTTCTGCACCGGACGCGGCAGCGCCGTGTTGCCGGCCGCATGGAAGTGGTGCCCCTGGAAGGCGACGCCGTCCTCGGCCCAAACGCGCCGCAACACGTCGAGCGCCTCGTCGGTCAACTCGTTGCGCTCCCCGAACGGAACACCCAGCGCAGCGAACTCGCTCTCGAGATAACCGGTGGCCACGCCCAGGATCAGCCGCCCGCCCGAGAGCACGTCGAGCGTGGCCGCCGCCTTCGCCACCAGGAACGGGTTGCGATAGGGAAGCACCAACACATGGGTGTGCAGCCGCAAGCGCCGGGTGGCGCTGGCCGCGAAGGAAAGCGCGACGAAGGGATCGAGGCTGTGGTGGCCGCCGGCGGCCAGCCAGTGATCGCCGGGGATCGGGTGGTCGGTGACGAAGCAGGCGTCGAAGCCCGCTGCTTCGGCGGCACGCGCCATCTCGGCGATGGCCTCGGCGCTCACCAGCTCGTCGCCGAGATCGACCCGCTCGGTCGGCAGTTGAACCGTGAAGCGCATGCGGTAAGCATAGGGCCTCGTCGGCGGCGCCGGAGCCCCCGCCGAGAGTGCCGTCACAGGAGCCCGCGTTGAACCTGCGCTATTCGGAAGCGGACGAGAAATTCCGGTCGGAGCTGCGGGCCTGGCTGGCCGAGGCGGTGCCCGCGCACGGCGAGCCGCCTCCGAGCGACGACTGGCCCGCGCGCCGCGCCTACGACACCAGCTGGCAGCGAAAGCTCTTCGACGCCGGCTATGCCGGCATCAACTGGCCCGCCGAGTACGGCGGGCGCGACGCGTCGCTGACCGAGCAGCTGGTCTACTACGAGGAGATCGCGCGGGCGAATGCGCCGTACATCGGCGTCAACTTCGTCGGCGTGCTGCACGGCGGCCCCACGCTGGTTGCCGAGGGGACGCCGGAGCAGCGGGCGCGCCACCTGCCCCGCATCCTTCGCGGCGAGGAGGTCTGGTGCCAGGGATTCTCCGAGCCCGCTGCCGGCTCGGACCTCGCGGCGCTCAAGACCCGCGCCGAGCGCGACGGCGACCACTACGTGCTGAACGGCCACAAGATCTGGTGCTCGTTCGCCCAGGCAGCCGACTTCGGCGAGTTCCTGGTGCGCACCGACCCGTCCGCCCCGAAACACAAGGGGATCTCCTGGCTGATCCTGCCGATGGACCTGCCGGGCATCGAGATCCGACCGCTGCCCACCCTGGTGGGCGAGGGCGAGTTCAGCGAAGTCTTCCTGGAGGACGTGCGGGTTCCGGTCGAGCACCGGGTCGGTGACGAGAACGACGGCTGGCGGGTGACCAACGTCACGCTGCGTTTCGAGCGCGGCACGGCTTTCGCCAGCGAGATGATCCAGCTCCAGCAGTTCGCCGCCGAGCTGGTGCGCGTGGCCAAGGCCACCGGCCGCTGGGACGACGCCTCGCTGCGGCGGGAGCTGGGCCACCTGGCCGCCGAGCTCGACGCACTGTGGGCGATGGTCAAGTACTCGGTGTGTCGCGCCAGCCAGACCGGAGTTCCGGGTCTGGAGGGATCGGCCATCAAGCTGCACTACACCGAGCTCTACCAGCGGATCGCCGAGCTGGGCATGCGGATCCTGGGCCGCGCCGCGCTCTCGCGCAGCGACGTGGCGGACCTCCCCAGCGGCATGTTGCTGGCCAAGGCGCTCCAGTCGCTCTCGCTCACCATCGCCGCCGGCTCGTCGCAGATCCAACGCAACATCATCGCGGAGCGCATCCAGGGGCTCCCGCGCGAGCCGCGTTAGCCGCGTTGGCCGAGGGAACGCCATTGGATTTCCGCTTGAACGACGACCAGCAGGCGCTCCAGGAGGGCGTGCGCGCCTTCTGCGATGGCCAGGTCGGGCTGGAGCGACTCCATTCCCTGTGCGACAGCGGCGGCTTCGACGCCGACCTGTGGCGCGAGCTTGCCGAGCTCGGCGTCTTCTCGCTGCGCCTCGCCGAGGATCGCGGCGGCGTCGGACTCGGCATGGCCGACGCAGTGCTGGTCTTCGCCGAACTCGGTCGACGCGTGGTGCCGGGACCGCTGCTCTGGACCCACCTGGCGGCGGACCTGGTGGAGGGCGCGGCCTCCGGCATCACCGTGGTGGGCGGTCTCGACCTGATCCAGCCCAGCGCCGATCCGCTGCTGGTCGCGCATCTCGACCGGCTCGACGTTCTGTTGCTGCTGCGCGCCGACGGCGTCCATCGCGTCGACCCGCGCAGCTTGCGCGCCGAGGTGGTTCCCACGCCCCTCGATCCGCTGACGCCGCTTCATTGGCTGCCCACCCTGCACGCGGGCGAGCACATTGCGGGGCCCGGCGTGGCCGCTCGGCTCCGGCTCGAGGGCTGCGCGCTGGCGGCGGCGCAGCTCTTCGGCATCGCCGAGGCCACCCAGGAGCTGGCCGTGGCGTATGCGCTCCAGCGCGAGCAGTTCGGGCGCCCGATCGGCTCCTTCCAGGCGCTGAAACACATGCTGGCCGATGCCTTCGTTCGCCAGGAGATCGCCCGCGCCGCGGTGTACGCCGCCGGCGCCACCCTCGACGATCCGCTCGTCGGCGACGGGCCGCGCGCGGTGGCCGTGGCCAAGCTCACCGCCGGCGAAGCAGCGCTCAAGAACGCGCGCACCTGTCTCCAGGTATACGGCGGCATGGGATACACATGGGAGATGCCTTGCCACTACTACCTGAAGCGCTGCTGGGTGCTCGAGAACGAGTTCGGCGGTGTGGAGGAGCACTCCGAGCGGGTGGCGGCGGCGGTGGAGGCCGACGCGGCGCCCTAGTGCGCGCCGTCCCGCCGGCGCGGGAGCCAACGCGCGATCCGGTCGGCGGTGATCTGATCGCGGTCCATGCGCGGCAGCGCGTCGCGAATCTCGTACCAGGGCGCCGGCGGCCCGATCACCAGGTGTCTGTCCGGCCGCAGCCCCGGGTCGCCGTCGAGCATTCCAGCCGGTACTTCCACCCACGGGAAGCCGGGATCCGGATCCGGCAGCGGCGACCCGTACGTCCCGCAGAAGAAGGTCCGGTACGGCGGTGGGCTCTCGCGCACCGGTGCGGCATAGCTGCGCACGAGATCGCGGCCGCTGCGCCAGCGCAGGGCCTCGATGCGCACCCAGATCCCCGCGGCAAACGCTGTGCCCGAGGCCTTTCGGCAGCGCGAGCAATGGCACAGCTCGAAGGGTCCTTCGGGCTGCGCCACTTCGATGCGAACGCCCCCGCACAGGCAGCTCCCGGCGATCATCCCGTTCCGTCCCTCCCGGGTGGAGGGTCGCATCCGAGCGCGGATTCGGATCTCCCGGCGATTCGAGGCCGGATCGAAATCGGAAAAAAGTAAAGAATTACAGATGGTTAAGATGATCCTTCCGGCTCTTTGACGGCCGCGCGCATTTACTATACGCTACGTATCGTATTTAGCCGATCCACAGGAAGTGAAGCGCGAGGAGGCCATCGAGATGGGCGTTCTGGAGGGCCGCGCGGCAGTGGTCACCGGCGGCGGCCGCGGCATCGGTCGCGGCCACTGCCTGCACCTGGCCGCGCAGGGTGCGGCGGTCGTGGTCAACGACCTGGACCTCGACCAGGCGCGCACCGTGGTCGAAGAGATCGCGGCCCAGGGCGGCAAGGCCACGGCCAACCGCGACGACATCAGCAACCGGGAGGGCGCGCGTTCGCTGGTCTCGCAATGCGTCGACGAGTTCGGCGGCATCCACGTGCTGGTCAACAACGCGGGCAACTTCCGCGACCGTTCGTTCCTGAAGATGACCGACGAGGACTTCGCCGGAGTGCTCCAGGTGCACGTGCACGGCAGCTTCATGTGCGGCCAGGAGGCGGCGCTGCGCATGCGCGAGCAGGGTACCGGTGGCTCGATCGTCAACACCATCTCCGCCGCGCACTTCGGGAACTTCGGGCAGACCAACTACGCCGCTTCCAAGGGCGCCATCGCCTCGATGACCTACACGTGGGCCGTCGAGCTGGCGCGCTACGGAATCCGCGTCAACGCCATCAGCCCCACCGGCACCACCCGCATGTCGGCCACCGCCAAGGTGGGGGGCAAGGACGTCGAGCTGCCGTACATCGACCCGGACCGGAACGGTGCCTTCGTGGCCTTTCTCTGCAGCGACCACGCCGACTACGTCACCGGCCAGGCCTTCGGGACCGGTGGCGAGCGCGTCGTGCTGCTCGAGCAGCCCCGCTACGGCACCGGTATGTTCAAGCCCGGCGGCTGGTCGGTGGACGACCTGCTGCAGCACTTCGAAGCGAGCCTGGGCAAGCGGCTCGAGCCCTTCGGACTGATGAAGCCACCCTACCCGTTCTACGACGGCGTCAAGCCGAAGAGCGACTAGGAGGAGCGATGGCCGGCATCGTCTCCTACGGCGCCTACGTCCCGCCCACGCGCCTGCCGCTGGCGCTGCTCTCCGGCGGGGCGGCGCGCCCCGACGGCCCCGAGAAGGCGGTTGCCTGGAACGACGAGGACGCGGTCACCATGGGCGTGGCGGCCGCGGTGAACTGCCTGCGCGGCTTCGATCGCGCCGGCGTCGACGCGCTCTTCTTCGCTTCGACCACGCTGCCCTTCCGCGAGAAGCAGGCCGCCGCGCTTGCGGCCAAGGCGCTCGACCTGCGCCGCGACGTCCGCAGCGCCGACGTCACCGGCTCCTTGCGCGCGGGAACCAATGCACTGCGCGCCGCTGCCGACGCGGTTGCGGCCGGCAGCGCGGGACGAGCGCTGGTGATTGTGAGCGACTGCCGGCTGGCGGCCCCGGGTTCGGCGCTGGAGCGCAACTTCGGCGACGGCGCCGCCGCCTTCCTGGTGGGCGAGGCCGACGCGATCGCGGACCTCGAGGACGCCCACTCGGTTTCGGACGAGATCGTGGACGTCTGGCGCGCCGAGGGCGACGCCTTCGTCCACAGCTGGGAGGAACGCTTCGTCGTCCAGCAGGGCTATACGCCGAACACGGTCGAAGCCGTGCGCGGCCTGCTCGCGAAGAGCGGCGTTTCGGTCGAACACTTCCAGCGGGTGCTGCTCTACGCACCCGACGCCCGCTCCCACGCCGGCGCCGCGCGCGCCCTGGGCCTGACGGCCGAGCAGGTGCAGGACCCGTACTTCGGCCGCCTGGGCAACGCAGGGGCCGCCTTCGCCCCGCTGCTGCTGGCGGCGGCGCTGGAGACCGCCCGTCCCGGCGAACGCCTGCTGCTGGCCAGCTACGGCGACGGCGCCGAAGCGCTCGCGTTCCGCATCACCGAACACGCGCTGAAGCTCGAGCCGCGCCGCGGCGTCAGCTGGCACCTGGGACGGCGTCGGCCCGTGACCAGCTACGACCGCTATCGCAAGGCGCGCAGCCTCGAGCCGGGCGAGTACCAGGCCGGCGGCGATCCGGGCCTGAGCGCAACCGTCCACCATCGCGAGCGCGACGAGGATCTCGCCTTCCGCGGCCAGCGCTGCCGCAACTGCGGCGGCGTTCAGTTCCCGATCCAGCGGCTCTGCGAGCGCTGCTTCGCCAAGGACGACTTCGATTCCGTGCGCCTCTCGGACCGCGAGGGCCGGGTGGTCACCTATACCTTCGACTTCTTCTTTCCCACGCCGGATCCGCCCACCGTGGTCACGGTCACCGAGGTGGACGGCGCGCGCATCCACCTCCAGCTGGTGGACGCGAGTCCCGAGAGCGTCCATACCGGCATGCCGGTGGAGTTCCAGCTGCGTCGCGTCCACCAGGTAGGCGGGAGACCGAACTACTACTGGAAGGCCGCGCCGCGGCCCGCGGAGAAGTGAGATGGCTGACGGTCTGCGCGACAAGGTGGCGGTGGTCGGCGTCGGCTGCTGCCAATTCGGCGAGAACTGGGACCAGTCTCCTGCGGACATGATCGTCGACGCCGCCTACGAGGCCTACGCCGATGCGGGCATCGACGATCCCCAGGCGCGCATCGAAGCGGTCTTCACCGGATCGATCTATTCGCAGAAGGGTCCGCACGAGTGCAGTGATGCGCTCAAGCTGTTCCACAAGCCGGTCACCATGGTGTCGAACTACTGCGCCACCGGAACCGACGCGTTCCGCTGCGGCGCCATGGCGATTGCGGCTGGCCTCCATGACGTGGTCCTGGTGGTGGGCTACGACAAGCCGAAGGATCGCGGCGTCTCCGGCCCCAGCGTGATGATGAACCAGGTGCGCGATCTGCCGCAGACCCCGGCCGGGTGGTTCTCGCTGTGCGCCGCCACCTACTTCGAGAAGTACGGCGCCAGCCGCGAAGACCTGGCGCGCATCGCGGTCAAGAACCACCACAACGGAACGCTGGCGCCCAAATCGTTCCTGAAGCGCGAGATCACCGTCGAGGACGCGCTGAAAGCCCGGATGATCTCGTGGCCCTTCGGACTCTACGACTGCGCCGCCCAGACCGACGGCGCCGCCGCCGCGGTGCTGGTGCGCGCAGACCTGGCCCGCACCTTCCGCGACGATCCGGTCTTCGTGAAGGCGGTGACGGTGCAGGCGGGGCCGAACCCGCAGAAGGATCCCGACAACGACTTCCTGTCGTGGAAGCCCACCGGCTGGGCGGCGGAGGAGGCCTATCGCCAGGCGGGAATCGCCGACCCGCGCCGGGAGATCGACGTGGCGCAGGTGCACGACTGCTTCTCCCTGACCGAGCTGCTCTCCTACGAGGACCTGGGCTTCTGCGACAAGGGTGCCGCCCGGGAGCACATTGCTGCGGGGACGTTCGCGCTGGACGGGGAGCTTCCGGTGAACACCGACGGCGGACTCAAGAGCTTCGGTCATCCCACCGGCGCCACGGGTGTGCGCATGATCTACGAGAACACGCTCCAGCTGCAGGGACGCGCCGGGCCGCGCCAGGTACAGGGCGCCCGGCTCGCGCTCAGCCACAACATCGGCGGCCATCCCACTGCCTGTGGCATCGCCATTCTGGGCCGCGACTAGCCGGAACCGACGGAGGCGCCCACGTGGAGCTAGAGACGCTTCTCTACCAGAAGGACGGACGCGTGGCCACGCTCACGCTCAACCGCCCCGAGCGCCACAACGCCTTCAACCTGGCCATGTCGTCCGAGCTGCGGCGCGTCTGGACCGAGGTCAAGGGCGACCCCGAAGTCGTCTGCGTGGTCGTCACCGGCGCCGGAGAGCGTGCCTTCTGCACCGGTATGGACGTGGCAGACGTCGCCGACGGAAGCGCGGCCGACAGCGCCACGCTGGACCGCGACGCGTCGCCCTGGTTCCAGCTGACGGCGCTCCAGAACCGCTGCTGGAAGCCGGTGATCACCGCGGTCAACGGCCTCTGCTGCGGCGGCGGCCTGCACTTCGTCGCCGACAGCGACCTGGTGCTGTGCTCCGACGAGGCCACCTTCTTCGACACCCACGTCAAGGTGGGGCTGATCGCCGGCCTGGAGCCGGTCGGGCTGGCGCGCAGGCTGCCGCTGGAGGCCGTGCTGCGCATGGCGCTCCTGGGGGGCTCCGAACGCCTCGACGCGGCGGCGGCCCGCGAGCTCGGTCTCGTGGGAGAGGTGCTGCCCGCGGACCGACTGCTGCCGCGCGCCCGGGAGCTGGCCGCGAAGATCGCCGAACACTCGCCCACCGCGCTGGCCCGCACCAAGCGCGTGATCTGGGAGAGCCTCGACCGGGGCCTCGACGACGCCCTCGAACACACCTGGCGCCGGATCCAGCAGCACAACGATCACCCGGACCTGGGCGAGGGCAGCGCGGCCTTCGTGGAGAAGCGCAAGCCGCGCTGGGCACCCTACGAGGACGAGGACTGATGGCCGCCGACGTCCTATACGAGGTGGACGACGGCATCGCAACCGTCACCCTGAACCGCCCCGAGAAGCTCAACGCCTACACCACCGAGATGGGCGACGCGGTGGTACGGGCCTTCGCCCGCAGTCGCGACGACGACGCGGTCCGCGCCGTGATCCTGACCGGCGCCGGGCGCGGCTTCTGCGCCGGCGTCGATCTCGAACACCTGCGCGCCCACCAGCAGGGGAGCAACGCGTCGAAGGGGCCGCGTCTGGGCGAGGAGGACTTCCTGCGCGTTCTGCCGCTCGAGCTGCTCTCCTACCCGAAGCCCGTGATCGCCGCGGTGAACGGCGCGGCGATCGGCGTGGGAGTGACGATGATCCTGCCCTGCGACCTGCGCATCGCAGCCGAGGGAGCCAAGCTGGGCCTCACCTTCGCCAAGCTCGGGCTGCTGCCGGGCCTGGGGAGCACGCATCTGCTGCCTCGGCTGGTCGGCCGCGCGCGCGCCCTGGAGCTGGTGATGAGCGCGCGGGTGATTCGCGCCGAGGAGGCCGCCGAGATCGGTCTGGTGAACCGGGTGGTGCCCGGCGACGCCCTGCTCGACGAAGCGAGACGCACGGCAGCCGCCATGGCCGAATGCGCCGCCCCGGTACTCGCCGCCGCCAAGGGCGCACTGAACTTCGGTGCCGAGCACGGCATGGAAGAGTCGATGCGCAACGAGGAGGCGGCCAGCGCGGCGCTGCGCCGGGAGCTGGCATCGTGAACTTCGAATTCTCCGAGCCGGAGCGAGCCTTCGAGGCCGAGGTCGAGCGCTTCCTGGCATCACGACGCTCGCCCCAGGTGATGGACGAGAATCCCGAGCAGCTGTCCCAGACCGTCGACACGCCCGAGAAGCGCGCCTTCATGGCCGAGCTCGGCGAGCGCGGCTGGCTCGGCATGTCCTGGCCCGCGCGCTATGGCGGCGCCGAGAGATCGGGCATCTACGACTTCCTGCTCACCGAGGCACTGGCGCGGCATGGCGCCCCGCAACCGGGCAAGTCGGTGGGCATCATCGGCAAGACGTTGATCCGACACGGCTCGGAGTTCCTCAAGCGCGAGTTCCTGCCGAAGATCATCCGCGGCGAGATCGAGTTCGCGATCGGCTATAGCGAGCCCCAGGCCGGCTCCGACGCCGCCAACATGCAGCTGAAGGCCACGCGGACCGACGGCGGCTGGCGGCTCGACGGCCAGAAGGTCTGGACCACGTCGGCCCACTTCGCCGACTGGTACTGGGTCGGGGCGCGCACCGATCCGAACGCGACCAAGCATCGCGGCATCACGCTCTTCCTGGTGCCGATGGGCCACCCCGGGCTCACGATCCGCCCGACCTGGACCATCGGCGACGAGCGTACCAACGAGGTCTTCTTCGACGGTGTCGACGTGACCGACGCCTACGTGGTCGGCGAAGTGAACCGCGGCTGGACGTACATCTGCGAGGCGCTCGACCTGGAGCGCTTCGCGATGATGCCGGTGGGGCCGCTCGAGAAGAAGGTCGAGGCGCTGTGCGACCACGTCCGGGAGGCGCGACGCGACGGGCAGCCGCTGCGCGAGGATCCGCATGCGCGCCGGACCGTTGCCCAGATCGCCACGGCTCTCGAGGTCTCGCGCATGCTCCAGCGCCGCGTGATCCACGGCGCGCTCACGGGCGGCGTGCCGACGGTGGAGGCCTCCATGTACAAGCTCTACATGAACGAGGCCGGCCAGCGGGTGGCGGACGCGGCCCTCGACCTGCTCGGTCCCGCGGGCCAGCTCAAGCCCGGCGAAGACGGAGCGCCGCTGGCGGGCCGCTTCGAGCGCTCCTACCGCTACACGGTGGTGGACACCATCGGCGGCGGCGCTTCCGAGATCCAGAAGAACATCATCGCCCGGCGCGGCCTGGGCCTGCCGGCCACGTTCTAGGCGAGAGAGGAGAAACGGGTGGACTTCGAGTTTTCCGAGGAAGAGCGCGCCTTCGCCGAAGCGGTCGAGAAGTTCCTCGACGAGAACGCCGACCCGGAGGTGATGGACGTCACCCGCGAGAACATGGCGCAGATCGTGGACACGCCGAAGCGCCGCGCCTTCATGCGGAAGCTGGCCGAGCGCGGCTGGCTCGGCATGACGTGGCCGCGCGAGTACGGCGGGCAGGAGAAGCCCGGGGTCTACGAGTACATCCTCAACGAGGCGCTGGCCCGCCGCGGCGCGCCGCAGATCGGCAAGGGGGTCGGCATCATCGGCAAGACGCTGATCCGCCACGGCTCCGACTTCCTCAAGCGCGAGTTCCTGCCGAAGATCATCTCAGCCGAGATCGAGTTCGCGGTGGGATACAGCGAGCCCAGCGCCGGCTCGGATGCGGCCAACATGCAGCTGAAGGCCGAGAAGGTGGAGGGCGGCTGGAAGCTGAACGGCCAGAAGACCTGGACCACCTCGGCCCACTTCGCCGACTGGTACTGGGTGGGCGCCCGCACCAATCCAGAGGCGGCCAAGCACGACGGCATCTCGCTCTTCCTGATCCCGATGGACCACGAGGGCCTGGACGTGCGGCCTATGCCGACGATCGGTGACGAGATCACCAACGAGGTCTTCTTCAACGACGTCTTCGTGCCGGACGCGTACCTGGTCGGCCAGCAGGGCAAGGGTTTCCGCTACATCTCGGAAGCGCTCGACCTGGAGCGCTTCACGATGTTCACCGTTTCTCCCATCGAGCAGCGACTCGAAGAGCTGACCGATTTCGTGCAGACGGCCCGGCGCGACGACCGGCCGTTGCGCGAGGATCCCTTCACGCGGCAGCGCATCGCGCGCCTGGCCACCGAGATGGAGGTGGCGCGGGTGCTCGGTCTGCGCTTCGTCGCGGCTTCCATGCGCGGCGGCAAGCCGCCCACGGTGGAGGCTTCCGAGTACAAGCTCTTCGCGACCCAGCTCTCCCAGCGCGTGGCCAATGCCATCGCCGATCTGGGTGGCGAGGGCGCCCAGCTCCGCATCCACACCGAGGAGGCGCCGCTGCGCGGCCGGGCCGACATGAGCTATCGCTACTCGGTCATCGACACCATCGGCGGCGGCGCGTCCGAGATCCAGAAGAACATCATCGCGCGGCGCAAGCTGGGCCTGCCCCGGAACTTCTAGGGAGCCCCGCCGGTGCACGCCCCCAACCAACCCGCGCTCGAAGGCATCACGGTGCTCGACTTCTCGACGGTCGGCCCGGCGGCCCGCTGTGCGCGCATCCTGGCGGACTACGGCGCGCGGGTGGTGAAGGTGGGGGCTCCGCCGCGCCGGCAGGGCGTCCAGATCGAGCCGCTCTTCTACGCCTACTCGGCCCACCGCGGCATGCAGCGGGTGCGCATCGACCTGAAGGACCCGGCGGGCCGCGACGCCTTCCTCAAGCTGGCGGCCAGGGCCGACGTGGTGCTGGAGAGCTTCCGCCCGGGCGTGGTGGATCGGCTCGGCGTGGGATACGAGGCGGTCCGCCAGATCAACCCGGGCGTCGTCTACTGCGCCACCAGCGGCTACGGCCAGGACGGGCCCGCCGCCGCATGGGCGGGACACGACCTGAACTACCTGGCGACCGGTGGCTACCTCGCGTGCAGCGGGCGCCGCGAGGACGGAGGACCAGCGCTGCCCGGGGCCACCATCGCCGACGGCGCGGCCGGCGGCATGCACGCGGCCATCGCGATCCTGGCGGCGCTGATGCGCCGCGGGCGCACGGGGCGGGGAGAGTATCTGGACGTGGCGGTGGCCGAGGGCGTGCTCTCGCTGATGGCGCTGTCCATCGACGACCACCTCGCCACGGGCAGCGAGCCCGGACCCGGCCACGACCTGCTCACCGGCCGCTTCGCCTGCTACGACTGCTACCGGACGCGGGACGACGCGTGGCTGGCGGTCGCCGCCATCGAACCGGCCTTCTACGCGAACCTGTGCCGCGCGCTGGGGCTGGAGCGATGGATCGGGCACCAGCGCGACGATTCCCTCCAGGACCAGATTCGCGCCGACTTCCGCGAGCGCTTCGCCAGCCGCGACCGGGACGCGTGGGTGGCCGAGTTGGCGCCCGCGGACACGTGCGTCGCACCGGTCTACCGGGTTTCGGAGCTCGCGAACGACCCGCACTTCGCGGCGCGCGGCGCCATCGGGACGGCTCGTCACCCCGCTCGCGGCGAGTTCCGCCAGGTCGGCGCGGTGCTGGCCGGATGCGCTCGGCCGCGCGATCCGATCGAAGTGCCCGACGCCAGCCAGACCCAGACCGACGCGCTGCTCGGCGCCGCCGGATTCTCGGCAACCGAGATCACGGCACTCCGCAGCGGAGGCATCATCGCGTGACACGAGACGAGGAGGCCATGAAGGAGCTGCCGCAGGAAGTGCGATCGTGGATCGGAGCCCGCCGTTACACCCAGGCCGGCGAGTTCGACGTGGAGCGCGGCTACGTGCTGACCACCTGCGCCTCGGTGGAGAACGGCAATCCGCTGTTCTGGGACGAGAAGGTCGCCAACGAGATCACCGACGGCTGGATTGCGCCGCCGACCATGATCTCGGCCTGGTTCCGTCCGCACTACTGGGCGCCCGGACGCACCGAGCAGGCGCAGCCGCTCCAGGTCCACTTCGACCTGAAGGAGAAGCTCGGCCTGCCCGAAGCCGTGATGACCGACAACACCATCGTCTTCCGGACACCGGTGCGGCCCGGGGATCGGCTCGAGACCTACCAGGTGCTGCGCTCGGTGTCCGAGCCGAAGCGCACCAAGCTCGGCCTGGGCCGTTTCTGGGTGATCGACGTCGAGTACGAGAACCGCCGCGGCGAGTCGGTGGGCACCGAGACCTACACCGGCTTCGGATACCGCAGGACGCTGGACGGCGACGCAGAGGACCCGCCGCAATGAGCGACTTCCCGCTGCTCCATCTCGATCGGGTCCAGGTCGGCGATGCGCTGCCGGAGCTGGCGCACGACGTCACGCCCACCACGGTCGTGCTCGGCGCGCTGGCCAGTCGCGACTGGCGCCCGATGCACCACGACAAGGATTTCGCCCAGCACCGCAACGGCGTGCGCGACATCTTCCTGAATACGCCGAACCAGGCCGCCTGGTTCGAGCGCTATCTGACCGACTGGACCGGTCCCTACGGCCGCCTGGGACGTGTTCAGTTCCGGATGCGCGATTCGGTCTTTCCCGGCGACCGCATGGTGTTCCGGGGCACGGTCGAGAGCGTGGAGACCGACGCGGTGGGCTGCGGCTGGGTCGAGATCTCGGTGCGGCTCGCCGTCGGCGAGCGTCTCTGCACCGAGTGCCGCGCCCGCATCGCCGTTCCCGTCGCAGAGGGAGACAACCCCTGGAAGCGCACGGGCGACCAGTGGAAGCCCGAGGGCTGAGAGGAAGGAAGCCATGGATCTGGAGTGGAGCGAAGAGCAGGTGGTCCTGCGCGAGATGGTGCGCGGCGTGTGCGGTGAGTACGCCCCCCTCGACGCGGTGCGCGAGATGGAGGATCACCCGGTCGGCACGCCGCCCGAGTTCTGGAAACAGCTCGGCGAGCTGGGCCTGCTGGGGCTGCTGATCCCCGAGGAGTACGGGGGCTCGGGGCAGTCGCTGCTCGAGGCCGCCATCGTCTACGAGGAGTTCGGTCGCTCGCTGGCCCCGTCTCCCCACTTCGTCAGCGCCGTGATGAGTGCGAACGCACTGCTGGCAGCCGGCGACGAGGAACAGAAGCGCGCCTGGTTGCCGCGCATCGTGTCGGGGGAATCGGTCCTGACGCCGGCGTGGATCGAGCCCGACCGCGGCCACGGTCCGGAAGGCGTCCAGCTGGAGGCGTTGGCCGACGGCGATCACTTCGTGCTCCGCGGCGTCAAGCGCCACGTACTCTTCGCCAGCTCGGCCGCGCGCCTGGTGGTGCTGGCGCGAACCGGGCCGGGCCGCACCGACGTGGACCTGTTCCTGGTGGATCCCAGCTCCCAAGGCGTCACGTTGACCCAGCAGAAGAGCCTGGCCTCGGACACCCAGTACCGGGTGGAGCTCGACGGCGTGCGGGTGACCGCGGCCGATCGTATCGGGAGCGCGGGCAGCGGCTGGTCCACCTGGGAGCGGGCGATGCTCGACGGCGTGGTGCTGCTGGCCGCCCAGGCCATGGGCGGCGCCGAGCGCGCCCTCGAGATCACCGTGCAGTACGCCAAGGACCGCAAGCAGTTCGACAAGCCGCTCGGCGCGTTCCAGGCGATCTCGCACTACCTGGCCGACGCGGCCACGGCGGTGGATGGCGGCAAGACCCTGGTCTACGAAGCGGCCTGGGCGCGCTCCGAAGGTCGCTCGATCGCGCGTCTGGCGCCGATGGCCAAGCTCTTTGCCTGCCAGACCTATCGCGACGTCACCGCCATGGCACAGCAGGTCTGGGGAGGCGTCGGCTTCACCATCGAGTACGAGATCCAGCTCTACTTCCGGCGTGCGAAGCAGCTCCAGATCACCTGGTGGGACACCCGCGCCCTGGAGGAACGGGTGGCGGCGGCCGTCCTGGACGGCGACGTGGCGGACTAGCGCGGAAGCACCTCGAATTCGATTCCGACCGCCCGGAGCCGCTCGAGGAGCGGCTCCCCCATGGCGGCCGCCGGGGTCAGGACCCCGGCGCGCTCCGGCAGACGATCGCGATCGCGGGCCAGGCAGAGGGCAGCCTCCACGACCATCTTCGAAGTCTCGGTGTACCCGGGGTCGCCACCTCGCACCCGACAGAGCACGCGGCGACCATCCCCTTCGGCGAGGAGGGTGATCTCGAAGAACGCCTTCGCACGCTGTGCCTCGCTCGGACCTTCGCCACGATCTCGTACGCGGAGCAGCAGTGAACGGGTGGGCGGCAACTGCGCCAGTGCGAAGATGGTGCCGACCGCCGCGGCGCCGCCCACGAGCCAGGGCAGCGAGCCGACCCGGGCCGAGTGCCGGTAGCGGAAGTCGCGGCCGTACTCCGGACAGAAGCGCGCCGAGCGCAAGATGATCTGGGTGTCGATGGTGGGCAGGGGACAGACCCAGGCCGCGACCGCGGGCTCTCGCCCCACGCGCCAGGGCAGCGCCTCGATCCGGCGACCGGGTGCCTCGGGCAGCCTGTCGAGAGCGTCGTTGGCGCGCCGGTCCTCCCGGAAACGGGACATCGCGCCCACCGCGGAGTGCCAGGTACCGCCGGAGAAGGTGCCCTGGCTGCGCACGAAGGCCTCGACGCGTACCGGACCTTCGGCGGCCAGCTCGCGCACGGCGAACCAGACGCCCAGGTCCGGCGGGATGCTGTCGAAGCCGCAGCAGGGAACCAGTCGCAGCCCTCGCGCGCGGGCCGGCGCGTCGTAGCGCTCGATGATCCGGTTGACGAAGGCCGGCTCACCCGTGATGTCGACGTAGTCGGTGCCGCTCGCGACGCAGGCTGCGACGACGGCCTCGCCCAGCTCGGCGTAGGGTCCCACCGTCGTGATCAGGACGCGCGCCTGTTCCGCCAGCCGCTCGAGGCTGGCGGAATCGTCGACGCTCGCTTCGATCAGGCCCACCGAGGCGGCGGCGGGCGAGATGGACTCGAGGCGCTCGCGGATGCGCTTCAGCTTGTCTGCGTTGCGGCCGGCGATGGCCCAGCGCACCGGCCCGGCTCCCGACTCGCCGGCGGCGCGCCGTGCCAGCGCCTCAGCTGCCAGGCCACCGGTGAACCCGGTGGCACCGAAGAGGACGATGTCGTAACGGCGGTCGGGGCGGGCGGGGTCGGTCGAAATGGGGGGTTCCATGACCGGAAGTCTAGGAGCGACGCGGGCGCGCGGCTACTCGACCGCCGTCCAGCGTCGGGTCGCTAGGTCAGCGCGCCACCGCAGCTCGAGCCGGCGCCAGCGGTGCAGCCGAAGCAGTGCGGCCCGGTGGCGATCGGGTCGCCGGCCAGCGAGTCCAGCGCGTCGACGTCCCAGATCGTGCGCGCCCGGCCCGTCAGTCCGATGCCCAGCGCCTGGTTGAAGTCGCAGTCGTAGAGCCGGCCGGCATGATTCACCGAGAGCAGGTCGCGGCACATCAGCTCCGGCAGTGCCGCGGGATTGAAGTGATGGACCAGCAGGCTCATGTACTCGGCGTGCCGTCCCTGGCGCGCCAGGTCGCGGGCGAAGCGCTTGATCGGCATGTTCGTGATCGTCCACAATCCGTGGAACTCGATGCCGAGCTTGCGGAGCTCTCCGCGATACTCGCCTTCGAGCTGGGCCTGCGGCGGCGGCAGCTGCGGCCCGAGCGGGTTGTAGACCAGGTCGAGCTTCAGCGAAGATCTCGGCTGGCCGTAGCCGAGCCCGCAGAGTCGGAGCAGGCCTTCGATGCTGCGATCGAAGACGCCGCGGCCGCGCTGCCGCTCGACGCGTTCGGCCGTGTAGCAGGGAAGCGAGGCGACCACCTCCACCTGCTGCTGCGCCAGGAACTCGGCCGTGTCCTCCTGGCCGGGCTCGAAGAGCACGGTGAGATTGCAGCGGTCCAGCACGCGGCGACCCAGCTCGCGGGCGCCCCGGACCAGGCTGCGAAACTCGGAATTGAGCTCCGGCGCACCGCCGGTCAGATCCAGGCACTCGACGCCGGGATTCGAAGCCAGCAGCTCGAGGATGCGCGCCGCGGAGCGCGCGTCGAGGGCCTCGGTGCGTTTCGGGCCGGCCTCGACGTGGCAGTGGTGGCAGGCGAGGTCGCAGCGGAGTCCGACGTTGACCTGGAGCGTGCGCACGGAGCGGCGGAGCGGCGGCGCCAGCCCGCGCTCTCCCAGCCACGCCGCGAAGTCGGGGCCCGTGTTCACCGGACGGCCTGCGGAGCGACGGCGCCGGGACCTTGCTCGCTGAACAGTCGCGTCTTCGGGTGATAGGCGCTCCACGCAAACCAGTAGGCCTGCACGCCGGGCAGGCGTTCGAGACGCTGGCCGGCCGGTCCGATGAGCGCGTCCTCGCTCACCCGCCAGCGCCGGCCCGCTTCGTCGCGCAGCAGGTCGTCCTCTTCGGCGAGCTCGAAGCGCTGCCCGCTCGTCCGATAGGCCCGCACTTCCGCGCCCGCAGAGTAGTGCACCCGGCCCGAGCGGAGGCTGAGCGCCTCGACCTCGATCGGCTGCGCACTCGCCAGCAACAGCACCGGCTTGCCGCCGATCTCGTCGCGGACCAGGCGAATCCGCGTCAGCAGATCGACGGGATACGCAACCGGGATGCCCTCCACTTCGAGGCCGTAGACCCGCGTCTTGCGCGGCGGGCCGCCGTGCGACCGCACCGGAAACATGGTGTCGGGCGACGCGAAGTATCCGCCGTACGCGGCACCCGGCTGATAGGGACGGTTGTGTCCGGTCTCCAGCGAGAGCACGGTGGTCTCCGGGTGTCGCGCCTTCCAGGCCGCCCAGGTGGCAACCACGCCGGGTAGACGCTCGAGCCGGATTTCGGATGCAGCCAGGCGGCCCAGCACGGGACGTCCCGTGAACTGGTTCCACAGGCTCTCGGTCTGGCGATCGACCATCAGCTTGTTGCTCCGCATCAGGAAACCGGAGGAGCCGAAGTCGTAGACGCGGCCGTCGCTGGCCTCGCCGCGGTAGGCGATGCCCGAGCCGCAGAGCGTGCAGTACGCCAGAGAGAAGTGCACGCCGCCGAGCTCGTCGTTGACCATCTCGTGCCAGTCCAGGATGCGATGGGGATAGGCCCGCGCCTCTCCGTTCAGTGCGATGCCGAACACCGGCTCTCCGGGCTCGAGGTAGTCGGCTTTTCCGGCGGGAATCGCATCGGGCCGGTCGAGCGCTGGAATGCCCTGGTAGGCCACGCCGCCCCACAGGACCTCTTCGACCCGGATGCGGGAGGGCGCGCCCGGGTAGAGCAGGCGCGAGAAGTTCTCGTCGACGCGGCCGAGCAGGTCACCCTTCCAGCCGGTGAAACCCGGCGGTGGCTCGAGCTCGGTACCGGCGTACCACTCGACCCAGGCCGGCCAGTCGGTGCCGAAGCTCTGATCGGTGAGCGCCTCGAGGGCGGTCGCGCTGTCGCGGCGCACCGCGTCGCCGGCGATGCCCACCTCGGCGGCGCGCAGCAGCTCGATGAAGACGGCGACGAAACGGGTGTCGCGGGCGGCCACGATCTCCCGCACCGCGCCCCGCGCCGCGGCGGCACTGTCCGCCGAGAGCGCCACCAGCCAATCCGCGGCCCGGGGATCTTCTGACCGGCTGGCTTCGCGGGCGGCCTGCTCCGATGCGGGCTCGGAGGTGGCGGAGTCGGGCCCGCACGCGATCAGGGCCGCCGCTAGCGGTAGCAGGGCGAGGCGGGGCAACCGCGCTGGTCGAAGAGCGCTCGACACGTGAGCTTGGATGCCGCGCTCCCCACGGCGTTGCAATGAGGGCTACTCCAGCCGGAACGGGCCCTTGCCGAGCTGGTCTCGGATGGGCACGAACTCCGGCATCAGCATCGAGCGACGCTGCCAGTTGGCACCGTCCACCACCATGGTGTGGCCACTGACGTAGGCCGCATAGGGAGACGCCAGGAAGGTCGCCGCCCAGCCCAGCTCGCGCGGGGCGCCCACGCGACCCGCCGGCGCGCGGGCCGCCTCGTTGTGCCCCCGCTCGGGGACCGCGCGGATCGCCTCCACCTCGTCGTCGTGGGGCATCAGGCCGGGGACCAGGCCGTTCACCCGGATGCCGTAGGGCGCCCACTCGACGGCCAGGCTCTCGGTGAGGTTCTTCACGCCCGCCTTGGCCGCGGCCGAGTGGGCGAAGCCGGGGCCGCCGGTCCATGCGTAGGCCGCGCCGATGTTGAGGATCGATCCGGGCGTGTCCGCCGCGATGTGGCGCCGACCGAATTCGCGCGAACAGTGGAAGGTTCCGTTCAGCACGATGTCCACCACCGCCCGCCAGCCGTTCGGACTCAGGTCTTCGGCCGGCACCGGAAAGTTTCCGGCGGCGTTGTTCACCAGGACGTCGGGCAGGCCGAAGGTCTCGGCCACGCTGTCGAACGCGGCCGCCACGCTCTCCGGGCGGCGGATGTCGCATTCGCAGGCGACGGCGCGCGCCCCTACGGCCTCCACGGCGGCGACGCCGGTGGCGCGATGCTCCTCGCCGCGGCTCCAGATCGCGACGTTCGCCCCGAGGCGGGCGAACTCGACAGCGATCGCCTTGCCCAGGCCGGTGCCCCCGCCGGTCACGACCACCGTCTCGCCGTCGAAGGTTCCCGGAGCGAGGGCGGACGCGCCCGGCGCGGGAGGCTGGGGAAGAGGCATGGGATGCTCCTGTGTCGAGGGAGCGCATTGTTCCGGCAAGCCGGGCATCCGTCAAATCGACGGCGGCCGAGCGTGATACGCTTGGGAACCCGAGGAGGTGCCGTTTGGCCGATTCTTCCGATCGACGCGATGCCGTGATTGTGGAAACGGGCACGGACGAGTTGCTGTGTCGCATCGAACAGCGAGTCGCAGTGATCACGCTGAATCGGCCCGAAGCGCGCAACGCCCTCACCTGGGACATGAAGGCGGCGCTGGCGCGCTGCATTCCCGCACTCGGCAACGACGCGCGGGTGGGCTGCCTGATGCTGACCGGCGCGGGCTCGGCCTTCTGCGCCGGCGGCGACACCAAGCGCATGGCACGCGACGGACGCCTGCCTGCGCCGGACGAGCGCCTCCGGCAGCTCCGCTTCGAGCACACCATCCCGGAGCTGATCCACGGGCTCGCCAAACCGGTGGTGGCCGCGCTGCCGGGCGCCGCTGCGGGCGCCGGCTTCGCGCTGGCGCTCTGCTGCGACCTGCGTATTGCCGCCGAGAGCGCCCTCGTCACCACCGCCTACGTCCGACTCGGCCTCTCCGGGGACTACGGCGGGAGCTGGTTCCTGACCCGCCTGGCGGGCACCGCCGTGGCCCGCGAGCTCTACTTCAGCGGAGATCGGGTGGATGCGATCCGATGCGAGAAGCTCGGGATCGTGAACCGCGTGGTCCCGGACGCCGAGCTCGAGCGCGAGGCCTTCGCGCTCTGCGCTCGCATCGCCGCCGGCCCGCCGATCGCGCTGGGCTTCATCAAGGACAACCTCAACCGCGCCCTGCACGAAGACCTGCGCACGTGCCTCGACCTCGAGGCGGAGCGCATGGTCGAGGGCGCGCAGACCGAGGACTACCTGGAGGCGGTGGCCGCCTTCGGCGAGAAACGCGCGCCCGTGTTCCGCGGGCGCTGATTCCATGGGAGAGCGGACATGGGTGAAGACGCGCTGATCCAGCTGGAGTTCGACGGGCCGGTGGCGATCATGAGCAACAACCGGCCCGACAAGCACAACGCCGCCAACGATGCCATGGACGCGCAGCTATGGGATGCGCTCGGCGAGCTCCACCGACGCGACGGCGTGCGCGCAGTGGTCTGGCGCGGCAACGGAAAGTCCTTCTCTTCGGGCCGCGATACCAGTGAGCTGGGCGTCCGCACCGAGGACATCAGCGATCTCGACTTCATCGAGCGCGGCCACCGCGGTACACAACAGTTCTTCACCCTGCCCTGCCCCATCATTGCGGCGCTCAAGGGCTGGGTGATCGGTGGCTCCTTCGAGCGCGCGCTGCTCTGCGACATGCGGATCGCGGGTGAGAGCGCCCGCATGATGCTCCCCGAGGTGAAACACGGCGTGGTCCCGGACTCCGGAGGCACCGCCCGCCTGTTCCAGATCGCGGGGCACGGGCTGGCGGCGGATCTGGCGCTGACCGGACGCCCGATGGAGGCGGGAGAGGCGCTCCAGCACGGCGTGGTGTCGCGGGTGGTGCCCGACGAGACGCTCGACGACGCCGCCCTGGAGATCGCCCATCAGATCGCGGCGGCGCCAGCCTTCACGGTGAAGATGTTCCGGCGCACGCTGGCTCGCATCGCGAACCCGATGGTGCAGCGCTCGATCGAGGAGGAGGCGCTGACCCAGTCGATGGTGTTCCAATCGCAGGACTACGCCGAGATGAAGGCCGCGCGTACGGCCAGCCGGGATCCCGTGTACCGCGGCCGCTGAGGCGCTTCGCGCCGCGGGCTACGGACGCGGTCCGTAACGCCGGGGACCCGTGAGGGCGCGGAGCTGGGTCTGGATCTCCTCGATCCAGCCGCACAGCAGGGGACGCGTGTCGCGCGGGTCGATCAAGTGGTGGACACCGAAGTCCTCGGCCCTGGGGAACACCGACTGGGCGGCGGCCAGCTCCTCTTCCAGCTCGCGGCGGCGCGCGTCGGGGTCGGGTGCCTCGCGGATCTCTCGACCGTAGGCCAGCGCCACGCCCCCCTCGACCGGCATCGACCCGCTCTGGGCCGAGGGCCAGGCAACCACCGTGGCCTGCGGTCCGAGGTGGATGCCGGCGGCCACGCCGAACGCGCGCCGTAGCACGACGGCCAGCCAGGGCACCTCGGTCTGGAGCGCCGCGAACATCGCCTCCATCCCGTAGCGGATCGTGCCGGCCCGCTCGGCTGCGGATCCGATGGCGAAGCCGGGCTCGTCCACGAGACTGACGATGGGCAGGTGGAAGCCGTCGCAGAGCTCGACGAAGCGGCGCACCTTCTGTGCGCCGGTGGCGGTCATCGATCCGCCGTCCAGGTAGCAGTCGTTCGCCAGAATGCCCACCGGCTGGCCGGACACCCGGGCGAATCCAGTCACCTGGCTGCGGCCGTACAGCGCGCCCATCTCGAAGAACGAGCCCCGATCGACCAGCAGCTCGATCACGCGGCGGACCTTGTAGGCCCGACGACGCTCGCGGGGAACGATCGACAGCAGCTCCTCCTCGCGGCGGTCGATCGGATCGTCGCACGACGCGACGGGAGGGCGCTCCCATACGTTGAGCGGCAGATAGGACAGGAAGGTGCGTATCTGGCCCCAGACATCGTCTTCGTCGACCGCTTCATTGAGGACCACGCCGCTGCGGAGGTGCACCTGGGCGCCGCCGAGCTCTTCCTTGGTGTGTGCCTCTCCGGTGGCGCGCTCGACCAGCGCCGGCCCGCCGGTCAGCACCTGGGCGGTGTCGCGGGTCATCACCGAGAAGTGGGAGGCCACCAGGCGGGCGGCGGGAAAGCCAGCCACCGGCCCCAGCGCTGCGCACACGACGGGCACGCTGTCGAAGGCCTGGAGGCTGAGAAGGTTGAGCGGCGACGGCGCGGTCCAGTCGTAGCCGGAGCGGCCTGGCACGCCGGTGGCGCCCCGGATGGTGGCCCCACCGCCTTCGAGCAGCCGGATCAGCGGTATGCGCCGCTGGATCGCCAACGCGTCGGCGTGCTGACCCTTGCGGAGCCCGGCAGACGAGTAGGCACCGCCTCGGATCGTGAAGTCGTCGCCGCCCACCACGCAGGGACGGCCCCCGATCTGGGCCGTGCCGCACACGACGTTGGCCGGCGTGAACGCGCCCGCCCGTCCTCCGACGTCGCCCGACACCCCCGCGACGGCTCCGTGCTCCTGGAAGCTGTCGGGATCGACCAGGGCGGCGATCCGCTCGCGCACCGGTTGACGGCCGGAAGCTCGGTGGCGCGCCACGGCCTCGGCCCCGCCATGCTCGGCGGCGGCCCGTCGTCGGCGCTCGATCTCGTCTGCCTCGGGCTTCCAGCTCACGGCGTGCGACTATAGCCCGCCCGGATCGGCGCAGATCCGCCCGAACGCAGAACGCCCCGGCCACTGGGACCGGGGCGTGCTGACTCGTGCGCTCGCGCTTGCGAGCTCTCGAACTCGATCAACCGTCCTGGCGACGCTCTCCAGAGTTCCCGGGCGCGGAAGACCCTGCCGACTTCAGTCCTTCGAGCAGGCCCCTCAGGATGTCCGTGTCGGGACCGGGCTCCACGAAGTCGTTGGGATCTGTCGAACTTCCATCAGGCAGGCGCGACAGGATGGCATCGATCCGAGCATCCGCGTTGCCACCGCCGGCCTCGAGCTGATTCCGCAGCGCCTCGAGCATGTTGCCAAGAGCCGCCTTGCGGTTGTCACCCGAGTCGCCGGGGCCGGCGCCTACCAGATCCGCGGTCTCGAAGAACTCGATGACGTCATCGATGTCGCCCGAGGGCGGAGGCGTCGCGGTCGGCGTCGGCGTGGCCGTCGCGGTCGGCGTCGGCGTGGCCGTTGCAGTCGGCGTCGGCGTGGCCGTCGGCGTGGCCGTCGCGGTCGGTGTCGGCGTGGCCGTCGGCGTGGCCGTCGCGGTCGGTGTCGGCGTGGCCGTCGGCGTGGCCGTCGCGGTCGGCGTCGGCGTG
>JBFGIM010000025.1:0-25399 GCA_041577695.1 Myxococcota bacterium | reverse complement strand
GCGGCAGTCACGTCACGCTGGCCAAGGGCAACCGCTCGCGCCAGGTGCGCGACGCCTGCCAGAAGCACGGTGGCTTCTACCTGGGCTCGATCGGCGGCCCGGCGGCGATCCTGGCGGTGGAGTCGATCGTGAAGGTCGAGGTGGTCGAGTACGAGGAACTCGGGATGGAGGCGATCTGGAAGATCGAGGTGAAGAACTTCCCGGCCTTCGTCGTGATCGACGACAAGGGCAACGACTTCTTCGCCCAGCCCTGAGCGGTGCCGACCGAAACGAGCCACGACGGCACGCCGCGCCTCTCGGCCTGCATCATCGCCATGAACGAGGCGGACCGCATCGGCGACTGTCTCGCCTCGCTCGATTTCTGCGACGAGATCCTGGTGGTCGATTCCCACTCGAGCGACGCCACCCGCGACGTGGCCGCGGCGGCGGGCGCACGGGTGATCGAGCGCGACTGGCCCGGTCACGTGGCCCAGAAGGAGTTCGCGATCCGCGAAGCGCGCCACGACTGGGTGCTCTGCATCGACGCCGACGAGCGCGTGCCCGAGGCGCTGCGCGACGAAATCACGGCACTGCAACGCGCGGGCTTCCCTCGCCACGCCGGCTGGCGTTGCCCGCGTCTCTCGCACTACCTGGGCGCGTGGATCGAATACGGCTGGACGCCGGACTGGCAGCTGCGTCTCTTCGACCGGCGGCGTGGGCGCTGGACCGGCCTCGACCCCCACGATCGCGTCGAGCTCGACGGCACGCGCGGCGACCTGGGCGCGCCCTTGTGGCATCACCCGTACCGCAACCTCGGCGAGCACCTGGCCACCATCGACCGCTACACCACCACCATGGCAGAGGGGCTCCACGCGCGCGGCCGGCGCGCGCACCTGTGGGACTTGCTGACGCGGCCCGCCGTCCGCTTCGTGCGCTTCTACCTGGTGAAGCGCGGCTTCCTGCTGGGCGGGCGCGGCCTTCTGCTGGCGCTGCTGGCGGCCCATTACGTCGGCCTCAAGTACGCCAAGCTCTGGATGCTGGACCGTGGAATCCCGTTCCGGGCGGACGAGCGCGACTCCCGCTGATGGCGCGGGACCCCTGGCGGATGCTGTGGTCGGCGCCCGGCGCGGCGGCGGAGCTCGCCTCCGCACTCGACGCCCTCGCCGCGGGCGCCCCGCCGGCGGCGGCCGAGCCCGTCAAGCGAAACCCGGTGCGCGAGGTGATCCGGGTCCCGTTCGGGGCCGGTGACGCCGCCTACCTGAAGTGCGAGAGCGCCAGCGGCCGCACCCGCCGCTGGCGGGCGCGGCTGGGACAGGCGGCAACCGCCCAGGAGATGCGCAACCTGCGGCGCCTGCAGGCACTCGGGATCGCCGCGGTCGAGCCGCTGCTCTGCGCCGAGCGCTGGACGGAGGACGGAACCCATCACGGACTGCTCGCCACGCGCGCTCTGCCCGATGCCCGGGTCTTGCGGCACGCGCTCGAGACCGGCCCGTCCGACGAACGGGCACGCTGGCTGGCCGCCCTGGTGAAGCTGTTGCGGCGGCTCCACGATGCCGGCTTCTGGCATCGCGACCTGCACGCCGGCAACGCGCTGGTGACGTCGGGGGCCGACCCGGTGGTGCTGGTGGACGTCCAGAAGCTGCGGCGCTGGCCGGCGCCGCTGCCCTGGCGCATGCGCGCCCTCGATCTGGGACTGCTGGCCGACGACCTGTCCACGACGCCGCAGCCGCCCTCGCCGCAACAGCTGGTCGCAAGCTACGCCGCCGCGGGAACGGCGCTGCCCGATGCCGTGAAGCTCGAAGCCCGCACCGCCGCCGCGGCGGCGAGACGCCGCCAGCGACGTCTGCGAAGCCGCGGCCAGCGCTGCATGCGTCGATCGAGTGGCTTCCGGGTCGAGCGGAACGGCGGCCGCCGCGTGTTCCGCCGCGCCGACGTCGAGCTGGACTCGGTGCTGGAGGCGCTGGCGCTGCACGCGCGCGCCGGGGTGGGCGCCGGCGCCACATCGCGCCACGCCGGACTGCTCGGCGGCCCGCCGCCGGGTCCGCCGCCCGAGCCTTCCTCGCGCGGGCACGGACGCCCGGAACCGGGTGCGCCGGCGCGGGGGGGCGTCACGGTGCGCGAGTTTCCCCTCCGTTCCTGGCAACGGCTGGCGTCCCGCTTCGGCGTGGACCACACCGCCCGGCGCGCGTGGCGCGGTGCCCACGCCTTGTTGCTGCGACGCTTCGACACGCCCGCCCCGCTGGCGCTGGTCGAAGACGCGAGCGGAATCGGGCCCGGCCGTGCCTGGGTGCTGGTTCGCGACGAGCCCGACGCAACGCCCTGGAGGCCCGACTCGGCCGAACTCGACAGGCTGGTGGAATCCCTGCTCCGCGCGGGGATCCGCTACCGGCGCGGATCCCTGCGATTGTCTCGCCGCCGCGGGTCGGGCGACGTCCTGGTGGACACGCCGGAGGCGCTTCGCTTCGTCCCCAGCCGGACGGCGAGTGCCGTTGCACGCAGCCGGTTGCGCGCAGCGCTGCCCGGCGACGGGAGTGTCGGATGACTGCGCTATCGTCGCCGCGGAGGCGCCAGCATTGACTCGATCGGCCGGCGGCTACCGCATCGCGCTGGTCTATGCGAGTCATCGCCAGCGCGGCGGCGCAGAGCAGTATCTCAACCAGCTTGCGCGGTCGCTGGCGCGGCTCGGCCACGAGATCACCATCGTGTGTCGCCGGCACGAGGACCCGCCGCATCCTTCGGTGCGCTTCGTGCATCTGCCTGTACCGTCGCCGAGCAACGCGTGGCGCATGTGGTCCTTCGCGCGGGCCGTGGAGCGACACGTTCGCAGCGCCGACTACGACGTGGTGGTCGGCCTCGGCCGCACCTGGAGCCAGGACGTGATCCGCTGCGGCGGCGTCCACGACACCTTCCTCGAGCTGGAGCGCCGCTATCTGCTCGGGCCCTGGGAGCGCTGGCGCGGGAAGGGACTGCTGAAGGGCTGGGTGGCGGCGCGCATCGAGGAACGCGCCTACCAGCCCGGACGCTATCGACACGTGCTGGTCAACTCCGAGCTGCTGGCGCGCGATCTGATCGCCCGACACGGGATCTCGCGGGACCAAATCTCGGTGATCCACAACGGGGTGGACCTGGAGCGCTTCCATCCGCGTCTGCGCGCAACGGCGGGCGCCGCGCTGCGCAGCGAACTCGGGCTCGCCGACGCGGACCCGGTGCTGCTCTTCCTCGGCACCGGCTTCGCACGAAAGGGTCTGCGCGCGCTGCTCGACGCCATGCCCGAAGTGCTTCGCGCGCGGCCGGAAGCACGGTTGCTGGTGGTGGGGACCGACAAGCACAACCGCGGCTACCGCGAGCACGGCGAGGCCCTGGCGCTGGGCGACCGGGTGCGCTTCCTGGGTCGGCGCAGCGATCCCGAGGCGTGCTTCGCCGCCGCCGATCTCTACGTCCTGCCGACGCTCTACGACAGCTTCGCCTACTCGATTCTCGAAGCCATGGCCAGCGGGCTGCCCGTGGTGACCACGCTCAACGCGGGCGCGTCGGAGCTGCTCGATCCGCGCGAGCACGGCGCCGTTCTGGAGGCGCCCTGTGCGCCGCCGCGTCTGGCGGAGGCGGTGATCGAGTGGTCCGACCCGCAGCGCCGGGCCGCCAGCGCCGCATCGCTTCGGCGACGCGCCGAGCAGCACTCCGAGGAGCGCTCGATGGGCGAGACCACCGCGTTGATCCTGGAGGTGGCGCGCACCCTGACGGCGGAACGCGCCGCCGCCCGGGCGTTGCCGGCGGGCTGGGCGGCCTCGGGTTCGTAGCAACCCGGCCACCCGCCCCGCAGGGCCCCGCGACCCTAGACCGGCTTGCCGCGACGGCGGCGCTCGGCGAGCCGCTCGCGACCGCCGCGCTCGAGCCAGCGCTCTCGCCGTCGGCGCAGCAGGGCCTCGACGCGGCGGGCAACCGCATCGTCGGCGCGCACCGCATCGTCGCCGAGGTAGCGGCGGTAGAAACGCAGCTTGTCGTCGCAGCTCGGCACCAGTGGAAAGTGGCCGATCTGGACCAGATTGCGCTCGCGCTGGTCGGGGGTGGCGGCCCGGCCCTCGCGCACGTCGTTCAGGTCGAGCAGCACGAAGTCCCAGCCCTCGCCGCGCTCGCACACCAGCACGTTCTTGCCGGCCAGATCGCGGTGGTGCAGGGGTTGCGCGTGGAGCTCGCGCACGAAGTCCGCCGCGGCGTCGAGGAAGGCCTCCCAGCGCCGTCGTTCCTCCCCTTCGCGCGGCCGTGCGTGGTCGGCGGCGTACTCGTCGAAGGGCACGGCGCCCGCCACGTAGGCGCTGAGGAAGAACGAGTGACCGGGCCGCTCGGCCCAGGCCAGCGGCTCGGCCACGCGAATGCCGTGGCGCTGGCACGCCCGCGCGCCGCGCCAGGCAAAGCGGGCGCGCGAGCCTCGCAGCGCGTCCTCGAGGCGCTCGTTCCAGCGCGGGCGCACGAACTCCTTGACGCAGATCGGCGCGCCCCCCACGCGCTCGACCCGGGTCACGCGCCCCTTGGCGGCGCGGGCGAGCACGGCGTCGCCGCCCCGCTCGATCGAGCCTTCGTGACGGCGGATCGCCTCGGCCACCTCTTCGGCACAGAGCGCCGCGCTGCACCCGATCTCCAGCCCGTCCGCCTGTCCGCGCACCTCGGCGCCGGCGCTGGCGGAATCCCCCCGGAGCACCTCGCGGTACAGGCGTTCGTACGCCTGCACCATCTGGTCGGAGCGGAAGCCTTCACTGATTCGTTGGGGTCCGGCGGCACCGAGACGCTGTCGCAGGGGCGGGTCCATCAACAGGCGCTCCAGCGCTTCGGCCAGCGCAGCCGGATCGTCGGGCGGAACCAGCCAGCCGGTGCGCTCGTGCACGACGGCCTCGGCCAGACCCCCGACGCGGGTGGCGAGCACCGGCCGGCCCGCCGCCATGGCCTCCAGCGCAGCCACGCCGAGCCCTTCCTGACGGGGCACCAACACGAAGAGATCGCAGGCGGCCAGCAGGTCGGAGACGTCTTCGCGCTGGCCGAGGAAGTTCACGGTTTCGCTCAGCCCCAGCTCCGCGGCGCACACTTCGAGAGCGCCGCGTTCGGGTCCGTCGCCGGCGATCCACAGGCGCGGTTTCGGCGCCCGCGGCGAGAGCCGCGCCAGCGCATTCAGAAGGACGTCGAGACCCTTGCGCGGCACCAACGCGGCTGCCGAGAACAGCACCGGCGTCTCCGGGGAGACGCCCAGCGCGGCCCGGGTCCGGCCGGGCGGAAGCGTCGGCTCGAGCGCCGCCGGATCTACGGCACTCGGGATCGTGGTGATGCGCGCCGGATCGACCCCGGCCTCACGCAGCTGTCGCGCCACGGCGGGCGCGATCGCCACCACCCGGCGCAGCGCCGAACCGTAGAGCCAGCGGATGCGCGCGCCGGCGCGCAGCGGCCGATCCATGCGCCGGGTCGAGATCGCCGGCAGCGAGAGCGAGCGCGCCGCCAGCGCCCCGAGCCAGGTCGCGCGCGCGGTGTGCAGGTGGACGAGCGCGGGAGACAGGGCCGACAGCGTCCGGCGCAATCGAAGCATGCCGGCCAGGTCGAGGTCGTTGCGCAGGCGCACCGGACGCGTCTCGATGCCCCGCGCCCTGGCCTCGCGCTCGGCCGCGCTGCCCGGCGGGCATAGCAGGATGTTCTCGTGGCCGCGCGCGCGCAGGCCGTCGAGCAACAGGAACACCTGTCGCTCGCCGCCCGAGAAGCCCGTCTCGGCGTCGACGTGCGCGATCCGCAGGTGGTCCTGGTCGCTCATGCGCATGGCGCGCGGGGCGCTCCTACTGGATGCGCACCCGGCCCTCGAACCCTTCCTCGTAGGTGTGGAAGAAGGCGAGTTCGGGCTCCGGCCACTTCCAGCAGTAATATCCGCTGCCGTTGTCGAAGTCGACCAGCCAGACCCCCTTCACCTCGGCGCCCAGCGCTTCGATTTCCCGGGCCCAGCGCGAGACCACGCCCTGGATGCGCTGGTCGAGCTCGGCCTGCTCGGCCTTGGGGGCGCGCTCACGCGCCTCCACCAGGGATTCGGCCCGCTTCACCGCGCGCTCGGTCCGCTCGCGCACGTCCTTCATGACCGCGCGGGCCCCCTCCAGCGTCCACTGGCGCGTGTCGACGTCTTCCATTCAGTCCACTTCCTCATCGCGGGCCAGGCTGATCAGCGAGCGCACCACCACGGAACGCTGCGCCCCGCCCACCAGCAGTTTGAGGTCCTCGTAGAGCGTAGGATCGTTGAGCATCAGACCCAACGTGCCCTCGCCGCGGTCGACCCGGGCGAGGATGCTGTTGAGACGTGCGCCGGCCTCGACGGCCTGCATCACCAGATCCTGATCGTCGGGCGACTCGTAGATCAGCGCGTGGAGGATCCCGTCGCCCTCGGCCACCTGCACCAGGATGTCTTCGAGGGTGGCCAGTGAGCGCGAGATGCTCTGGACGCCTTCGCCCTCGTAGGGATCGTAGATCAGCGCGTGGAGCAGCCCGTTGCCGGTCTTCACCTCGCGCACGATCTCGCTGATCGCTTCCGCCGACTCGGTGAGGCGACTGGTGCCCATCCCGGACGCGAACTCCTCCACCACACCGTTCACGTTGCCGGCCAGCTCCGCCACCCGGTCGAGCGCCACGGTGCCCTTGGCCACCACGGCGCTGATGTCGAGCGGGGTCGTCGAACGGATCTCGGCGCCGTTGGCCAGCACTTCGGCGGACCCGGTGCCCATGGAGATCTCGATGTACTTGTCGCCCAGCAGTCCGATGGTGCCGATGGTGGCGGTCGAATCGGTGCGGATGCGTTCCTGGACGTCCTGATCCACCTGCAGCTCGACCCGGACCGGCGGTTGCTCGCCGCCGAGCGGCCCGAAGCTCACCGAATCCACCGTTCCGACGTCCTTGCCCGCCAGGCGCACCGGTGCGCCTTCGATCAGGCCCTGCACGTTCTCGAAGTGGGCCACCAGCCGGTAGCGCGGCGTCCAGAAGCCGCGCTGGGAGGTCAGCGAGAGGACGGCCGCGGCGAACACGGCGAGGCATCCCAGGGCAAACACCCCGACCATCAGGCTGAGACGTCGATCGTCCTTCATCGGCCCTCCTGGACCGGCGCCGGCGATGCGGAGGGCGGCGCTCCCGGGGGAGTGTCGTCCTGGTCGCCGGCGAAATAGGCGCGCACCTCCGGCTGGGACGACGACCGTAGCTCGTCCACGGTCCCCTGGGCGACGATGCGCCCCCCCTTGAGTAGCGCGATGCGGTCCGAGATGTCGAAGCACAGCTCCAGATCGTGGGTGACCACCACCGAGGTGACCGACAGCTCGCGGCTCAGGGTCTTGATCAGCGCGCCGATCCGGCGCGAGTTGGCCGGATCGAGGCCGGTGGTCGGCTCGTCGTAGAGGATCAGCTCCGGCTCCAGCGCGATGGCCCGCGCCACCCCCACGCGCTTTCGCATGCCGCCGGAGAGCTCGGCGGGCAGCAGCGACTCGGTGCCGGGCAGACCCACCGAGTCGAGGCACGCTCGCACCCGCCCTCCAAGCGTCGCCTCGTCCCAGCGGCGGTGCTCGCGCAGCGGGTAGGCCACGTTCTCGTAGACGCTCAGCGAATCGAAGAGTGCGGCCCCCTGGAACACCATGCCGCAGCGCCGCCGGACCGCCACGAGCTCGGACTCGCGCATGCGGTGCACCTCCGCGCCCAGCACGTGCACCTCGCCCGCATCGGGACGAAGCAGCCCGATCATGTGCTTGAGGACGACCGACTTGCCGGTGCCCGAGCCGCCCAGGATGGTGAAGGTCTCGCCGCGCTCCACCCGCAGATCCACGCCCCGCAGCACGTCGTTGGAGCCGAAGGCCTTCTCCAGGCCGCGCAGCTCGACGGCGATGGTGTCGGGGGCGGTCACAGCAGCAACAATAGCTGGGTGAGGAAGAAGTCGGAGATCAGGATCGCGATCGAGGCGGTGACCACCGCCTGGGTCGTGGCTCGGCCCACGCCGACCGTGCCGCCCGAGGTGTGCAGACCGCGATAGCAGCCCACCATCGCCACGATCCATCCGAATGCGAAGGTCTTGATGATGCCGGAGAGGAAGTCCTCCAGCGTCACGGTGGTGACCACCGTCTGGAAGTAGAAGTGGGGTGTGATGCCGTACTGCAGGTCCGCGATCACCCCCCCGCCGAAGATGCCCAGCACGTCGGCCAGCACCGTCAGCAGCGGTAGCGCAATCGTCGCCGCCACCACCCGTGGCAGCACCAGCCGCTGGATCGGGTCCGCGCCCATGGCGCGGATCGCGTCGACCTGCTCGGTCACCTTCATCGAGCCGATCTCGGCAGTGATACCCGCGCCGACGCGCCCGCCCACCATCAGCGCGGCCAGCACGGGGCCCAGCTCGCGCAGCAACGCCAGACCGACGACGCTGCCGACGTAGGGCTTGGCGCCGAAGCGCGACAACGCGAAGGCGGTCTGCAGCGCCAGCACCATGCCGGTGAAGAGCGCCGTCACCACGACGATGGTGATCGATCGGATGCCGATCATCTCGATCTGGCGCAGCGTCTCGCGCACCGGCGGGCGCCGCCGCAGCGCTGCCCGCGCCGTGCTGGCGGCGAGGGTGGTGAACTCGCCCGCACCCTCGACGATGTCGAGCAGCGCATCGCCCAGTCGGCGCAGGCCCACGGTGCCCGCGCTCACGGCGACCCCGGTCCTGCGGGAAGCCGAAAGCTGTGCCACCAGGCGTCGAAGCGGCGGTCGGCCTCCGGGAAGGAGTGGCGCGCCACCAGCACGAAGTCATAGACGCAAGGCGGCACCACGCTGGTCACCGTCTTCACGCGCACGAAGGCCTGGCCATCCCGAGCATCGAAGATCTGCATCCAACCCGGGTGGCCGTCGACATCTACCGCCGCGCCTGCGCGCACTCGGTGGGCGCCCATCCCGATGCGCAGGTGCCGCGCCAGGACCCGGGGCGACGCCAACGGCGTGCGGCAGCGACTCGACAGGCTCATCATCTGTCCTTGCGCTCCGCGCAGCGCCAGGTCGGCGCCCTCGGCCGACACCGGCTTCCACGCCCCGTCTGGTCGGTCGATGACGTAGCCACGGCGCGGGTGGTGATAGCGGCCGTCTTCGAGCCCGATCGCCGTCCTGCAGCCGGACACGGCCAGCACCAGCACCAGGGCACATGCGGGCACGAGCCGGCCGCGGGCCGAGCGGACGCGCGGCAGGCGCGCGGAGCGCGCTCCCCCGACCCGGGTCCCCACGGCCGCCGTATGCCCCTCCATCGCGGCGAGGAGGCTACCTCAAGCGGACGCCGGTTGACGGTGTCGATCGGTTTCCGAAACTCGGCCCCCATGGAGCCCGACCGCGACTCGACCGCACCGAACCCGCGCGCCCCGCTGGCGCCTGCCCCGCTGGTGCTGGGCAGCGCTTCGCCGCGCCGCCGCGAGCTGCTGCTGGGGGCCGGCATCCGCTTCGAGGTGATCGCTGCCGACATCCCCGAACCGATCCTCTCCGGCGAGGCGCCCGAACAGATGGTCGAGCGTCTGGCCCGGGCCAAGGCCGTCGCCGTGGCGTCGCGCCTGGCGCACGGCTCGCAGCGCTGGGTGCTCGGTGCCGACACGATCGTGGTGCTCGACGGCGACGTCCTGGGCAAGCCCGACGACCCGGAGCACGCCGTCAGCCTGCTGTCTCGCCTCACGGGTCGCGAACACCGCGTCCTCACCGGAATCGCCCTGGTGGACGCGGCTGGCACACACGCGCACAGCCAGGTGGTGGCGAGCAGGGTCTGGATGCGCCGGGCCGAAGAGGCCGAGATCCGCCGCTACGTGGCCGGCGGCGAGCCGCTGGACAAGGCCGGCGCCTACGCCGTCCAGGGCGAGGGCCGTCGCTTCGTCGAGCGCATCGAGGGCAGCGAGAGCAACGTGATCGGGCTGCCGCTCGACGAGACCCTGGCGCTGCTGCGCTCGGTGGGCCTGGCGTGAGCGAGTCGCGCGGCGTGGCCGACCGGCTGGCGGCGCTGCGCGAGCGCATCGCCCGCACCGCCGAGTCCGCCGGCCGCGATCCCGCCGGGGTCCGATTGATCGGCGTCGCCAAGCGCCAGCCGCCGGAGCGGGTCGCGGCGGCCGTCCGGGCGGGGCTCCGCGACATCGGCGAGAACTACGTTCAGGAAGCAGCCGCTAAGCTTCCGAAAATAAAAGAGCTTCTCGGAGTTGAAACAGCTTCGCCGCGCTGTCTGCTGGTGGGGCGTCTCCAGCGCAACAAGGCGCGCGACGCGGTGGCGCTCTTCGACGAGATCCACAGCGTGGACCGCGCCTCGCTGGCCGTGGAGCTGGCGCGCCAGGCGGCCCGCGCCGCGCGGGTGTTGCCGGTGCTGCTCCAGGTGGATCTCGCGGGCGAGCCCCAGAAGGGCGGCGCGACCCCGGACGCGCTACCCGACCTGCTCGACCAGATGGTCGCGTTGCCGTCCCTGCGCGCGGTGGGCCTCATGGCCATCCCGCGGGCGCAGCCGGACCCGGAGGCGATGCGGCCGGCGTTTCGCGCGCTGCGCGCCCTGCGCGACGCCATGCGCGACCGGAGCGGCGGCGCGAACCTCGAGGAGCTCTCGATGGGCATGTCCGACGACTTCGAGGTCGCGATCGAGGAAGGCGCCACCCAGGTGCGGATCGGGACGGCGCTGTTCGGAGCACGGGAGGCATGACGATGGGCACGCGGCTCGACACGGTGACGATCGGACTGCTCGGCGCCGGCGCCATGGGCGAGGCATTGATCGGAGGCATGCGCGCCTCGGGCGTGGCGCCCGAGCGGCTGCGCGCCGCCGACCCGGACCCGCGCCGCCGCGAACGGGTCGGCGCACAGCTCGGCATCGAGACCACCGCGGACAACGCCGAGGTGGTGCGCCAGAGCGACGTGGTGATCGTCGCGGTGAAGCCCGGGCTGGTGGAGGCGGTGCTCGGGGATCTCGCCGACGCGGCCGCGGCGCAGCAGCCGCTCTGGATCTCGATCGCGGCGGGCGTCTCGCTGGCACGCCTGGAAGGCGCCCTGCCCGCCGGCGCCCGCGTGGTGCGCGCCATGCCCAACACCCCCGCGTTGGTGCGCGCCGCCGCCACCGCCTTCGTGGCCAACGCGAACGCCACCGCCGCGGATCGCGAGGTCGCGCGGGCGCTCTTCGAATGCGTCGGCCTGGTGTGGGAGGCGGATGCGGAGCGCCAGCTCGACGCGGTCACCGGGCTCTCGGGCAGCGGGCCGGCCTACGTGTTCCTGTTCCTGGAGGCTCTGGGCGACGCCGGCGTGCGAGCCGGTCTGCCGCGCGATGCGGCCTACCGGCTGGCCTTCCAGACGACGCTGGGCGCGGCCAAGCTGGCGCTCGAGAGCGGCGAGCATCCGGGCGCCCTGAAGGACCGGGTGACGTCACCAGGCGGCACCACCATCGCCGGGGTCGCCGAACTCGAGCGCGCCGGCTTCCGGGCGGCCCTGATGGCGGCTGTGGATGCCGCCGCGCGCCGCTCGCGCGAGCTGGGCGGCTGAGGGCCGAGGGCGGATCCGCTCAAGGAAACGGGGCGTTGGGTCGATTGCCTGCTACGGCCTGCGGCTCGGAGGACGCCCCGATGCGAATGACCCCGCTGGACATCCAGAACCAGAGCTTCGCCAGCCGGCTTCGCGGCTACGACCCGGAAGAGGTCCACAGCTTCATCCGAATGGTGGCCGAGGACTACGAGCGGGTGATCCGCGAGAGCGAGCGCCAGCGCGAGCGCATCCGCGAGCTGGAGGAGCGGCTCGAGGAACTCGCGGCCCGCGAGGACTCGCTACGAGAAACCCTGGTGACCGCCCAATCCGTCAGCGAGGACCTGCGCCGCACCGCCTCCAAGGAGGCCGAGGTGATGGTGGCCGAGGCCGAGGTGAAGGCCGAGAAGGTCCTGGACGCGGCCCACCGCCGCGTCGCAAAGCTGAGCGAGGACATCCGCGAGATGCGCGTGCTGCGCACCCGCCTGGCCGCCTCGGTGCGCTCGGCCATCGAGACCCACCTGGCCCTGCTCGAGGGGCTCTCCGGGGAGCTGCCCGAAGACCCGACCTCGGAGGGCAAGGTCGCCTACCTCGCCAACGCCAAGCCCGCGGACGAAGAGAGCGCCGCCGGCGGCGCTTGACCGCATCGACCCACGACCCCAGCCTTCGCCGGATCGCCGGGGATGCGGCCAACCGGGCCATCGCCGCGGCGCTGGCGGAGGCGCTGAGGGTGCCCCGCAGGGCCGTGACGCTCGATCCGGGCGCCCGCGGGCGCCGCAAGGTGGTCCGCGTGGACGGCGATCCCGTTGCCCTGGAGTTGGCCTTGCGCCGGTTGGCGCGGGCCGGGGCGGGCCGCTAGAAACGGGTCTCGTCGGTTGTGAGCCGCCGCAGAAGGAGCAGTCGTGCCGGTCTACGAGTATCTCTGCGACAAGTGCGGCCACGAGTTCGAGCGCGAGCAGCGCATCACCGAGGATCCGGTCAAGACCTGCCCCGAATGCCGCGCGCGCAAGGTGCGCCGGCTGATCTCCAGAACGGCGTTCGTACTCAAGGGCAGCGGCTGGTACTCGGACCTCTACTCGAGCTCGAAGCCCGACAAGAAGGACGCCGACAGCTCCGGTGGCGAGGCTCCGGCGGCCAAGACCGAGTCTGGCGCCGAGGCGACCGCGGCGAAGACCGGCTCCGAGGGCGGCAAGGCCGACTCCAGCAAGAAGGCGGGCGAGAAGAGCGCCAAGAAGAACTCGAAGAAGGGCAAGAGCACCAAGGCCGCCTGATTGAGCGATCTCAAGCAAACCCCCTGCGCCGAGCTGCACCGCCGCCTGGGCGCGCGTCTGGTGCCCTTCGCGGGCTTCGAGATGCCCGTACAGTACGCCTCGATCCTCCAGGAGCACCGGGCGGTGCGCGAGGCCGCCGGGCTCTTCGACGTCTCCCACATGGGCCAGATCCACCTGAGCGGCCCCACTGCCGTAGCGAGCGCCGAGCGCCTGGTGAGCTGTCCGGTGGCATCGCTCGCGCCGGGACGGGTCCGCTACGGCCTGCTCTGCAACGAGGAAGGCGGCGTCGTCGACGACGTCACGATCTACCGCGAGGGCGCGAACGAGCTCTTCCTGTGCGTCAACGCCGCCAACATCGAGAAGGACTACCGCTGGATCGTGCGCCACGTCGTCGAGGGCACCGAGGTGCGCAACCGCAGCGACGAGACCGGCCTGTTGGCGCTTCAGGGGCCCGCCTGCGCCGCGATCCTCGGCGAGCTGGCGGGATCCGACGTAGCTGCCCTGCGCCGCTTCCGCTTCGAACGCACCACGGTGGCGGATGCGCCCGCCACCGTGTCGCGCACCGGCTACACCGGGTCCGACGGCTTCGAGATCTACCTGGCCGAGCGGGACACGCCGCGCGTCTTCGAAGCGCTGCTCTCGGCCGGCACCTCGCGCGGACTCGAGCCCGCGGGCCTCGGGGCGCGCGACACACTGCGGCTCGAAGCCGCACTGCCGCTCTACGGTCACGAGCTGGACGACACCACGTCGCCCCTGGAGGCCGGGCTCGATCGCTTCGTCAAGCGCGAGGCCGGCGGCTTCCTGGGCGCCGAGGCAATCGAGCGGCGCGCCGAGGCCGGCCACCCGCGGGTCCTGGCCGGCTTCGAGGTCGAGGGACGGGGCGTGGCGCGGGCCGAATACCCGCTGCGACACGGGGGCCGCCAGGTGGGCGTGGTGACCTCCGGAGCCCCCTCGCCGACCCTCGGAAAAGCCATCGGGCTCGGCTACGTTCCGCCGGCGCTCGCGACCGAGGGTACACGACTGGCGGTCGAGGTGCGCGGGCGCGAAGTGGCGGTTCGCATCGTGAAGACGCCGTTCGTCGACCAGGAACGCTGAACGGCCAGGCCAAGATCCACGGGGGAGGGCACTGCGTTGGCCGAGTACGACATTCCCAAGCAGCTTCGCTATTCGCGAGAGGACGAGTGGATCCGCCTGGAAGGCGACCAGGTCGTCGTCGGTGTGACGGACTACGCACAGCAACAGCTCGGCGACGTGGTCTTCGTGGAGCTGCCGGCGGTAGGGACCACCGTCGAGACGGGCGAGCCCTTCGGCGTCATCGAGTCGGTGAAGGCGGTTTCGGACCTCTACGCGCCGGTGACGGGCTCGGTGGTCGAGGTCAACGCCGATCTCGCCGACCATCCCGACCAGGTGAACTCGGACTGCTACGGCGACGGCTGGATGATCACGGTCGCGATGGACGACCCGGAGGAGTTCGAGGCATTGCTCGACGCGAAGGGCTATCTCGAATACCTCGACGAGCGCGGCGAAGACTGAGAGCGCGTGCGATACATCCCCCACACCGAAGCCGACGTCCGCAAGATGTTGCAGGCGATCGGTGTGCCCGACCTGGACGCCCTCTTCGCGGGCGTCCCAGACAAGCTCCGGCTCGATCGCCAGCTCGACCTGCCGCGCGCAGCCAGCGAGCAGGAGGTGCTCCAGGAGCTCGCGACACTGGCGGAGCGGAACGGCCACAGCGACCGCTACGACTGGCTGCTCGGCGGCGGCTACTACGCCCACTACAGCCCCGCGGCGGTGGACGCGCTGATCTCACGAGCCGAGTTCTACAGCTCCTACACCCCCTACCAGGCCGAGATCTCCCAGGGAACGCTCCAGGCCATCTTCGAGTGGCAGACGATGATCTGCGGGCTCACCGGCCTAGACGTCGCGAATGCCTCGCTCTACGACGGCGCCTCCGCCAGCGCGGAAGCGGTGCTGATGGCGCTGCGCATCACGCGCCGCAAGCGGGTGGTGCTGGCCCACGGCCTGCACCCGCACTACCGCGAGGTCCTGCGCACCATCGTCGGCGGCCTCGAGCTGGAGATCGTCGAGCTCTCGGCCGACGCCGACGGCCGCAGCGAAGCTCTGGCACCCCACATCGACGACGCCACCGCGTGCGTCGTGGTGCAGCAGCCGAGCTTTCTGGGCCCGGTGCAGGACCTGGAGGCAGCCGCCGACGCCGCCCACGCCCACGGTGCGCTGCTCGTGTCGGTGACGGCCGAAGCGCTCTCCCTCGGACTGCTGCGCTCGCCCGGCGCTTGCGGCGCCGACATCGCCTGCGGCGAAGCCCAGAGCTTCGGCGTACCGCCGAGCCTGGGCGGACCGGCCCTCGGCTTCCTCGCCACCACCCAGAAGCACCTGCGCCAGGTTCCGGGGCGGCTGTGCGGCGAGACGGTGGACGCGCGCGGACGGCGCGGCTTCGTATTGACGCTCTCGACCCGCGAGCAGCACATCCGCCGCGAGCGGGCCACCTCGAACATCTGCACCAACCAGGGCCTGTGCCTGTTGATGGCCACGATCTACCTGTCGCTGCTCGGTCCCCACGGACTGCGCAAGCTGGCCGAGCTGAACCTCTCCAAGGCCGAGTACGCCAAGCGCCGCGCTCGCGAGGCGGGACTCGAGCTGCCCTGCTCCGCTGCGACCTTCAACGAGTTCGTGGTGCGGGTGCCCGACTCGGGCGAGGCTGCACTGGCGCGCGCGCTGGATGCGGACATCGTCGGCGGTCTCGACCTGAAGCCCTACGCGCCCGAGCTCGGCCCCGCCGTGCTGGCCTGCACCACCGAGCTGACCTCCCGCGACGCCATCGATCGCTGGGCCCGGGCGCTGGCCGGCGGGGGGGCGCGATGAGCGAGCGCCGACCGGAGCCGGGCGGACCGGAGCGGGCCGGCAACGCCAGCCGCGGCCTCGCCTACGAGGAGCCGCTGCTCTTCGAGCGCAGCCGGCCCGGGCGCGTCGGTCACTCGGTGCCTGAATCCGACGTGCCCGTGGCCGACGCCGAGGCGCTGCTGGGCGCGGCAGCGCTGCGCGACGAGCTGCCCGGCCTGCCCGAGCTCTCGGAGGTCGAGGTGGTGCGCCACTTCACCCGTCTATCGACCTGGAACGCCGCGGTGGACCTGGGGCTCTACCCGCTCGGCTCGTGCACGATGAAGTACAACCCCAAGGTGAACGAAGCCGCGGCGCGCCTACCCGGCTTCGCCAAGGCGCATCCGATGCAACCGGTGGCGCTCTCCCAGGGCTTCCTCGAGCTGTGCTGGCGCCTGGAGCAGGCGCTGGCCGAGATCAGCGGCATGGACCGGGTCAGCCTGCAGCCCGCCGCCGGTGCGCAGGGCGAGCTGGCCGGGATCATGATGATCCGCGCCTACCACGAGCATCGCGGCGAGCCGCGCCAGACGGTGCTGATCCCGGACACCGCCCACGGCACCAACCCGGCCAGTGCGGCGCTCAACGCCTACCAGGTCCGCACCATCCCCACCGGAGCAGACGGCACGCTCCACCCGGACGCCGTGGCCGAGGCGATGGGACCGGACGTGGCCGCGCTGATGGTCACCAACCCGAACACGCTGGGCTTGTTCGAGGAGCACATCGCGAAGACCTGCGAGATCGTGCACGCCGGAGGCGGTCTGGTCTACGGCGACGGCGCCAACCTGAACGCGCTGCTCGGCATCGCACGACCGGGCGATCTGGGCATCGACGTGATGCACTTCAACCTGCACAAGACCTTCTCCACGCCCCACGGCGGCGGCGGCCCGGGCTCGGGCCCGATCGGCGTCAAGAACCTGTTGGCGCCGTACCTGCCGACCCCGGTGGTGCGCAAGCGCGACGGCAGCGAGGACAGCGGATTCGACCTCGACTGGGAGTTCCCCCATTCGATCGGTCGCCTGCACGGACATTTCGGCAACGTGGGCATGTTCGTGCGGGCCTACGCCTACATCCGCTCGCTCGGGCCCGAGGGGCTGCGGCGCTGCGCCGAGATGGCGGTGCTCAACGCCAACTACGTGCTGGCCCGACTGCGCGAACACTGGGACGTGCCCTACGATCGCACCGTGATGCACGAGTGCGTGCTCTCGGACCGGGCGCTGGCGCCCACCGGCGTCACGACCCTGGACGTGGCCAAGCGACTGATCGACTACGGCTACCACCCGCCGACGGTCTACTTCCCGTTGGTGGTCCACGGCGCGATCATGATCGAACCGACCGAGAGCGAGAGCCTGGAGGGACTCGACCTGTTCGTGGCGGCGATGGAATCGATCCGCGAGGAAGCCGAACGAGATCCCGACCTGGTGCGAGAAGCCCCGCACCGAACCCGTCACACGCGTCTCGACGAGACCCGCGCGGCGCGCCGTCCGGTGCTCCGATGGCAGCCCGACGTCTCTTCCTGATCGCGGTTGCACTCGGCCTGGCAGCTTCCTGCGTCCAGGACGACGGGACCCGCTTCAACCCGATCCCCGGCGCCAAGCGCCTCTCCACCGACCGGGAACGCGAGCTCGGCTGGCAATTCGACCAGCAGGTCCAGGCCGCCATTCCGCTGATCCGCGACATCCCGGTGCTCGAGTTCATCGACGAGCTCGGGCAGCTGATGGTGGACCATCTCGGCGAGCAACCCTTCGACTACCGCTTCCGCGTGGTGCTCGACGGCGACCTCAACGCCTTCGCGGTGCCCGGCGGCTACGTCTACTTCCACACCGGCACGCTGCTGGCGGCCGGCGACGTGGAGGAGCTGGCGGGCGTCCTGGCCCACGAGCTGGCCCACGTGAAGGGCCATCACGCCGCGCGCATCGCCGAGGACACGGCGGTGGCGCGGGCGCTCACCAGCTTCCTCGGCGTTGCGGCGAGCGCCGCCACCGGCGAGATCGCGCCCGCGCTGGCGGCCGAGGGCATCAACGTCGCGATCCAGCTGCGCTTCACGCGCCAGTACGAGGACGAGGCCGACCGGGTCGGTTCGGTATTCGTGACGCGCACCGGCTTCTCGCCGCTCGGTATGGCCCGCTTCTTCGAGCGG
Organism: Myxococcota bacterium; assembly: GCA_041577695.1. GTDB lineage: Bacteria > Myxococcota_A > UBA9160 > UBA9160 > PR03 > JASJBO01. The sequence goes on along the minus strand of JBFGIM010000025.1, from coordinate 7,630 downwards.
ATCGTGGCCGAGCAGAAGCGGCGCGGGGCCGGTTCGATTCCGCCGTACCTCTACTCGCACCCGGACGCCGCGGACCGCATCCGGGTGGTGCAGGAGCTGGCCCAGGAGCTGCGACCGGTGGGTCCGGCGCCGAACCTGGGCGCCCGTTTCCGCGAGATGCAGGCGCGCCTGGGCTTCTTGATGGACCGCGAGCGCGTCAGCTGGGACGTGGTGCAACCCTTCGACCGCGGCGCCAGCGACCCGGAGCTCGAGCGGGCGGCCACCTTGCAGAGCGAGGGCCAGACCGAAGCGGCGCTATGGGCGCTCGAGCGAGCCGAAGCGTTGGCGCCCGGCGATCCGCGCGTCGCGTTCCGCCGCGGCGAGCTGTTGATGGAGCTCGGTCGCACCGGCGAGGCCATCGTCGCCTATCGCCGAGCCGTCTTCCTCGACCCCAACCGGCCGGCCGTGTTGCTGGCACTCGGCCGGGCCCACCGCAGCCTCGAGCACCGGCGCAAGGCGATCTTCTTCCTGGAGCAGGCTGCGTGGCGCGCCGGCCCGGGAAGCGCGGTGCGTTTGCAGTCCCAGCGTGAGCTGGAGCGGCTGATCTTCCCGATGTTCACCCAGGCCGGCTTCGCCGACGGCGTCGTCTCGGACCAGGCCGAGACCGTCCTGGGCGCGCCGCTCTCGCGCTACCCCGCCGACGCCCCGCGCCTGGCCTGGTGGGGCCAGCTCTCCCCGCACTACGGCAGCTACCGCGATGTGGTCCGCGTGCGATGGATCGACCCGGGCGGTGCCGTGGCCTCGGAGACCAGCCCGCGCCGCCGGCAGCGGACCTACCTGGCCGCGGTATACGAGCCGAAGCGCCTGATGTCGGGGACGTGGACCCTGCAACTCTTCTTCGGAACCGAGGTGCTGTACGAGGCGGCGGTGGAGGTCGGGCCGTAGCGCTCGCTCCAGACCGCCGCGGGCGCCGCTATTCCCGCTCTTCCAACCGCTGCCGCGCCACATCGGACCAGGCTCCGCCCGGCGCGAATTGCAGATAGCGGCGCCAGTGGTCGCGGGCGCGGCGGCGCAGGCCGAGCTTCTCGTAGAGCAGCGCGATGGCCATGTGTCCTTCGGAGCGCATCGGGTCGGTCCGCAGCGCAGTCCGATAGCAGGCCAGCGCGTGTTCGTCCCGGCCGTCCTCCTCGTGCAGCGCCGCCAGGTTCAGGTTCGCCTCGACGTGCTGGGGATCGCAGGCCAGGGCACGCTCGTAGGCCTCGCGCGCGGGGGCGCGTCGATCGAGCTGGTGATAGACCGTGCCCAGATTGCAGTGGGCGTCGGCGAAGTCGGGGTCGGCCTGCACGGCGCGACGGTAGGCGTCGCGAGCCTGCTCCAGGGTCTCGGGGCGTGCGTCCAGGCGGCAGCCCTGCTCGAACCATTCGAGGGCGGCGGCGAAGTCGGGGGTGGCGCGCGCCTCGCGCACCTGATCGAGCTGCGCCACATCGTCGTCGAAGGCCGGCGCCAGCTCGAAGTCGAGCACGCGCTGCCCCGATGACTCGTAGAGTGCCCCGTCGTGTCGCACCACCACTCGCGACGAGTCGTCGAGCCACACCCGCAGCGACTGCACCGGCTGATCGAGTTCGGGGATCCTCTCGCGCACTCCGTCGACGGTGCGCCGGATGCGACGCAGCGGGATACCCGCCTCGAGCAGCACCAGGATCGTCTTGATGCAGACCAGGTCCCGGAAGCCGAAGCCGGGGGCCCCGCCGTCGGCGGCGACGGGGCGCACCAGACGGTTGCGTTCCCAGTAGCGCAACCGGGCCGGCGAAACCCCGAAGATGCGAGAGACTTCCCGGGCGGAGTAGAGACTCACTTCGGGCCATTGTACGCCGCACTGCGGCACGCAGCCGGTCCCCGAGCCCACTTTTTTGCGGCGGCCGGCATTCCGTCGACTCGGCCATCGCCCGCCGCCGCGTTAGACTGGAAATGGAAGCGTTCGCCAGGCTGGTGCCGGCCCCGGACTTCAAATCCGGTGGGGGCTGTGGCGACACGGTCTCGGCGGGTTCGATTCCCGTCCGCTTCCGCCAGGGTCTCGGAGCACGAGAGGAGCCACATTGGCCGACGACGCCACGCTGGTGATCAGTTTCAAGGACGTGGAAGTGGACGAAGACGTACGGGAGATGATCGCGAAACGCTGGGACCTGCTGGTCAGCGAGTTCCCCGAGGTGAACCGGCTGGCGATGACCCTCGAGCCCGACGAGAAGGCGGGCTTCACCGGTCACGCGCACATCACGGGACGCAACCTCGAGACCGATACACACGGAAACGGCGCCGAGCTGCGCCAGGCCGTGGACGCCGCGCTCGACAAGGCCGAGCGGCAGCTGCGCAAGGTCCACGACAAGCGCATCTTCGCCCAGCGCCGTGAGGCCCAGAAGAGCCCGCCGAAACGCAAGCTCTCGTAGCAGGGGCGGGGCTCAGCCCAGGATCACGTGCAATCGGACGGCCAGGCGCAGGTCGCCCCGCAAGCGCACCCGGCGGCGCAGGAACGCCATGGGAGCCGACACCTCTCCCCGGTTCAGCTGACGCCAGATCTCCAAGTCGACGCTCACACACAGGTTCGGGGCCTCGTGGGCGCCCGAGCGGCCGCGCGCCCTGCCCCCGTCCACCTCCAGACTGAAGACGCCGCCGCCGTCGCCCTCGATCTCGAACTGGAGCGCGAAGGCGTCGCTGCCCAGGCGAGCGCGACGTTCGGGGTCGCGCTCGATCGCCTGGGGCACCCATTCGACGAAGAAGGCCTCGGGCGTGATGTCGTGGGGCGGCAGCTTGCGCTCGTCGGCCACGTCAGCTCCCTGCGGCTTCGTATTCGCCGCGGAGCGCCGCGCCGGTGCGGGAGCGGGCCGAGCGCGCCACCGCCGCCGGGGGCCCGGTCACCACCAGCTCGCCGCCGCCGGGCCCGCCCTCGGGCCCCAGATCGATCACCCAGTCGGAGCGCCGGATCAGGTCGAGGTTGTGCTCCACCACCACCACGTGGCCGCCGTCGTCGAGCAGCTCGTCGAGGCAGGCCAGCAGCACCTCCACGTCGGTGGGATGCAGCCCGGTGGTCGGTTCGTCCAGCACGTAGAGCGCGCCGGCGCTGCCTTCGGACAGCGCCGTGGCCAGCCGCACCCGCTGGATTTCGCCCCCCGACAGGGTCGAGAGGGGCTGGCCCAGCGTGACGTAGCCGAGTCCCGCGCGGACGAACGGCCGCAACCGCTCGGCCACGCTGGCGTCGTCGGCAAACAGTCCGGTGGCTTCGTCGAGGGTCAGGCCCAGCACGTCGACGATGGAGTGACCCGCCACCTTCACCTGGAGCACCTCCGGCCGGTAGCGGCGGCCGGCGCAGCGCTCGCAGGGCACGCGCACGTCGTCCAGGAACTGCATGTCCACCACGACCTCGCCAGCGCCCTCGCACGCCTCGCAGCGACCCCCGGCGACGTTGAAGGAGAACCAGCCGGGCCCCACGCCGAGGGCGCGCGCCTCGCGGGTGGCCGCGAAGCGGCGGCGGATGCCATCGAAGGCCTTCGAGATCGTGGCCGGATTCGAACGCGGACTGCGCGCCGGCGGCACCGGGTCCACCAGCACCACGCTCTCCAGCGCCTCGCCCCCCTCCACCGCGTCGCAGGCGCCGCGATCCGGGTCGCCCTGCAGATGGCCCACCAGCACCGAGCGCACCAGGCTCGACTTGCCCGCGCCCGAAACGCCGGTGACGCAAACCAGCTGGCCCAGCGGAACGTCCACGTCGATGCCCTTCAGGTTCTGGGCGCGAGCGTTGCGGATGCGCAGGCGGCCCTGGCCGCGGCGGCGTCTGCGGGGACGCTGGCTCCAATCGCCGCGCAGCACGCGGCCGGTGCGCGACTCCGGGTGCTTGCGCACGTCGTCGACCGAGCCCTCGACCAGCAGTCGGCCGCCCTCGCGACCGGCCCCCGGCCCCAGGTCCACCACGTGGTCCGCGGCGACCACGATCTCGGGTGCGTGCTCCACCACCACCACCGTGTTGCCGTGATCGCGGATGGCGCGCAACACCGAGAGCAGCCGCGACACGTCGCGCGGGTGCAGCCCCACCGAGGGCTCGTCCAGCACGTAGAGCGTCGCGGTGAGCGTGCCGCCGAGGGCGCGCGCCAGCTGGATGCGCTGGGCTTCGCCGCCGGAGAGCGTGCGCATCTGGCGGTCGAGGCTCAGGTAGTCGAGGCCCACCTGGACGGCGGTGCCAACCCGGGCGCGCAGCGCCTCGAGCAGTCGCTCGGCGCGGGCGGCGCCGTCGGCGTCCAGCTGCAGACCGTCGAGCCATGCCCCGAGCTCGCCGAGGCTCAGGCGCGACAGGCTACCCAGGTGCTCGCCCGCTACCTCCACCTGGAGGGCTTCGGAGCGCAGCCGCATGGCGTCACAATCCGGGCACGGGTCGAAGCGGCGGTAGCGGGCGATCAGCACGCGCGCCTGCACCTTGTAGCGCCGGCCCTCGAGCCACTCGAAGAAGCCGCGCACGCCGTACCAGTCACCGTCGTCGCCGTCCATCACGAGACGGCGCTGCTCCTGGCTCAGATCCTGCCAGGGGCGACTCTTCGGGATGCGGTGGCGACGGCACGCGGCCAGCAGGTCCTCCTGCATCGATTCGCCCAGGGAGGTGGTGAAGGGCGCGATGGCGCCGTCGGCCAGCGAGCAGCCGGGGTCGGGAACCAGCCGCGCTTCGTCCAGCGCGGCCACGCGGCCGAAGCCCTGGCAGGTGGCACACGCGCCCAGCGGGCTGTTGAACGAGAAGAGCGCCGGCTCGAGCGGCGGAAAACGACGGCCGCAGCCCTCGCAGGCGAATCCTTCCAGGTAGCGGACGCGCTCGCCGCTCTCGGTGGCCACCCACAGCTCGGACTCGCCGCGCCGGAAGGCGTTGGCCACGGCCTCGGCCAGGCGCGCCCGCGATGCCTCGCCGCGCAGGCCCAGCCGGTCGATCAGCACCAGGCTGCGCCCGCGGTGCGCCGCAAGAGCCCGGGGCTTGAGCTCCGCAAGCTCCACCACCGTGCCCGTCTCGTCGAGCAGCCGACCGTAGCCCTCGCGCATCAGCCGCTCGTGCAGCTCGGTGGCACTGGGCTTGCGCCCCGCCGGGAGCAGCACCCCCAGCGAGACCCGCTTGCCGGACCAGCGCTCGCCGATGCGCTCGGCCACGGCCTGGGCCGTGCCGGGCAGGACGGTCTGCCTGCACTCGGCGCAGCGCGTCTCGCCGATCTTGGCGTAGAGCAGCCGAAGCAGATCGAGGATCTCGGTGGCCGTGCCGACCGTGGAGCGCGCGCCGGTGGTGCGGTTGCGCTGCTCGATCGCGATGGCCGGAGGCAGGTGCCCGATGAAGTCCACCTCCGGCCGCGCCAGCCGCTCGAGGAACTGGCGGGCGTAGGTGGAGAGCGACGAGACGTAGCGCCGCTGCCCTTCGGCGTAGAGCGTGTCGAAGGCGAGCGTCGACTTTCCCGAGCCGGAGACGCCGGTCACGACCGTGAGCTGGCGCAACGGGATCGAGCATTCGATTCCGCGCAGGTTGTGGGAGCGGGCGTTCTCGATCCGGATGTGGTCGATCAATCCAACTCGTCGGGCTCGGCCAGGATCAGGGTGACGGTGATGTGATCGCCGGATTCGCTCTGGCCCATGGTCACCAGGTGGCAAGCCGGGTGCGCCTCGAGGATCTTGTTGATGTCCTCTTCGACTTCCTTGGCCAGGCCTCGCACGACGAAGCTCCGCAGACCCATGATGTTGCCCTCCTGCGCGCGGTCCGGCGGCCCCGATCCTAGCGCCCTCTCCTCAGTAGAGCGGCACGTCGGGGTCCACGGTTAAGGACCACGCCTCGATACCGCCGTCGAGATTCCAGACCTGGGAGAAACCCCTCGCCCGGAGTAGTCGGCAGGCCTGCGCACTGCGCCCGCCCGTCTTACAGTGCACCAACAGCGGCCGATCGCGCCAATTGGCGATTTCTTCGAGCCGCGCCTCCAGCTCGCCCAGGGGAATCAGCCGTGCGCCCTCGATGCGCGCCTTGGCATGTTCCGCAGGCTCTCGCACGTCGAGCAGCAACGGCTTGGCGGCGCGCGCCAGCTGGGCGGCCGCCTCCACCGCCGTGATCGAGGGCAGCGGCTCGGCCTCGGTCGCCGGCATCCCGCAGAAGCCCTCGTAGTCGATCAGCTCGGTGATCGTCGGCGACTCGCCGCACACGGGGCACGCCGGGTCCTTGCGCAGCTGGAACTCCCGAAAGCTCATCTCGAGCGCATCGTATTGGAGTAGCCGCCCGATCAGCGTCTCGCCGATCCCGGTGAGAAGCTTCACCGTCTCGGTGGCCTGGATCATCGCGATCATCCCCGGCAGCACCCCCAGCACGCCGCCCTCGGCGCACGAGGGCACGCTGCCGGGCGGCGGCGGTTCGGGGTAGAGGCAGCGGTAGCAGGGGCCACGCGCCGCATCGAAGACGGTGGCCTGGCCCTCGAAGCGGAAGATCGAGCCGTGCACGTTGGGCCGGCCGGTCAGCACGCACGCGTCGTTGCTGAGGTAGCGCGTGGGGAAGTTGTCGGTGCCATCCACCATCACGTCGTAGTCGGCGAAGAGCCCGAGGGCATTGTCGGAGGTGAGCCGCACGGCGTGCAGCTCGACCTTCACGTCCGGGTTCATCGCCAGGATCCGCTCGCGCGCCACCTCGACCTTGGGACGCCCGACGTCGGCGGTGCCGTAGAGCACCTGCCGCTGCAGGTTCGACGGATCGACCACGTCGTAGTCCACCAGGCCGAGGGTGCCGACGCCGGCGGCGGCCAGGTACTGCGCCACCGGACAGCCGAGGCCGCCCGCGCCGATCAGCAGCACCCGCGACTGCAGCAGCCGCGCCTGACCGGCGGCACCGAAATCGGGCAGGCTCAGGTGACGCTTGTAGCGCTCGTACTGGTCCGGCCGCATGAGTTCGGCTTTGGGAGCGCTCGGGCGCAGCGGAGATCTGGCAGAAGCCATGGCATTCGCCTTCTCGATCAGTCTAACCGAGGCAAAAAGAAAGGGCCCTCCGCACGGAGGGCCCTGATCTTGCGATCCGAGCGGGCCGGACTACTCCTCCTCGCCGGCCTCGTCGCGCGGCGGCAGCACCACCATCTTGTAGGCCTTGCGGGGCTTGTCCACGAACTTCCAATGGACCGTCACCCAGTCGGCCTTCTTGATGTCGTCCCACGCGGTCTTCTCGCCCTCGACCGTCGTGCTGTCGACGCGGTTGAAAGAGACCTTGTCGCCCTGGCGGTTGTCGATGATCACCTTCTTGTCGCTGATCTTGTCCACCATGCCGGTGAACTCGCGCATCTGGGCCGATGCCGAGCTGGCAAAGGCGAGCGAGAGTGCGAGGGCCAGCAAGGTGATCCAGCCAACCCGAGGGATACGACGTGCGATCTGGAGCATGGGATGAAGCCTCCTTCGATGGGTCCGCTACGGACCGGTCTTGCGTTGCCTGCTCACACCGGCACGGTCCGGCGTGGCGGGAACTCCGACGCTTTCGACGCAGCAGCGCCGGGCGTATTCGCCCGGAGCCCGCCCCGCGGGCGCGCGCCGGGTGGACATGGTGCCGGAGGTGGGATTCGAACCCACACGCCCTGGTGGGCAACGGATTTTGAGTCCGTCGCGTATGCCAATTCCG